>NZ_JBSICC010000005.1:0-247950 GCF_058245955.1 Providencia sp. UF-224 | reverse complement strand
GAAGGCTAAATTCGTAGAATTTAAATCCTGCACGACCCACCATCTCAATACCCAATCAAGTAAAACTCAGTCGGTTAGCAAAACCTCGACAAGCTGGTTGCAGGTTCAGGCCGAAGGCTAAATTCGTAGAATTTAAATCCTGCACGACCCACCATCTCAATACCCAATCAAGTAAAACTCAGTCGGTTATCAATACCTCGACAAGCTGGTTGCAGGTTCAGGCCGAAGGCTAAATTCGCAGAATTTAAATCCTGCACGACCCACCATCTCAGCTAATCCCAATACCCAATCAAGTAAAACTCAGTCGGTTAGCAAAACCTCGATAAGCTGGTTGCAGGTTCAGGCCGAAGGCTAAATTCGCAGAATTTAAATCCTGCACGACCCTCCATCTCAATACCCAATCACGTAAATACTCAGTCGGTTAGCCATACCTCGATAAGCTGGTTGCAGGTTTAGGCCGAAGGCTAAATTCGCAGAATTTAAATCCTGCACGACCCACCATCTCAGCTAATCCCAATACCTAATCAAGTAAAACTCACTCGGTTATCAATGCCTCGATAAGCTGGTTGCAGGTTCAGGCCGAAGGCTAAATTCGTAGAATTTAAATCCTGCACGACCCACCATCTCAATACTCAATCAAGTAAATACTCAGTCGGTTAGCCATACCTCGATAAGCTGGTTGCAGGTTCAGGCCGAAGGCTAAATTCGCAGAATTTAAATCCTGCACGACCCACCATCTCAGCTAATCCCAATACCTAATCAAGTAAAACTCAGTCGGTTAGCAAAACCTCGACAAGCTGGTTGCAGGTTCAGAAACATCGAGCAAATCAAAAAACAGCATTCCCTTGCTGCTCATTATTTATAAATTACAATCCTTCAGGTAGCAGTCCGTTATCCTGTAAAAAACCAATCACTAATTCTTGCATTTTTTCAGCCATATCATGCATATCGTCATAACCTTGTAGGTTGGCGAGATCGGTACTGACTTCGGCAAAGCATTGCATTAAACACTGTAATGACAACGCTGCTTTCTCTGCTGTGCCGCAATTAAAAATGGTTTCTAGCGCTTGAACATATTTCTGTGGCATCCATTCATGGTATTTACGGCCTTTATACCAAACATGATGACCTTGAAGGGAAACAAGACCTTCAATCAGCGTTAGAAAATACTGTTTCATATCTGCGCTTCGTGACCAGGCCACCCATAACTCATCGCGGGTTAATGCAATCGCCACTTGATGGGCTTCATGCCAAAAATCGGTAACAATGTCTGCAAATTCAGAAGTGCTTAAAGGCGTAGGTAGCAGCGATGTTGAATTGGCATCCTCAGGCAGACCATCGGTGATCCCCGTTTTATCTAATAAAACAGCAAAACCCCGTGAGAATGTGGCGTCTAGGCCTTCACGCTTCATTTTTTCTAGACGTTCAGGTTCTGCAAAGGTGAAATCTACTTTACGGCCTTCTTCGTAGATAACTAAACACGTTGGCCAATCTGGCGCATCATCTTCTAAGTTTAGTAAGTGGAGCGCGGCTAATGGTTTGCCAAAGTTATCAATCCAGTGCTTTTGTTGAAAGAGTTCTGTGACGCCATAGCCGATTAATTCAATATCAATATCAGAATAATGGTCGATATCTTGCTCACGACCACGTGAACCGGTTAGTACCACGGCTTCAATTCTCGGGTCGAGTAGTGAAATAGAAATTATTTTATTTATTAACGATGCAGGTGATTCCATAACTGGCCCATTTAATATAACAGGATGCGCTAAGATACCGATAAAGTGCAGTAAAAGCGAAGCTTCAAGCGTAAAAAGAATCGAAAAGCGAAAAGAATGTCTGAAAATACGTCTCAATAAATAAAATGAGTGGAGACTTATTAAGCAAAGTGGAGTATCTTGTTTAGTATATAAAACAAAAGTTGCTTTATTTTGTGATTTTAAGCTTAAAATAAGCCTTAAAATCGCTTTATGCTAAACAGAGGCAAGAAATGAGCGTGTTTATCGATTTTGAACAGTCAGTTTACCCATTTCCACCCAAACCTGCGCTATTAAGCTCGGATGAGAAAGTGTTTTATCGCGAACAAATTAAATCTCTGCTGATTGAAAAAAATGCGGTTATCGTTGCACATTACTACACCGATCCTGAAATTCAAGCATTGGCAGAAGAAACTGGCGGGTGTGTCGCAGACTCACTCGAAATGGCGCGTTTTGGCGCCAAGCATCCAGCATCAACATTGGTCGTTGCTGGGGTGAAATTTATGGGCGAAACGGCCAAAATACTTAGCCCAGAAAAAAACGTCCTAATGCCTACACTAGATGCGCAATGCTCCCTTGATTTAGGTTGCCCAGAAGAGGAATTTATTCGCTTTTGCGATGCGCATCCCGATAGAACAGTGGTCGTGTATGCCAATACATCCGCGGCGGTAAAAGCACGAGCGGATTGGGTCGTCACATCCAGTATTGCTGTTGAATTAATCGAGTACTTAGATAGCCTCGGAGAGAAAATCATTTGGGCCCCTGACCGCCATCTTGGACGCTATGTACAGCAACAAACTGGCGCAGATATTTTGTGCTGGGAAGGGGCGTGTATTGTACACGATGAATTTAAAACGCAGTCTTTAGAAAAAATGAAAGCGCTTTACCCTGAAGCTGCGGTGTTGGTTCACCCTGAATCTCCTCAAGCTATTGTCGAGCTTGCTGATGCAGTGGGGTCCACAAGCCAATTAATTAAAGCAGCACAAAGTTTGCCGAATCCATCGATGATTGTGGCAACGGATAAAGGTATTTTCTATAAAATGCAGCAAGCCTGCCCAGAAAAGGCTTTATACATTGCGCCTACAGCAGGAGAGGGGGCAACCTGCCGAACTTGTGCCCATTGTCCTTGGATGGCAATGAACGGCTTAAAAGCGATTGCAGAGGCATTAGAAGGGAACGCTAATAACCATCAAATTCATGTCAGTGATGATTTACGTAAAAAAGCGTTATTACCACTGAATAAAATGCTAGATTTTGCACAGGGTCTAAAATAAAAATAACCGTGTCATTAAATGAAGTACTGAGCAATACAACATTGACTAACATTAAAAGGGTTTCGGGATGGATTTCTTTAGTACAGCCAATACATTAGTGCAGATCCCGCTTTGGGGTTCAGTGTATGATTTATCGTATATTGAGGCCGTGGGGACAATCGCGGGCTTGCTTTGCATTTTACTGGCAAGTTTAGAAAAAACGATTAATTACCTGTTTGGTTTAATCAACGTTTCTCTGTTTGCCGTTATTTTCTTTCAGATTCAATTGTATGCAAACTTACTTTTACAGATATTTTTCTTTGTTGCTAATATCTATGGTTGGTATGCATGGAGCCGTGTGAGCAGCTCTCAACAAGCGGAATTAAAAATTCGCTGGTTAAGTTTACCGAAAGCCTCTGTCACGCTAGTCATTTCCGTATTAGCGGTGCTCTATCTTACTTTTAACATTGATGCGGTATTTGGCGTTCTTGCGACTTGGGCTGTTGAGATCTTGAATATGTTTGGTGCCAATTTAGCGATGCCAACCATAGAGCCTGATGCATTCCCATTCTGGGATTCCGCCATGACGATCCTTTCTGTAGTTGCGATGATTTTAATGACGCGCAAATACGTAGAAAACTGGCTGCTTTGGGTGATCATCAATGTGATAAGCATTGTGATTTTCTTTATCCAAGGGGTATATGCAATGTCGTTGGAATATCTGATTTTGCTGGGTATCGCCTTGAATGGCTCTCGACTTTGGATAAAATCAGCAAAAGAGAATGGCTCAGCGCCTTTGTCTCGCCCATAGACTCAAAAAAAACAGAAAACGGCTAAAGTAACATCCTCGTTATTTAGCCGTTTTACTTATTTTTAACACTACAAAATGTGAATTTAGCCTATTTATTGTGCTGAATATCGCTATTTCACCTCATTTTATAATCAGCCCTAAATAAACCCCTTATTTCTGCGCGCGTTTGGCTGTTTACAGATGTTCGCTGAACGGTTAGATTAAAAATTCGATGCCGATTATCTTTTAAGTTATCAATTCATCTTTAAAGCGCGTTGAGGGAACTTACAGGCGATTTTTGCGCGCTAACTTGAGATAAAAAAGGTATGCAAATCAACAACAGTAAAAAATAATAAACATTGGATATACAGGTATGAACTATCAGAACGATGACGTCAGAATAAAACAAATAAAAGAATTATTACCTCCTATTGCTCTGCTTGAAAAATTTCCAGCAACCGATAAAGCTGCGTTTACCGTTCATGAAGCACGCCTTGCTATTCATAATATTTTAGCGGGTAAAGATGACCGCCTTGTGGTGGTGATTGGCCCATGTTCGATTCATGACACCAAAGCTGCACTTGAGTATGCGGAACGTTTAGCTCCGTTACGTGAAGAATTAAAAGATTCGTTAGAAATCGTTATGCGAGTCTATTTTGAAAAACCACGTACAACGGTTGGTTGGAAAGGCTTAATTAATGACCCTCGTATGGATCATAGCTTTGATATCAACGAAGGCTTGCGTATTGCGCGTGAATTATTATTAACGATTAATAACCAAGGCTTACCAACTGCAGGTGAGTTTTTGGATGTGATTAGCCCACAATATGTTGCTGACTTAATGAGCTGGGGCGCAATTGGCGCTCGTACGACTGAGTCACAAATTCACCGCGAATTAGCGTCAGGTCTGTCTTGCCCTGTTGGTTTTAAAAATGGGACAGATGGCACAATTAAAATTGCCATTGATGCGATTAACTCTGCGCGTTCCGCTCACTGTTTCTTATCTGTGACTAAATGGGGGCATTCAGCCATCGTCAACACAGGCGGTAACCCTGATTGCCATATTATCTTACGTGGTGGTAAAGAGCCAAATTACAGCGCTAAACACGTGAAAGAAGTGCGTGAAGGCTTAGAAAAAGCAGGTTTAGTGCCAAGCATTATGATTGATTTTAGCCATGCTAATAGCTGTAAAAAATTCGAAAAGCAAATAGAAGTGGCGACGGATGTTAGCGAACAAATTAGCAATGGCGACCGCTCAATTACGGGTATTATGATTGAAAGTAATTTGGTTGAAGGTAACCAAAACTTAGAGTCAGGTGAACCATTAGTGTACGGTAAAAGTGTCACTGATGCGTGCATTGGCTGGGCAGATACTGAAAAAGTGTTACGCCAATTATCCGATGCGGTGATTGCTCGTCGCAATAAATAAATATATTTATATCTAAAAAGCCAATTCATAAACGAATTGGCTTTTTTATTTGTGCCTTTTAATTTATAGGTTAAATATTATTTGAAAAATTAATAATTTCAATATTATTTATCTTAAAACTAAATTTGTTTTTGGTTTTTATTTGGTATATTTTCATCTTTCACATTTTATAATTTTTATCTGTATTTTTTAAATTAATCTAATTGAATTTTTATTACACCAACCAACATGGTTTAAAGGGACTTAAATGAATAACAGTGATATAAACTATCAAGTTAAGCTAATTGACGATAGTCATTATCTTAAAGAGAAAATGGATTTTTTATTGAATCTCAAAAAGGAATATATCGAAAAAACATCGGTATATTTTAAGTCTTATTCACCTGCTAATTTGCTCAGTAACTTTGTTTTATCACCTAAAACTGAAACATTGGAATACACTTATGCCATTAATCAATATAAAAAAAAGATAGGTGATATAAATTCAAAATTTGAGATATTTCAAAAAGGATTTGAGTCTTATCTCAAAGATAGAACACGTAGTAACTACGAATTATTGAAGGATTTCCATAAGGATATCAAATCGATACCTATTGATTATCCAAGATATAATCCTTATGTACAGAGACTTAGAAGAAGGTTAAGCACTGAAAATAATAAAGATATGCAAGCATTGGAAGGAGAAACTCGCCAACTTAATCATGAGCTTAAAGGCATAGGAAATATTATTGATGATATGATGGAGACGGTTGAGTTATTTGAAATTCAAGGTGTTTATGATGGAAAAGATTATATTAAACATTCTGACTACGTAAAAGAGATGAAAGGTATATGTGAAGGCTTTATTGAAGCTAAAAATGAAATGTTAAATAATAAATCACATGGTTTGTCAGATGATGATATTAAGTTGGTGAAAATAGATGTTCTTTATTATGAAAATAAAAATAAAGAATATTTAAAGTTTATTGAAATGGTAGAGAGCGTAATTAAAAATAAAATGACTAAAAAAACCTCCCCTGAACTAAATGAAATTAAAGCATTGGATAATAGTCAGCTAGATATATTAACGAATTTAATAGCGAGCTCTCAGGTAGTAAGTTTGAATACAATAGTAAAAAATAAAAAAATAGGAAGCGCAATTACAGACTTTTTCTTTTCAAATAAACAAATAGTATAATTTAAACTTAGTTAAACCCCTGCCAGTTAAGTGGTTGGTAGGGGGATTCGCAAAAATTATTTTGGAATATGGTTTAGAAAAGCCTCAAGCTTCTCTTTTTCTTCTGGTGTTGCATTTGCTGGGGTTGCCGTTAATTGCAAAACACCCTCTGGCATTTGAACGTCAAAGAACACTTTCCCTTTCTCACCTTTCACATAAGTGACATCTTTTAGTGGAATGCGGTAGCAATGCGCAAAAATATTTGGGCGAATATAAAACTGGGCATCTTTAACGGCTAAATAGAGGTTATCACTGGCTTTTTTACCAAAGTAACCAAGGAAAATGGTCAGAACAAACAAAAACATGCCTAAACTTTGGCTCAGTAAAATAAAGGCAATACTGATAATACCAAGGGAAATCACGACAATACGGTTATTGCGTTTGTTAAATTCAATTTTTTGTGTAAAACCGATATTGAGGCTAGTATCAAACGGCTCTAATTGGCGATAACGCCAGCGAGTAGCCGAAAAAATCATTCCCATAGCAAATACAATGGTAATTGGCATCAATGCAACGCTACTGATAATTGCTAAAGCGATAGAAAGTTTAGGCTTATAGGCCAGCACCATCATGCTGACAATTTGAATTGGAAAGCTAACACAAGCAATGATCATTAGGGTTTTCATGAGCTCATGATTAGCCGCGCCATTTGAGCCATCTATAACCAGTTCCCCTGCATTGATCATGTACAGAAGCGAGCCCAAAATACTGGCGCTGAGGACTAAACCTACCCAAACATAGATATTAAATTTATTCATTTCGTTGTTTTATCAACCTTTCAAAAAATTTTCCCTATGATAGTCGGTTATTGGGTTTTCTGACACCTCGAGTTCGTGTTTTTTATGAAGAGGAGAATTATGGGCAATAAAAAAGGCTAAGCTTTCGCTTAACCTTTTATTAGCAAAATAGAGTGAATACTTACTTCGCTTTACCTTGGTTCGCTACCGCAGCTTGTTTTGCAGCGATTTCGTCTTGGTTACCTAAGTAGTAACGTTTGATTGGTTTCATGTTTTCATCGAATTCATAAACCATCGGTACCGCTGTTGGGATGTTCAGGTTCAGAATTTCATCTTCGCCCATGTTATCCAAGTATTTCACTAGCGCACGCAGTGAGTTACCGTGTGCAGCAATGATGACTTTCTCACCGCTTGCAACACGTGGCTTAATCACTTCTTCCCAATAAGGAACAACACGGTCGATAGTGGTTGCTAAGCTTTCAGTTACAGGTAATTCGCTTTCTGATAATTTTGCATAGCGTGGGTCGTGACCAGGGTAACGCTCATCATCTTTAGTCAGATCTGGTGGGGTGATTGCGAAACCACGACGCCACAGTTTCACTTGCTCGTCACCGTATTTTGCCGCAGTTTCTGATTTGTCTAAACCTTGCAGGGCACCGTAGTGGCGCTCATTCAGTTTCCAGCTTTTTTCAACTGGCAGCCATTGCTGTTCAACTTGATCAAGAATGTTCCACAGGGTGTGGATAGCACGTTTTAGAACAGAAGTGTATGCAAAATCAAAGACAAAGCCTTCATCTTTCAGTAATTGGCCCGCAACTTTTGCTTCTTCGCGGCCTTTATCCGATAACTCAACATCCGTCCAACCTGTGAAGCGGTTTTCTTTGTTCCACTCACTTTCACCGTGTCTTACTAAAACCAGTTTAGTTACAGCCATAGCTAAAACTCCTATCAGTACATTCTAATTAGAAATGAATTGTTGCTGACCTACATTATAGGGATAGTCAACTTGAACGCTAGTAGCAACTTGCGTTTTCTCCCTATCGATGTGAAAAACAAATTTTACACCCTGAGTGTGATTTGTTTTCTAGGTTGATAAACTTTTTCGATACACTAAATTTAACTCGAATTGAATCGATACAGCAAGCGATAAAATCACTGTTTACACATTCTCATGACTGACATCAAGCAAAGCACCTCACTGTTTTAAGGAAAGTGGTCAGCAGCTCACTGATTTTACGAATGACTAAGAATTATCGTTTTTGCCAGCTTAAATTGGGTGTCATGTTTAGGAAAAATTTTCAATGATGCAAGGTTAGTGGCTTGCTAAAGTGCTGAAATTAGTATGGTGCGCTTAATAAGTAACCAGTTCAATGGCGTCATTATTGCTTCCATACATATTCAAAGCTTATTGCCAAAATAATTGAAATGACAGTTCATAGAAAACAATTATCCCGACCTATCTTAAATTATTTACTGTTTGAATTTAACGTTTCACGGTAATTCCCTTATTAAAGGCAGTTAATGGAAACGTGTTTTATATAAAATTATATGAAATGAAGATTTATTGAATCAATATAAATTTCTGGATTAATTGCACTGATTATTTTTGAATATTTAGTTTGTTATTCTGATTGTTATTTTAATAAAAATTTTTTTAAAATAAAAAATATAGTTTATATTGTTGCTAAGTACTTATTAATCAATTTTTTATTGGCAATCAAAAAAATAAAAAATACTTTTTTAGATTAAATATCAATCCAATTTAATAAATGAGGGTGGAATCACAGTAATTCTTTATTTTATAAGTTTAGAATGATGCTAATTTCTAAAGGGGAACATGATGACTTTGCATTTTGCTTCATTTTTTAAAGCCTGCTTTTTAATTTTGCTTTCGTGTGATGGCAGAGTTAAGGCTTTATTGAGCAAAATTTGCTGGTTCGTTCCGGTGTCCTCTTTAGAAAAAGATGAATCAGAGCAGGTTGATCAATTTGAAAATGATTTTTCTGTCAATTGGTCACAGTTATGGTTAAGTGCACAGAAGCTTTATACCGCTGTATTTGATAGCGAACCGAGTAAATTAGAAAGAAAATCTTGCGCGAAGCCAATGATAGCATTAAGCATTCTCAAGCGTTATGAGTTATTGTTTTTATTCCTTATTTCGAGTTTACGTCACTTGATGACTTGTCGTCACTCTAGTGGTGCGCCTGGAAATATGGCTCACTTATTTTTATTGCCTTTTAAAAGCACAATGCGCGTTTTCGCCATTGTGCTTTTTTTATTACCTGAATTAAATTCTTAAGGAGTTTTTATGTTTATTGTCTGTGTCGCAGCTTGTCCTACCGGTGTCGCTCATACCTATATGGCTGCAGAATCGTTAGATATTGTTGGAAAAAAACGAGGCCACGAAATTAAAGTTGAGACCCAAGGAAGCATGGGGATTGAAAATGAAATTACGAGCGAGGACTTAGCACGCGCAGACGCAGTTATTTTAGCCGCAGATGTTGCAGTAATTAATAAGGAACGATTTGATGGAATGATTAAGCTTGAATGCAGTGTTGCAGACCCGATCAAGTATGGCGATGCAATTATTGATGCAATTGAGGAGGAAATGAAGAATGGGGCAGTTTAGTGGTGGGTCTAAATTAGGCGTTGGTACGGAAATTAAAAATGCCATTATGACGGGCGTATCATGGATGCTGCCATTTGTTATTGCTGGTGCAGTGATAATGGGGATATCGCGTATTGGTGCATCACTCTATGGTATTGATAATATTTGGGATGCTAGTCATCTTGAAGCGACAAATGTTATGGTGCAAATGTTGCACAAATTTGATGGGTTCGGTGGATTAGCCTTATCTCTCATGTTACCCATTGTTGCAGGGTATATTAGCTTTGCTATTGCGAATAAGCCTGGATTAGCGCCGGGAATGGTTGGCGGTTTATTGGCTAGCAATTTAGGGACGGGGTTTTTAGGTGCGTTGGCTGCTGGATTTATTGCAGGTTATATCGTTCGCCTGCTAGCCAAATACACCAAATTACCCAAATCGCTTGCGTCCGCAGGGCCTATCTTTATTTTGCCCGTCGGCGGTACACTACTAACCTGCATTATTATGGCATTTGTGATAGGCGCTCCATTAGCAGCACTCAATCATGGCATGGAGCAATGGCTTCTATCTATGTCGGGTTCAAATAAGGTTATTTTAGCCGCAGTGATCGGTGCGATGGTCGGTTTTGACCTTGGTGGCCCCGTTAATAAAGCGGCGGTAACGACAGCAATGGCATTATTAGCGTCAGAAATTTATGAGCCAAATACGGCAGCACAGGTTGCAATTATTATTCCACCGATTGGCATTGGTCTAGCAACGCTTATTTGGGCTAAGCGTTTCCCTGAGTCTTTACGAGAGGCGGGGAAAGCCTCAACACTCATGGGACTCATTGGTGTTTCAGAAGGCGCAATACCTTTTGCATTAGCAAATCCCAAAATCATTATTATCAATATCATAGGTGCGGCAACGGGAGCTGCGATG
The DNA here is from genome assembly GCF_058245955.1 of Providencia sp. UF-224. Classification (NCBI taxonomy): domain Bacteria; kingdom Pseudomonadati; phylum Pseudomonadota; class Gammaproteobacteria; order Enterobacterales; family Morganellaceae; genus Providencia; species Providencia sp. UF-224. Next base: position 237,244 of record NZ_JBSICC010000005.1, on the reverse strand, counting down.
GCTGTGGGATTAGGGGCAATAAATCATGCTCCAATTTCGGGTTTTTATGGGTGGTTAGCCGTAGATAAATGGCCAATATATATATTATCTGTAGCTGTTGGTTCTGCAATTATCACCATTGGTTCTTTATTAATATTTCGTGGAAACGAAACGATAGAAGCTAAAAAAGCAGAAGCACCTGCACCTAAATTTAAAGTCGGACGTTAGCTGAATATTTATATTCTTAATTAGGTAGTGTTAATTATCGCGAATAACGTGACGGGTTCGTTCGGTCAAAATTATTTAAAGGTTACATCATGAAAACTGTACATTTAATTCAACATACACATTGGGATCGTGAATGGTATTTCACTGAGAATGATTCCAAAATTGTTCTTTATTATTTTATGAATGACTTAATTAAACACTTACAAGAAGATCCTTCTCTTGGGCCATTTATATTAGATGGGCAAACCGTGGTGTTGGAAGATTATTTACAGGTAGCACCGGAACAGCGTCAATGTTTACAACAATTAATTAAACAAGGACGGATTTTAATTGGGCCTTGGTACACACAAACGGACTTTTTAGTGGTAGGCGCTGAGTCCATCACGCGAAATTTACTGTTGGGTAAAGCAGATTGTGCACTATGGGGAAATTATATGCCTGTGGGATATGTGCCTGATTCATTTGGGCAAAGTGCACAGCTCCCTATGTTTTTGCAAGAGTTTGGCATTGAAAATGCGGTTGTATGGCGTGGCTGGTGTGAGCATGATATTGCAAGTAGTGAATTTATTTGGAAAGCAAAATCTGGTCATCAAGTTATTACCGCAGTATTACCTTGGGGTTACGGTTGTGCAAAATGGTTGCCCGATAATCCAGAAAAAGCATTAACGGTTTTACCTGCAATTTTAGAAAAACAGGCGCGTTTTGCTCATTCAGACCAAATATTATTACCAAATGGGAATGACCAATCGCCATTTGAATATGCTGTGCCAGCGATGCTTGAGCAGCTCAATAAAACACAAAATGAATATTATTTTGTCAAAAGCAGTTTTAGTCAGTTTTTTGATGAAATTAAAGCTAATAGCACTACATTGCCTGAGTTTGAAGGGGAACTACTGAGTCCGAAATATATGCGTGTTCATCGTGGTATTTTTTCGACTCGCATGGACATCAAATTATTAAATGCAAAGTTAGAGCAATTTGTTAGCCAGCAACTAGAACCACTGTTGTCAATTAATTGGCGACTTGGTTTACCGTATCCTCAAATCGCGGTTGATAATATTTGGCGTAAAGCTATGCAGTCACATGCTCATGACAGTATCGGCGGATGTAACTCTGACCGAGTTAATAGCATGGTGAAAGCACGCTTAAAAGATGGTTTAGAAAGCGCTAATCAATTATTTGACCTGAATATGAAGATGTTAGCGCGAGGTATTGAGGCTAAGCAAGACGGTAAAAAAATCATCATTTTTAATACGTTACCACACAAAAGAGATGCACAGGTTCGTATTACACTTTACACACCTGAAAATGATTTTTGTATTAAAGATAATACAGGAAAGCCTTGTCTCTGGCAGCTTGTTAGTGAAGAAAAACAAGATATGTCATTGATTGTACAAGAGTTGGCGAATAGCACGACAACGACATGGTATCGCAAATGCGAGATCTTACTTGAAGCGAAAGACTTACCTTCTTGTGGTTATCAGACTTTTTATTTAGTTGAAGGTGAAAGCGCAGGTTTTGAACTTAAAACGGATACTCAGGTAGAAAACACATTAGAAAATGAATGGCTAAAACTTGAAGTTAATCAAGGGCAGCTGACGCTAATCGATAAGCGTAATCAACAACAATACCCGAATATTCTTCGCTTAATTGATAGTGGTGATGCGGGGGATAACTACAATTATTCGCCTCCTGAAAACGACTGGTTAATCAATAGTGATGGGCACTTACAACAATGTGATTGTGTGAGAGCACCTTTAATGGATTCATTTGTACTCCAGTGGTCTATTCCTGTTCCGCAAGATGCTGCTGCGCGTCAAGAAAAACGAGCTAATGCACATTTAGTCGCTAGCATGAAAGTCTCTTTGCCTCATGATAAGGCATGGTTAGATGTTGAAGTGACGATTAATAATACGACCGAAGATCATCGAGTTCAGGTTGAAATTCCAACGAACGTCCAACAGGCATTTCATTTTGCAGATCAGCCATTTGGCTTAATTCAACGTGAAAATAGCCCCGCAGCAATGAAAGTGTGGCGAGATGAGAGCTGGACAGAGGCACCAACAGCACTTTATCCAATGCAAAGTCTAGTTATGCAACATGATGATAAAAAAGGTATTTGTGTTGTTACTGAAGGGCTTCGAGAGTACGAAATACCTGCGAGTCATACTGAAACTATTCGAGTAACGCTTTTGAGAAGTGTCGGGTGGCTTGGTCAAGCAAACCTCACTTGGCGACCAGGTAGAGCATCGGGCATGGTGCTACCGTCACCTGAGTCACAAATACAGGGCTCGCATCATTTCCATTTTGCTGTGTTGCCAATAAGCGATGGCCTGAGTGCGAAGCTTTGGCGCGATATTGAGCATTGGCGTTTGCCTGCATTTGGTTACCTAGACTCAGGTTGGTCTCAATTTAAAATGAATCCACATAATATTGTTTTCCCAAATCATTATAGCTTACTGACATGGGATAGTGAGTTACATTTCAGTACGTTAAAAAAAGCACAGAACCAAGAGTCACTCATTTTACGTGGGTGGAACCCAACGAACGAAACTAAAACATATTCAGAACCAAAATCAAATACACAAATACACCAAGTAACTTTATCGGAATCGGTATGCATAAATACGGCTAAAGCAGCTCCTTGTACACCAGTGTCTTGGTTAATTAGTTAATTAGAAAAGGAAAATATTATGCAAACACTACCATTTCGTTGTGAGTTACCCAATGGTATTCATGCAAGACCAGCGAGTGCTATTGAACAAAATACCGTTGGTTTTCAATCGGATATTATATTGTTTAATCAAAGTAAAACTCGCCAAGCGAATGCCAAAAGTGTGTTGGCACTTGTGGGGGCGGACGTTACTCATGGTGATGAATGCTATTTTACAATTAGTGGCCATGATGAAAATCTCGCTTATGCAAAATTAAAGGCCTTTATTGAACACGAATTTATTCATTGCGACGAAAAATTCCCGCAAAAAGATAAGCAGGAACAAAGCATTATTCCTGTTTACCTAAGTCGAACGACTTCTCAAATGGTTCGTGGTCATGGTATTAGTCAAGGCATTGCAAAAGGAAAGGCCGTTTATGTGCAATCGTTTGATTTACAACAAATTGCCTGGTCTGAGCCCTCGAGTACCCAAGCAGAGCAAGGCGCAGCGTTAACACATGCGTTGCAATGTGCTCGTCAGCAGTTTACTCAAGATATTGAACAAGCTGATAAGGTGGCAATAAATATTTTAGAGGCGCAGAGCCAATTACTCGATGATGAGGATGTTGAGGCGTGTCTATTGGAGCCCAGAGAAGCGCATAATGCGATAGCCGCATTATCAATGGCAATTGAAGAGCTGAGTTTGCCATTTCGGGAAAGTAGTAATGAATATTTACGCCAACGCGAGCTAGATATTCAAGATTTAGGTTTGCGTATTGCAAAGTACCTTGGTATTCAAACTAAAATACAACTTCCTGAATTAACAGAAGATTCAATTGTTGTCTGCCAAGGGGTATTAACGCCAAGCGAATTATTGGCGTTAAGAGGAGAATATCTGCAAGGTATTGTAATGGGGCAAGGAGCAGAAACATCCCATACCGCTATTTTGGCACAGTCTTTTGCTCTGCCTTTAATGTGTGTAGCACCTCCAACTATTGAGTCGATTCAATCTGCTCAAGTCATATTATTAGACTCGAAATATGATTTGTTAGTACTTGAACCCGATGCTTATGCAGATAATTGGCTAAAATTTGAAAAAGAAAAATTATCTCACTTATCAGAGTCTTTAGATGAATCGAATATTGAATATGCTGTATTGAGCCCATCCTTAATTTTACTTGATGAAAGTATGGCAAGTAAGGATGAGGTTATTAAACGGTTAACAGATAACTTAGAAATTAATCATCGAACAAATTCTGGTGTGCAAGTTGAGCAAGCAATATGGAAAAGAGAGGAAATATTTAGTACAGCCTTAGGGTTTTCAATTGCAATTCCACACTGTAAATCACCTTTTGTTAAACATAGTAGTATTTCAGTATTACGTTTACCTAATGAATTAGCGTGGGGGGATAACGTAGATGTTAAATTAGTTATTATGTTAACGATTAATGATTCTGATGAAAGTCAACATATGCGAATATTTTCTATATTAGCTCGCAAATTAATGCATGAATCTTTTCGAGAGAAAATATTAAAAGCAAAAAATAAAATTGATATTGTTGAATTGTTAAAAGTTGAGTTGGAATTATGACTTAATTAAATGAGAGTCTAATTAAAATAAAATCCTTACCTTCCTTTTTGGTTTTACTTTAAAGGCTGAGACTCTTTGTTTTTAAAATATATGAAATTAGATAGTTAGACTGGAGGGGACATACCATAAAAAACCAAAATTTAAAGAAGAATTAATAATTTTCACTATTTAATACAACAAAATAAATATTAATTATATAGGAATGAACTTATGAAACATTTAACTCTAGGTATCTCTACATTATTATTTTGCACAGCAGCGAATGCGACGTATATAGACTATCGCCATGAGTGGTTAGGTGATGAACACCGTCATGAAGACCGTGTCAAAATTGGACACAGCATGAAAAATGGGACTTATTTCAGTCTTGAAGGTAAATGGCGAAGTCGAGATGGTGGATTTGGTGAAAATTTATCATCAAAAGGAAATGAAGTTGAAGTCGGTTACAAATATAAAGCGACAAAAGATTTTGTTTTAACGCCTTCTTTTGCTTTAGATTCAGGGGATAAAGATACGGCTTATAAATTTAGTGTCAAAGCTGCTTATAACTTAACAGATGATTTTAATGTTGGTACTCGTTTACGTTATGGAGTAAGGCATTTTGACAATTCCAATAAACCGAAAAAAGATAACCAGCATTATTGGCAGAGTAATTTTTATTTAGGCTATAAAATACAAGATGTTTCATTAAGTTATGACTTTGAATATAAGTTTGATACAGACTACCCTGCATATAAAGGAAAAGAAAAAGATTATGCACATAATCTAAATGTATCTTGGATTGGGAATAAAACTTGGGTTCCTTATGTTGAATTAGGGTATGTCTCTTACGATGATGGTTCATATGTCAAAGATGGAAAAACTTACCGCGATGCATGGCAGTGGCGTTATCGCGTTGGAATTGCCTATAACTTCTGATAGAAATAGCTAATTATCTAAAGGGAACAAATATGAACAATAAAATCAAATACGGTTTTGCCCTTGCTTTGATGTCTGCGGGAACGCTGGCATTGGCTAATGATTCAACGAGTAACGCGTATAACTATCGTGTTGCTTTTATGCCGGACATCCATTTTCATGACGTATATAGCCAATTTTCCGATAATGCATTTGATGGGTTAAAAAACAGTAAAAGCGGCCAAAATGCAGTTATTCGTTCTATGTATGCACAATTAACCTCTACTCGCTTGTTTAATGAAAATTATTTTGCATTGCGTGCGGCGTTAGATGATGCAGGCAAGAAAGGAATTAAGCTCATTGCATTACCCGGTGATTTTACCGATGACGGGCAGCCTATCCATTTGCGTGGTTTAGTGAAAGTTTTACAAGAATACGAGCAAAAATACGGTATGCGTTTTTTTGCAACACCGGGCAACCATGATCCAAATCGTCCATTTGATATGCCGGCAGGAAAGGAAGATTTTCTTGGTGTAGATGGTAAAACGCAACGTATCTTTAGTTTAGGTGCCAGTGAATGTACGGGGTACCAAGGTAAAACAGCGATTATAGAAACGGGCGCTGAACTCCCCACCATTTGCTCAGAGGAGATGGTCTACAGTGGCTACGGTCGTGTAATGGATGCAATGAAGTCCTTTGGTATTAATCCCCTACCGGAAGATATTTATTGGGAAACACCTTACTCGAACTACGGCTCAAAAGGTTATAGCTATGAAGCCGCTCTAAATGCGAGTGAATTTAGCCAAAGACAGTATGAAATTTGTGCTCAGGGAACCGGTGGACAATACAAACAAGCAGGTTATGGTCCTTGTTTTGATGTGGCAGATAGTAGCTATCTTGTTGAGCCAGTTCCAGGTTTGTGGTTAATGGCGGTTGATGCCAATGTTTATGTACCTTCAGAAAAGGCGGATATTAATAATCCGAAAGCCGCTAAAAACTTTGCAGGTTCAGGCAATGCAGGTTACAACAAAATGTTGACGCACAAACAGCACACTGTTGAATGGATGACGGATGTCGCCAAACGCGCTAAAGAGCAAAACAAAACACTAATCACCTTCAGCCATTTTCCGATGGTTGAATTTGATAATGGAGCAGCTGACGACCTTGAAACTATTTTTGGTAAAGGCAAATTCCAGTTAGAAAGGGCGCCTAAAGAAGACACTAGCCATGCAATGGCAAAAACGGGAATTGGTGTTCATGTCGGCGGTCATATGCATTTTAATGATACGGGTGTGCGTCAGTATCCAGATGGTAGTTTGCTTTTTAATATTCAGGCTCCATCGATGGCGGCATATGTTCCAGCGTATAAAATCTTGAATTTTAAAAATGCCAATGAGATTGACGTACAAACTATTGTTATAGAAGACGTTCCACGTTTTGATGAGCTATTTGAGCACTACCAGCAAGAGTGGGATCATCTCAAGAATACAAACTCGTCACATCTTTGGAATAAAGATATTTTAAAAGCGAGTAACTATTATGATTTCACAAATTGGCATATTACGGAGCTCACTCGCTTACGTTTTATTCCTGAAGAGTGGCCATGTGAAATTCGCCAAATGTTATTTAGTTTAAATGGCGAAGAAATGCTGATTTTGAGCCAATTAGATACTCAGAATGCTTACAGTGATGTGTTAACCGCTCCACTAAGTCAAAATCATGAAATATGCGTGAAAGATTCAGACCCTGGAACCGTCAATATCACTGAGGTTTATTTAAAGAAAGATTCAGATGCATGGAAAAAAGCTCGTGATAAAGCCGCTGTCGTGGCGAAGAAAGCTGGCTATCAATTAAATGATTTTGCGAAGTGGAATGGTTTTGATCTTGCTGTTGATTTTTACCGTTTACGCAATGCTGATGAACTTGCATTGCAAGATATTCCTGTCGAAAGGTTGAATCAGTATCGTTTTCTAACAGGAACATTATTATCATCGTTACCAAGCACTACAGACAAAATTAATACTGATAGTACTTTCGAAAATATTTTTAAATTACGTTTTGGCAGTATTTTCACGGTGATTGATAAATACTTACAAGGTAATCCTAGCCGAGATTTTTATATCAACGTTGAAACAGGTGAAATTAAGCCGATGAATGTAGAGCAGGGAAATAAGTAATTTAAATGTTGTAGTTAATAAATAAGATAATAAAAATCACTGGCAATATTGTGTTGTCAGTGATTTTTTTATGCATAAAGCCACTCAAAGAAGAGTGGCTTGGATAGGTTTTAACTAATTGATTTATTGATAAACTTCTCCAATATCGTAACGATATTTTCCGTTTTCAGGAACGAAAGTTAGCCGGTGAGTAATACAGGCTGGTGCATCTTCTTGATGGTGAGTGACAAATAGCAGCTGAGTGTTGCCTTGCTTGAGCATCACATCAATAAAGCGCAGAACGAGTAAACGGTTCAGTCCATCAAGCCCTTGAAGGGGCTCATCTAAAATCAGCATCGCTGGGTGTTTGACAAGTGCCCGTGCGATTAATACTAACCGTTGTTGACCCCACGAAAGGCTATGGAAAGGTTGTTGTGCAGTTTGGGTTGGGAATCCCAACAGCGCTAACCATTCATATGCTAATTGTATCTGGCGGTCTGATGGTGTTTGGTATAAACCGATTGAATCATGGAAGCCTGAAATGATTACATTCAGCACGCTAGTGGCAACACGGTATTCTTGGTGAATACTGTTACTCACATAACCGATATGGCGCTTGATGTCCCAAATGGTTTCTCCGCTACCACGGCGACGACCAAATAAGGTTAAGTCGTTGCTATAGCCTTGCGGATGGTCACCCGTGATTAAACTTAATAAGGTGGATTTCCCCGCGCCATTTTCACCGATAATTTGCCAATGCTCACCGGGGTTAACATGCCAAGTTAACCCATGCAAAATGGGTTTGTCGTTATAACTGATAACACCATTATTTAATATGATGCGAGGCGTCGTATCATCCAGTTTTTCATCGTTTGTTGGGTCTTCCGTTTCAGGAATGGCAAGCTGCTTAATTTTTTCACTGTGCTGTAACTGGCTGATTAGGGTGTTAGCAAGTACTGACTCTCTATCACCAGACATTGTTAATTTACAATCAGCGACCACCCCCATATTTTCAATATAATCAGGAAGTTCATCAAAGCGGTTTAACACCAAGACTATCGTAAGGCCTTTTTCAGATAAACTGTAGAGCAACTCACTCAAGTTACTTCGTGAATAGACGTCTAAGCCATCAAAGGGCTCATCTAAAATTAATAGGTCGGGATTGCCCATTAATGTTTGGCATAACAGTACCTTACGTGTTTCCCCTGTAGAAAGGTATTTAAAGCGGCGAGAAAGTAAATCGCGAATGCCAAACCGTGTGGCGAGCTCTAAGCAATATTCATTGTCTTTATGGTTTAATTGAATGATTTCAGCAGCGGTATAACCCGTATCTTCCTCATCATCACTGAGCAAGTCGGTATTATTGCGTTGCCACTCTTCGCTAATAATCTTTTGTAGCTGCTCAAATGAAAGACGAACAGGGGAGTTAAAGGTATTTTTAACAACTCCAGAAAGCGGTTTGAGTTCATTCGATAGAACACGTGCCAGTGAGGATTTACCACTGCCGTTAGAACCGATAAATGCCCAGCTTTCACCCTTATTAATATTGAGTTGTTGAATATCAAGTGTTTGCGTTTCGCTGAGCTTAAAGCTGCTATGTTGTATTGTTATTGAGCTCATCAAGCTTCCTTATCATGAATATTTACCTTGTCACCTAACAGGAATAATCAGGATTGGGGATAAAGTCAACAATTGAGCGAAGAGGGGCGAAAAAAAAGGTGAATGCTTACTTACTTTCTCAAGCAAGTAAGCCGATTTATTTAGCAAAGGGTAGCAACAATCACTTGGTCTGCATTGAAAAGTGCCGTAATCGTATCGTTAACTTGCAAAGATTGCGCATCAACATCACTATTTGGCAGGGTTGAGCAGAGCGTTTCGCCGCCTGTTAGTGTGACAATCACTTCGCTATTATCTTTACCACGTTCTAATGTGGTGATTTTGCCTTCAAGGCGGTTATCGAACTCAGTTTGGTTTGGTTTCTTGCTGAGCTTAACCCAAGGTGCTTTAATTAATGCGAGCACTTCTTTGCCTTCGACTAACCCTAAACGGTTAGCACTTTGCTCAGTCAATGCGGCATTGATCACCGTACTGTTATCCGCTAAACGGATTTGCACGTGTTGTTGGACATGCGTATGGTCACGAGCAATCAAGGTGCCGAAAAACTGGTTACGTGCACTGGTTTGCAGTGAAAAGCGTGAGATCGCTGCAAGTAGGCTATCAAGAGGCAAATTGTCTTCTTTGAGAACATCAAAGGCTTTTTGTTGAATTTGTGCTAATAAATCATATAACTGAAGCAGTCTTTCACCGTAATGGGTTAATGTGGTGCCGCCACCGCCTTTCCCCCCAGTTGCACGGTCAACCAGAATATCATCGGTGAGTTGGTTCATCTCATTGATAGCATCCCAAGCACTTTTATAACTGATACCAGCGAGTTTGGCACCTTGGCTGATAGAACCTGTCGCTTTAATTTGTTTGAGTAGCGCGATACGGCGTGGATCAGCAAATAAACTGCCTTGCAATTTAAGTGTGAGTAAAATTTCTGCCTGCATATTTTTCTCCCTTCCGGCTCGGTTGGTGGTGACAGAGTTAAAAAGCACGTTTAGTATGTCGTTAGTATAATATTTTGTCTAAAATAGTCTGCATTATAACGCTATTATGCGTTATTATTTTGATTTGATTTATAATCATTGTGTTTATAATAGATGTATTGAGAGTCGAATTTTCCCTCGTCAGCGTATCTTGTAGGCTGGTGGGTACAGTATCACTGAAGAGGCTTTTTTATGTTAGAACTCATTAAAAGTTTAGGTTTCGCTCTGATGATGGTCCCAGTAGTGATGTTTTTAATCATGGGCTTGATTTACGGCTTAGGCGCATTTTTTAACTTGTTGTCGAAAGCGCACGTACCTCATCATCATAACACTGAGAACAAGTAACGCTTAGCGAGTGCTGTTCGAATTGATCATAGACCCCTTGATTGTTAATGCAATCAGGGGGTTTTGCATTCTATCCCGTCCAAAATATGCACTAAGCCATCATTTTTAGATGAATGTTAATTAAATTATGCACTATATGACTATGAGTAATTTTATTATTAAATAAAAAACTTAATATCATCATGGTTTTTATTTACCTGTAATACCTATTGAAAAAACGGTTATTTAAAATATATTATGGTGTTAAAATTCTTATAGGCCAAACTATCAATATAGGTGCATTATGAAACGTACAGCAACAATACTTCTGTCATTATTTTTCACTAATATCTCTTTTGCTTCTACGCTCATTAATAATTTATTACAGTGTGATACTTCATTCTTTCAATCAGCAAAGAAAATGCGCCAATTTACACCCATAATTGAAGATTTCTATCAGCAAAAACTTACTGATAGCATAAATTATACGAAACCCGTTAATATGGTTGAAAATGGCGTTAAAATAGTTAACTTTACGGTGACATATACGGATTTCGATAAATACAAAGGTCTTATTCCTAATACACCAATGGGTAAATATTATTATTGGGGAGTTGAATCTTCCCAACCTATCGATGAGGTAGTAGCTATTTTATCTAAAGATATCCACTTGATTAAGTTAGATAAAGATAATTATGTGTATAACCCAATGTATCGAAAATCACCTTCTGAAGATTGGCTAGTAAATAGCTCTCCTGCGGGTAGCATTGCCCCAAGTGAACAAGAGGCTGAAAAATTATTAATTGTCGAAAATGACAGTGAAAATAACAAAGTAAAAATCTTTTGTACGTTACAAGGTAATTTAACAGAAAAAGATTTACGCCATGCAGGGTTAGTTAAATGAAAACAAAATTGGTCATACTCTTATTAAATGGGTTTGTTTTAATAGGGTGTCAAAAAAATACGCTGAATGAAAAAGCAAAAGATAATCACGAAGAAGCAATTCCTGAAAATTATACAAAAGCCTTTGAGACTTCTGTCGGCGTAAATTATTTTGTGAGGGAGGAATCTTTATTTTATCGAAATAACCCAGACCTCGTTCAAATAGATTTAGTCACATCTCTGAGTAAAGAAGATGAACTAAATGGCGTTAAAATTAACTCCATGAAGACTAAACATATTTTTGATTGTCGCCAGAAATATAAATACACAGAAAAACCAGAGGGGTTTTTTACCAATCGCTATGCAACAGGCAAGCCTACTGTGCCTTATCCGGCAAGTAGTAGTGTATGGAAAATAGCTGAAGAAAATTCATTAGATGGTATGTTCTGGACAAATTTATGTGACATCAAAGATCAAATAAATCTGATTGCGGATGCTTTCGTCACGACCACCAATGACAAAGCACCGTATGTGTTGGATGAAAATACGATAATTAAAAGTGCTATTAATGAAGCGGGTGCGGTAAAAATTAACTACCAAATAGTTAACCAAGATAAAGCGTCGTTTATGAAGCGTTACCCTGATATCCAAGCGAAGAAAAAACAGGACTTCTGCTTAACAAATGCCTCGTTTAAAGGTTTATTGAAGCCTCGAATGGCAATCCATGAATATTTTATTGAAAGCCAATCGATAGCCAAATTTGAAATCAGCACACAAGATTGTCATTAAGTAAATATGTCATAAGTTCATTATCATGCATGTAACCTTGAAAACTAAAGTTACATGCATGATTGTCGATATTGGATTTAATTGAGCTTACTGTTTTGAGTCGTTTCTTATTTATAAATTTATTTTCCAGTTAGCAAAATTGCATCATTTCTTGAGCCAGCACACTTTTATACGTAGTTTAACTTTAAGTTATCGCTGTGTCCTGATATATATAGCGTGTTAACTCATACTATGGTGGATTAAAATGAAAAAAGGTTTGGTATCTCTTCTTGCTGGTGCAACATTAACGTTAACCATGGCAAGCAACAGCTTTGCCGCTGATAAAATTACCGTTTTCGCTGCTGCCTCTTTAACTAACGCGCTGAATGAAATTTCAGAGCAATACAAAAAAGAGTCCAATGTAGAAGTGGTGGCATCTTATGCTTCGTCTTCAACATTAGCCCGTCAAATTGAACAGGGCGCACCTGCTAATCTGTTTATTTCTGCTGACCAACAGTGGATGGATTACGCTATCGATAAAAAATTAATGGTCGAAAATACACGCTACACCTTATTAGGTAATGAGCTAGTATTGATCGCACCAAAAGATTCAAAAATCGATAAAGTCGAAATTAATAAACAAACAGATTGGAAAAAACTGTTAGATGGTGGCCGTTTAGCCGTGGGTGACCCTGATCACGTGCCAGTCGGTATCTATGCTAAAGAAGCATTAGGTAACTTAGGTGCATGGGAAACCGTAGATCCATTATTAGCGCGTACCAATAACGTGCGTAGTGGTATGGCACTGGTTGAACGCCAAGAAGCCCCTTTAGGCATTGTTTATGGCTCTGATGCGGTTGCAAGCCAAAAAGTAAAAGTTGTGGGTATTTTCCCAGCAGATTCACATAAACCTGTTGAATACCCAATGGCTATCGTTAAAGATCAAGACAATAAAGCAACTCGTGACTACTACGAATACCTGAAAACCCCAGCGGCTTCTGAAGTGTTCAAACGTTACGGTTTTGAGCCACGTACTAAATAAAAATTAAGAGAGTGTTTCGTTGCAGATGTTAAGTCCTTATGAATGGGAAGCAATCTACCTGAGTCTTAAAGTATCCAGTGTCGCTGTGATCCTCAGCTTACCACTTGGTATTTTAACGGCTTGGATACTGGTTCGCTGTAATTTCCCAGGTAAAACACTGCTCGATAGTATTATCCATCTACCATTGGTGCTGCCACCAGTGGTAGTGGGGTATTTATTATTGATCAGCATGGGAAAACGCGGTTTTATTGGTGAATGGCTGTATAACTGGTTTGGTTTTAGCTTCACATTTAGTTGGCGAGGTGCCGCACTTGCATCTGCGGTGGTGGCTTTTCCCTTAATGGTGCGAGCGATCCGTTTAGCACTGGAAGCGGTTGACCGAAAACTAGAACAAGCCGCAAGGACGTTAGGGGCTACGCCGCTGCGCGTCTTCTTCACTATCACTATTCCACTTTCTTTACCGGGTATTATCGTGGGTACTGTGCTGGCTTTCGCTCGTTCTCTGGGTGAATTTGGTGCCACGATTACCTTCGTGTCCAATATACCGGGTGAAACCCAAACTATTCCCCTTGCCATGTATACACTGATTGAAACACCCGGCGCGGAAGTTGATGCTGCCCGCTTGTGTATCATTGCCATCGTTTTAGCCTTGATTTCATTATTAATTTCAGAATGGCTAACCCGTTGGGGTAAAAAACGTTTGGGGGTAGCGTAATATGTTAGAACTCGACTTTTTCCAAAAGTTAGGGGATTTACAGTTGGAAGTGAATACCCAGCTACCCACTGAAAGTATTACTGCCGTTTTTGGGTTATCGGGGGCAGGAAAAACCTCCTTAATTAACGTGATTGGTGGGCTAACGAAGCCTAACAAAGGGCGCATTGTGTTAAATGGCCGTACGTTAGTCGATATCGAAAAGAAAATCTGTTTGCCACCTGAAAAGCGCCATATTGGTTATGTATTCCAAGATGCTCGGCTCTTCCCGCATTATCGTGTCAAAAATAATTTACGTTATGGCATGGCACCCGAAATGAAATCGCGTTTTGACGATATTGTTGAATTATTGGGTATTGAACAACTGCTTAATCGCTACCCAATCACCTTATCGGGTGGGGAAAAACAGCGTGTTGCTATTGGCCGTGCATTGTTAACTGCGCCTGAAATTTTATTGATGGATGAACCGCTGGCTTCTTTAGATTTGCCGCGCAAACGTGAGTTATTGCCTTATTTAGAAAAGCTGTCTCAAGACGTTAAAATTCCCATTTTGTATGTAAGCCATAGTTTAGATGAAATCTTGCGCTTGGCGGATAAAGTGATTGTGATGGCAGACGGGAAGGTCAAAGCGTTTGGCCCACTTGAAGAAGTGTGGGCGAGCAGTGCGCTACGCCCTTGGCTACAAAAAGAAACGTTAAGCAGCGTTGTCAGTGCCACAGTACACAGCCAGCACCCAGATTATGACATGACTGCGGTGGTTGTTGGTGGTCAAAAATTATGGATCCCGCGAGTTGATAGCCAGCAAGGTGCAGAATTACGTATCCGTGTCGATGCATCGGATGTTTCGTTGGTGCTAGAAAAACCGCAAGTCAGCAGTATTCGCAATATTCTCTCCGCAGAAGTGGTTGAATGGATTGAAGATGGCGAGCAAATAGATGTGAAGCTGGATTTAGGCGATGAGCACTATTTGTGGGCGCGTATTACGCGTTGGGCACGAGATGAGCTGTCGATTCGTAAAGGTCGCAAGGTGTATGCGCAGGTTAAGGCGGTGTCGTTGTCTCGCCATTTATAATTTTACTCGTCGTCCTTGGCGCCGTGGCGTTGTTGGCTTCAATCAGCCAATCAAGTCACATACTTATGTATGCTCCTCAATCCTCGTCATATTTCGTACTACAGCGTTGTTGGCTTCATTCAGCTACCCAAGTCACATACTTTTGTATGCTCCTTGGGATAGCTTCATTTGCCGCCTAGCTGTAGTGCGAACTATTTAGAGGATTGACGTAAAAGTTTTAATAGAAAACAGAAAAAGGAAAGCGGGGCTTTCCTTTGGATTGATAAGTAAAAATGGGGTTACAGAACGTATTTGCGGATCACTTCAGCGATACCGGGTTCGGTATTTTCGCGGGTGACCAGTTTGGCTTGCTGTTTGATTTCATCGACGGCATTGCCCATTGCGACGCCAAGACCTGCGGTGGTGAGCATGCTTAAGTCATTGAAGTTATCTCCAAAAGCGACAACGTTCTCCATTGTCATACCTTGGGATTCAACCCACTCTTTTAAACGTTGGCCTTTACTATTACCTTTGCGGCCAACATCCACCTGATCCATCCAAGACCATTCACAATCTAAGCCAAAATCATTTTCGATTTCGTTGACGACTTGGTGCAGCTGTTCTTTATCTTGTGAGCTAACCGCAAATTTCCATATTGAATCGTAGTTGTGCATCACATCCGCGTAGTCTTCAACAAATTCAATGGTTGGTCGTTGTGCAGCGGGTAATGAATCGGCCCAGTTCAATGTGCGTTTAATGCCTTCTGTTTTTGCGTTATATAACATCGCATTATCCACATACATTAAATGTTGGATATCGGTTCCGCGCAGTTTATCAATCATTTGTGTGACGGAATCGAGGGTCATTGGGTTTGATTTAAGCACTTTTTTCCCAAGATAGTCATATAGGTATGTGCCGTTACAGCAAATAGCCGGAGTATCCAGATCAAGGGCTTGGTAAAAGGGGTGAATAGCGACATGGTGACGACCGGTCACGATGATCACTTTAACGCCTTGACGACGGGCTTCTTGTAGGACAGCTAACGATTCAGGCAGGATCTTCTTTTGATGATCAAGCAGTGTTCCATCGAGATCGAGCGCAATAACGCGGTATGACATAAACGGCTCCACGTGATTTTAGAAGTGACCTATAGGCGAGCTATAGGAATGAGGTCATTTTATCATCATAGCTGATAATAGTAACGAACTGAACCGTTTTAGTTTAACGTTTTTGGTTTAAGCTAATAGCGACATTGGCGTTAATTACTCACAGTAATTTAAAAAATATAAGGTATAGTGGCCTAATACATTTAGGTTATCGATGCGGCTGAGCATTTTTATCATGAATTAAGGAGTCAGGATGAATCAGGTTGTTTATATTGCAAGTCCCGAAAGTCAGCAAATTCACGTGTGGTCAATGAATGAAGTGGGGGAGTTGACGCTTCTGCAAACTGTGAACACACCGGGGCAGGTACAGCCAATGGTGTTAAGCCATGATAAAAAGCACCTGTATATTGGAGTACGCCCGAATTTCCGTGTCGTCACCTATGCGATTGAAGAAAAAGGCACACTACGTTTAAAAGCACAAACGTCGGTACCCGGTACACCAGTTCACTTATCCCTTGATAATACGGGTAAATACTTGTTTGTTCCTTCTTATCATCAACACAATTTATCTGTGTTGTCGATCAACCAAGATGGCGTGCCTAGCCAAGTGATCCAAGTACTTGAAGGCCTGCGTAACCCGCATTCTTCTCATGTGGATGTCGACAATCAACAGCTTTGGGTTCCTTGTTTAGGGGAAGATCATATCCGCTTGTTTGATCTGAATGAAAATGGCTATTTAACAGAAGCGACGGCAGACCAAATCACGACAGCGCCAAATTCAGGCCCACGTCATTTGGCATTCCACCCAACGCAGAAAGTGATTTACTGCGTAAATGAGCTGGATTCAACTATTGGTGTTTACCGTAAATTCACCCGTTACCGCACCATGCAAACGCTGGCAAACTACCCAGCAGGCAATGAAAGCCAACGCTGGGCAGCCGATATCCATGTGACGCCAAATGGTCGCCATTTATATGTCAGCGAGCGTTCAGAAAGCTACATCAGCCACTATATAATTTCTGATGATGGTTGTGAGCTCACGTTAGAGGCGCGTTACCCAACCGAGGTACACCCTAGGGGCTTTAATATCGATGCAACAGGGCGCTTTTTAATCTCCAGCGGGCAAAAGTCTGACCATATTTCGGTCTCAGAGATTGACCCGATCACAGGAAAATTGACGCAAATAGACAGGTATAAAGTAGGTAAAGGCCCTATGTGGGTACTGTCTTTCATCCTTTGAGCCGTAGCTGCGTTAGCTACGCTTACTAACCCTAGTCACATACTTATGTATGCTCCTAGGGCTTAGTTTCACTTGCCGCCTTGCTACAACTCAAATGATTTTAGATATTAATGCCCTATTATAATTTCGAGTTGTAGCAGTGTTAGCTTCACTGGATACCCTCGATTGCTGCCTTGCTATAACTCAAATTATTTAGGAGATTATTTGTTTAAAAATCTGTTTAAAAATCTGTTTAAAACAAATAATTAATGGTATCGCGCTGATTACCCTAATACTTTTGTCATAGTCGCGGTGACCTTCGTGAGCTGCTCAGGGGTAATGATATAGGGCGGCATAATATAAATTAACTTGCCAAATGGGCGTACCCACACGCCATTTTCCACAAATACCTTTTGCAAAGCAGCGGTATTTACCGGTTGCTTCATTTCAATCACGCCAATGGCGCCAAGAACACGCACATCTGCAACAGCAGAGTGAGAAGCTAAGGGCAGCAGTTCGGTTTTTAATTGCTGTTCAATATCAGCAATTGTGTGTTGCCAAGGGCTATTGAGCAACAGGGTTAGGCTTGCACCGGCGACAGCGCAGGCAAGGGGGTTACCCATAAAGGTCGGCCCGTGCATAAAACAACCCGCTTCACCGTTGCTAATCGTGTCTGCAACGTGGCGCGTTGTGAGTGTCGCTGAAAGTGTCATATAACCGCCAGTTAATGCTTTGCCTAAGCACATAATATCCGGTGATATATTGGCATGATGGCAGGCAAACAGTTTCCCTGTGCGGCCAAAACCGGTAGCGATTTCATCGGCAATCAGCAAGATCCCATATTCATCACATAACTGGCGCACACCTTTCAAATACTCAGGGTGATATATCCGCATACCGCCAGCCCCTTGCACGATCGGCTCTAAGATGATCGCCGCGACTTCACTGTGTTTTTTTGCTAATTCATCGATTAACGGTACAAGATCATTTGGATCCCATTCATCATAAAAACCGCATTGTGGTGCATCCACAAAGAGATGCGGTGGTAAATAACCTTTGTACAGGCCGTGCATGGAGTTATCTGGGTCGCAAACGGCCATTGCACCAAAGGTATCCCCATGATATCCATGGCGTAATGTTAAAATTCGTTGACGTTTTTCACCTCTTGCTTGCCAGTATTGCAACGCCATTTTTAGTGCAACTTCGACGGCAACGGAGCCTGAATCCGCCAAAAACACACACTCCAAAGGCTCAGGTGTAATGGCGACTAACTGCCTGCATAAATTCACAGCTGGTGGGTGAGTTATTCCGCCAAACATCACGTGAGACATCTGACTTAGCTGATTTGTAACGGCTTGGTTGAGCACGGGATGATTATAGCCATGAATAGCTGACCACCACGAAGCCATCCCATCAATCAATTTTTTTCCATCTGCCATTTCGAGCTCAACCCCGTGCGCAGCAACAATAGGGTAGGCTGGAATAGGGCGGCTCATTGAGGTGTAAGGGTGCCAAATGTGTTGGCTATCAAAAGCGATATCGTGACTATTCATGATTATCCATCGTAAACTTTTTTAGATCATTTTGGTTGACATGATAACCACAATATTTAAACTGGCAACAACTTTTTCAACGGGAGCGTCTCCATGAGTACATTAAAACAGTGGACAATAAAACAAGCTAATGAACTGTTTTCAATGCCTTTTTTTGAGTTGTTATTTCAGGCTCAGCAAACACATCGCCAACACTTTGACCCACAGCAAGTGCAAGTTAGCACCTTGTTGTCTATCAAAACAGGCGCGTGCCCTGAAGATTGCAAATACTGCGCGCAGAGTGCTCGCTATAAAACAGGTTTGGAAACTGAACGTTTGATGGAAGTGCAGCAAGTACTTGAATCTGCGAAAAAAGCCAAGCAAGCTGGGTCAACACGTTTTTGCATGGGGGCAGCATGGCGCAACCCAAAAGAGCGTGATATGCCTTACCTAGAAATGATGGTGAAAGAGGTGAAATCCCTAGGGATGGAGACCTGCATGACCTTAGGCATGATTGATGATGCTCAAGCCCAGCGCCTTGCTGAAGCGGGTTTAGACTATTACAACCACAACCTTGATACATCCCCTGAATATTACGGCAATATTATCACCACAAGAACATATCAAGACCGTTTGGATACCTTGGGCAATGTTCGCAATGCAGGGATTAAAGTCTGTTCAGGCGGTATTTTGGGTTTAGGCGAAAAAGTCAGCGACCGTGCC
The DNA here is from genome assembly GCF_058245955.1 of Providencia sp. UF-224. NCBI lineage: Bacteria > Pseudomonadati > Pseudomonadota > Gammaproteobacteria > Enterobacterales > Morganellaceae > Providencia > Providencia sp. UF-224. The sequence goes on along the minus strand of NZ_JBSICC010000005.1, from coordinate 217,793 downwards.
GCATTGCTGGTGCAATTAGCCAATTTACCCAAACCACCAGAAAGTGTTCCAATCAACATGCTCATGAAAGTTGAAGGCACGCCAATGGCAGACAATGAAGATGTTGATGCCTTTGATTTTATTCGCACTATTGCGGTTGCCCGTATCATGATGCCGACCTCATATGTCCGTTTATCTGCGGGTCGCGAATATATGAATGAGCAAACGCAAGCACTCTGTTTTATGGCAGGTGCAAACTCAGTTTTCTATGGCTGTAAGTTACTAACCACACCAAACCCAGATGAAAACAAAGACTTAGCTCTGTTTAGAAAGCTGGATATTAACCCTGAGCGAATTGATACGACTGAAGGGGATAACCTGCAAGCTGCTAAATTGGCTGAAACATTGCTAACCGCGGATAACGCCAAATTCTATAACGCAGCGGTATGATGAGCTGGCAAACATTTCTACAAGAGCAGGAAGAGCAGCGCAAACGCGCATCGATTTGGCGTCAGCGGCAATGCATTGATGGCGCTAATGGCCGAGAACTGCACCAGCATGGAAAGAAATACCTTAATTTCTCCTCTAATGATTATTTAGGGTTATCTCATCACCCGAACATTATTGCTGCATGGCAACGCGGTGCGGATATTTATGGGGTCGGTAGTGGGGGCTCTGGGCATATCACGGGGTATACCCAAGCCCATGCCGAACTAGAAACGGAGCTGGCGCAGTGGTTGGGGTACTCGAAAGCGCTGTTGTTTATTTCGGGCTTTGCAGCAAACCATGCGGTAATTACGGCGTTAATGATGCCAAATGACCGCATACTGGCCGATAAACTCAGCCATGCGTCGATCATAGAAGCCTCGATACATTCAGCGGCTCAATTAAGACGGTTTCATCATAACAATACATCTTCACTTGAAAATTTAATTCATAAGCCAGCAGCAGGGAAAACCCTCGTGATAAGCGAGGGGGTTTTTAGTATGGATGGGGATAGTGCTCCCCTTGATACCTTGCATAATATTGCGAAAAAACACTGTGCATGGTTAATGGTTGATGATGCACATGGTATTGGTGTTTGGGGGGAGCAAGGACGAGGAAGTTGCTCTGCTTATGGTATCAAACCTGAAATTTTAGTCGTCACATTCGGTAAAGCGTTTGGCTCAAGCGGAGCAGCCGTGCTTTGTGATGAGCAAACCGCCGATTATTTGCTTCAGTCTGCGCGCCATTTGATTTACAGCACGTCTATGCCACCCGCGCAGGCAGTTGCATTATTAGAAGCCGTTAAACAGATTAAATTGGCAGATAAACCGCGTGAAACTCTTAATCATCATATTGAATACTTAAGAGAAAATACCAATTTTAAGCAGATGAAATTAGCGGATTCAAAGACAGCTATCCAGCCTTTAATTATTGGTGATAATGAAGCATGCCAACATGCAGCCGTATTTTTACGCCAGAAAGGTATTTGGGTACAAGGGATCCGCCCGCCAACGGTTCCGCCAGGAAGTGCACGGTTGCGGATCACGTTGAGTGCAGCACATCAACAAGACGATCTAGATAAATTGTTGGAGGCGTTATATGACTTCGATAATTTGTCATGATAAGCAAAAAATTGCGGCGGCATTTGGTCGAGCAGCGGCAAGTTACGATGCAATTGCGAATTATCAGCAAGGGACAGGAAATCAACTGCTCAATAAATTGAAATCGACCCTTGTTGCAAAGCAAATCAACAAGCCCTTACGGGTATTAGATGCTGGATGTGGGACGGGTTTTTTTAGCCAAAAACTGAAGAATCAAGGCTATATTGTTACTGCGTTAGACTTATCTTCAGGCATGTTAGATGTCGCCAAAAGCAAAGATGCAGCAGATGAATATGTGTGTGCGGATATGGAGTCGATCCCTGTTAGTTCAGCACAGTTTGATGTGGTGTTTTCCAATTTATCCATACAATGGTGTGAAAGCTTGCATGGTGCATTGAGCGAATTGTACCGCGTGACAAAACGTGGTGGTGTGATTGTTTTTACAACGCTTGCAGAGAATTCGCTGAGTGAATTATCACAAGCTTGGCAGTCACTAGATGGATATTCTCATGTGAATACCTTTTTAAGCTCACAAGACATTACTGCGAGTTGCCAAACATGGCGTCATGATGTGTCTTTTCAGCAAGATACGTTGCTTTTCCCTGATTTAATCAGCTTATTGAATTCGCTAAAAGGGATCGGTGCAACCCATTTAACGGCAGGGCGCCAAGCTGGGCTCATGACGCGTAAGCGCCTTCAACAATTAGCTTTAGCTTACCCGATGGCTCACCAAGGGTTACCGTTAACTTATCAAACCGTATTTGGAGTCATCTATTGTGACTAAAACGTATTTTGTAACAGGAACGGACACTGAAGTCGGTAAAACCGTGGCGAGTTGCGCTTTATTACAAGCCGCTAATGCGCAAGGGTTTAATGCAATAGGTTATAAGCCTGTCGCTTCTGGCAGCGAACAGACTTCAGAAGGGCTGCGTAATAACGATGCTTTATTATTGCAAGCCAATAGCCGCGTGAAATTACCTTATTCAATGATAAACCCCATCGTATTTGAAGCACCGACTTCACCGCATATTATAAGTGAAAAAATGGGATTACCTATTGATTTCTCTGTCATTAATCAAGGGGTATTAGATATTCAGAGACAAGGTGATTGGGTGCTAGTTGAAGGTGCTGGTGGCTGGTATACCCCATTATCCACTGAAAAAACCTATGCAGATTGGGTCATTGAACAGCAACTTCCGGTTATTTTAGTGGTGGGTGTGAAGCTGGGTTGTATTAATCATGCACTATTAACACTAGAGGCGATTCATGCAGCTGGGTTATTGGTTGCCGGCTGGATTGCTAATGAAGTGGAACCTGCTGGGGCTTATCAAGCTGAATACCTTGCCACACTCAAACGCATGATTAAGCCGCCTTGCTTGGGGATCCTTCCTTATCAACCTGAACTTAATGAATCTACATTAGGGCAATATTTGGATCTTTCATTATTGTGAAATAAATAAAGGGCTTAGCATTATCGTTAAAGCCCTTTTTTCCTTCGTAAAAAAAGATCAATTGTTAAATGTTCGGTTGATCTTGTGTAACGTTCTTAACCTATTTTTTGTCAAGTTTTACCGTAGAAATAGTCTGACGATCGAACTAAAACAGATAAAATCCCTTTTTATTAGCGGATACTACGTAAAAATTTTTTCATATAACTGCCATCATTTTGTCATTTAGTCCACGTTTATCAAATTTTACCAATGTCGAGAAAGCATGAGCCCTAAGGGCTTCAAGAGTTATCCACCATTTCTGTGGATAACCTTGTGCATTAACGTTATAAAACGACTTCTATGCTAGGCGACGAGCGGCTTTGCCTTTATTTGATGTGATTCTGGACTTAAAAATAATTTCATTTAAATACAAATGGTTAAATAAAATCAAGACTTCAATTTGCATTTGCGATAGGGCGATAAAAACCAATAGCATAAAATATAAAGTTTTCCAAAGGTCAAGCATTATTTTGGGGATAACATTTTTATAAACTCATTGGAACGTCGGATAGACAAAATATTAAATTCAGGACTTGAAGCTGTTTTTTTATCCAGTATTATAGCAAAAGAGATAAGTGATGAGGCGGTAATATGAGTAAGGATTTTAAGCTGTATTCTGAGTTTCAGCCTGCAGGGGACCAACCTGAAGCAATTCGTAAATTACGCGAAGGGCTGCAAGACGGCTTAGCACATCAAACCTTATTAGGTGTTACAGGGTCAGGGAAAACATTTACGATAGCCAACGTTATTGCAAAAGAAAATCGCCCAACCATGTTGATGGCACATAATAAGACCTTGGCGGCGCAGCTCTACAGCGAAATGAAAGCGTTTTTCCCTGATAACGCAGTGGAGTATTTCGTTTCTTATTATGATTATTACCAGCCTGAAGCTTATGTACCTAGCTCTGATACATTTATCGAGAAAGATGCTTCTGTAAACGAACACATTGAGCAGATGCGCTTATCGGCGACTAAGGCCTTACTTGAACGTCGTGATGTGATTGTAGTGGCTTCAGTCTCAGCCATATACGGGTTGGGCGACCCAGATAGCTACTTAAAAATGATGCTGCACCTAACGGATGGCATGATCATTGACCAACGCTCTATTTTGAGGCGTTTAGCTGATCTGCAATACAGTCGTAACGACCAAGCTTTTACTCGCGGTACTTTCCGCGTTCGGGGGGAAGTGATAGACATTTTCCCTGCAGAATCTGATGAATACGCGCTGCGTGTCGAACTATTTGATGATGAAGTCGAGCGCCTATCTCTTTTTGACCCTCTGACGGGGCAAATCCAACACCGTGTGCCTCGCTTTACGGTTTACCCAAAAACGCACTATGTCACCCCAAGAGAGCGTATTTTGGAAGCGATGGAGCATATCAAAGAAGAGCTGGTGGATAGACGAAAAGTGTTGTTGGAAAACCATAAACTGGTTGAAGAGCAGCGCATTACCCAGCGCACTCAGTTCGATTTAGAAATGATGAATGAACTGGGCTATTGCTCAGGGATTGAAAACTATTCACGTTATTTATCCGGCCGTGCACCGGGCGAGCCACCTCCGACACTGTTTGATTATTTACCGGCGGATGGCCTACTGGTAGTGGATGAATCTCACGTGACGATCCCACAAATTGGGGCGATGTACAAAGGTGACCGTTCCCGTAAAGAAACCTTAGTCGAATACGGTTTCCGTTTGCCTTCGGCATTGGACAACCGGCCAATGCGTTTTGAAGAATTCGAAGCTCTAGCACCGCAATCTATCTATGTCTCTGCAACACCGGGCAAATATGAGCTGGAAAAATCGGGCAATGAAGTCATTGAGCAAGTGGTTAGGCCAACAGGCTTACTTGACCCAATCATTGAAGTTCGTCCTGTCACCACGCAAGTGGATGATCTACTGTCTGAAATTCGTATTCGTGTACAGAAAAATGAGCGAGTGTTGGTCACCACATTGACCAAACGGATGGCGGAAGATTTAACGGAATATCTGGAAGAGCATGGGGAGCGTGTTCGCTACCTTCACTCAGATATTGATACGGTTGAACGGGTGGAAATCATCCGTGATTTACGGCTCGGTGAATTTGATGTGCTGGTTGGGATCAACTTATTGAGGGAAGGTCTCGACATGCCAGAAGTTTCGTTAGTGGCTATTTTAGACGCTGACAAAGAAGGCTTCCTGCGTTCAGAACGCTCTTTAATTCAGACAATAGGCCGTGCAGCGCGTAACTTAAACGGTAAAGCGATCCTCTACGGCGACCGAATCACCAATTCGATGGAAAAAGCGATAGCAGAAACCGAACGCCGTCGTGCAAAACAAATGGCGTTCAATGAAGAACATGGCATCGTGCCGCAAGGGCTGAACAAGAAAATTGGTGATATTCTGCAAATTGGCCATAAAGTGGGTGGAAAAGGCAAAGGTCGCTCAAAAGACAACGCCAAAAATGAGATATCAATTGATATCCAAGGCATGTCAACGAAAGAGTTGGAGCAACGTATTTCACAACTTGAAGCGCAAATGTATAAGCACGCACAAGACTTGGAGTTTGAAGCGGCAGCGCGTGTGCGTGATGAGTTGCAAGAGATTCGGTCTCTGTTTATCGCTAATTCCTAATCTTCTTCATATTTCGCGTTGTGGGGGTGTTGGCTACGCTCAATCACTCGGGTCACATACTTATGTATGCTCCCCGAGATGCTTTCGCTTGCCGCCTACCCACAACACGAACTATTTTGAAGATGATTTTTCATTGTATTTCATTATGTTGGGAAGCAGGGCAATCACTCGGGTCACATACTTATGTATGCTCTCCGAGGTGCTTTCGCTTGCCGCCTACCCACAACGCGAATTATTTTGAAGATGATTTTTCATTGTATTTCATTATGTTGGGGAGATCAGGGGCCATCACTCGGATCACATACTTATGTATGCTCTCCGAGATGCTTTCGCTTGCCGCCTAGCCACAACGCTAGCTATTTAGAGGATTTGCGTGAAAATAATTAGAAAATCAATAGGATTGATATAAAAATTGTCTTTAAAATAGAGAAATATTCCACCTCTGGGAGCCAAAGGTGGAATAAATTACAATAGCGGGATGGTTTCTTCGATGGCTTGTAGGAGCAGCTTTCTATCGTGGCGGTAAGGGATATCGTCCGCTTCGAGGACACGCTGGATAATCTTACGGTCACTGCTGATATCACTGATTTTTGTGCGTGGGCCAAGGATCAACGCATCAATTTTTTTGCAGCCAATATAGTTTTCCATCATCTGCAATTTTTCGGGCAAAGTTAAATTTGCGGCGGAGGAGCCTACTTCCTTTCCTAAGTTGCCAATATAAATCATCGGTGCTTTACATTCGCGCAGGGCTGTTGCAACTTCTTCAAGTAACAGCAGTGGCATTAAACTGGTGAAGAAACTGCCGGGGCCAATAAGAATCAAATCAGCTTGGTGAATAGAATCTAACGCTTCTCGTGTGGCTTTCACGGAAGGGTATAAGCGTAACTCTTTCGGGATTTCGCGTAGAGCGTCTACATTGACCTCGCCATAAACTTCATTACCCATCTCATCAATTGCCATCAAATCAACGGGGGATTCTGACATTGGAATGAGTTGTGCATCCACTTTGAGCATATTACGAATTAAATTAATCGCCTCGAGCGGTCTAACACTCAGGTGATCTAATGACTTTAACATTAGGTTACCCAAATTATGGCCAGACAGCTCGCCATTGCCACCGAAACGGTATTCAAACATCGCCGAAGCAATCGACGGTTCAGTAATTAACTGATTCAAGCAGTTCCGCATATCGCCCCAAGCAATCCCGCCTTCAGAACGACGAATTCGACCTGTAGACCCCCCATTATCCGTGGTGGTTACAATTCCAGTTAGGCGAGGCCCTAAAGAGGAAAGGGAAGACATTACGCGGCCCAGCCCATGCCCGCCACCAAGGGCAACAACATGTTTCAGGCTCGCCAGACTACTATTTGGCATAGTGTTCCTATATCAATCAGTCAATATTCGGCAAATAAACAGCCACTACTTGGGGCTTTTTATCTGTGATTTTGCCGTGTTTACAGAACCGAACGTATTAAAAATGAAATCTAAAATAAATTGGGCGTTAATCTACCATAAAATATCATTGCCCGCTGAGTTACTGTGATAAAAAACAATAAAAGGCAATATTCCAGATTTACCTTAATTTCTTCGCAAAAAAATACCTGAATGTTTCCATTTTGCACATTTACCTATATAGTGTAAATAATTCTCATTTTCACTATTTGTGTTATGGCTCAATATGTCTGATTCTGAGTTGCAACGCTTGTTTGCACGCCATTCTTCCTCATTATGTCGCTATCTCAACATGTACCTTAAAGACCATAGTTTAAGCATGGATATTGTGCAGGAAAGTTTTGTGCGAATGGCTGAATTGATGAAACACTCGACGATCCAAGACTTTGATGCTTATCTTTATCGCGTAGCGAAAAACCTGATGATTGATCACTTTAGGGAACAAAAAGCTCGCCCTTCAATGGCCATCAGTGATGAGCAGTGGCATGAAATACCAGCACAAACAAAAAGTCTTGAAGCAACGGCAATCAGAGAGCAGCAACTGAGCCAGATACAAACCATTATTCAAACATTGCCTGAGAGAACACAGGCTATTTTTCGTTTGCACAGAGAAGAGGGATTGACGCAAACCGAAGTAGCTCAATTGTTGAATATTTCGCTCAGTACCGTTGAAAAGCATTTAGCCAATGCATTGGCTGTTCTGATTCATCAATGGAAGGATTAATCATGAAACCAACATCTCCATCTGAAATCGAAAATACAGCAGCGATGTGGGTCATCAAAACCACACAAAGAGAACTAAACGCGCAAGAAAATAGCGAGTTCCAGCACTGGGTGAGCGCATCAACAGAGCATGCAAATGCTTATTACCGTGCAAGGCAAATCTGGGCATTAACTTCCTGTCATCAACAGCCTAAAAAAAGAATAAAACCGATTAAAGCGGCAAATAGTTATTTGAAAAAAACCATTGCAGCTAGTGTATTAGTGTGTGGTTTGGCAACGCTACTTTGGTGGAGTGAAAATCACGAACAGATTGATTACCAAGCCAAAATTGGTGAGGTTCAACACATTACATTGCCCGATGGTAGCCAAGTTGACCTCGATAGTGGTGCGCAATTACAGTTAGCTTTTGACGGGCAATATCGGCAAGTTAATTTGCTTCAAGGACGCGCCTATTTCTCTGTTGCACCTACCACTGGCAGTGAACTTCGTCCTTTTCAAGTTAAGGCGAAAAATGGAGTAACGCAAGCACTGGGAACCGAGTTTGCTATTGATAATGAAGGGGATAATGTTGATGTGAGTGTTTATCAGCACAGCGTTAAAATATCGCTATTATCAGGACAAGAAGTGGTGGTTAAAGCGGGCAACTTTACACAATACCAACAGCAAATTTCCCCTATATTGCCTCTCGCCAAACAGAATTCAGAAGGGTGGCGTGAGGGGCAGATTATTTTTCAACAGCAAACGCTTTCTGAGATCGCCGCTAAAATCAGCCGTTACCATAAAAAGCAAATTATTATTTTAGCCAATGACAATGATGGGAGGTTAAGTGGCGTATTGCAAATAAACGCGCTAGAAAGCGGGCTTAAGCACCTTGCGTCATCAAAAGGGCTTTCGGTTTATGAAGTGCCATTCTTCACATTAATCTACTGATAGATAATAACATTATTATTTTTCACAATTATTTAAATTATTTTTTACGGGTTTCTTGCATTTCTGCGTCTTAATCTAAGTGATTATGATTTTTATTACCATTATCATTTTAGGGATGGGAAATGACTCAAAAAAAGCACCAATATAAAAAAGCCTCACTCTGTGTTTACCTTGTATTAGGGGCACTACCTGCATATTCATTGTTTAACATTGCACACGCGAATCAACCAATAACTGCCGCACAGCAGAAAATTTCATTTTCGATAGGGGCCGGCTCACTTGAGAGCGTATTGTTGCAATTTGCCCAGCAGGCAAAAGTTGAAATTATTATTAATAGCCAAGAAATGAATGGCTTAAAAAGCCAAGGCATCAAAGGACAGTTAACCTTGCAAGAAGGGTTACAGCAGCTTGTTGGTGCAAATCCAGTTCAGTACCAAATACACAATAATCGTATTTCTATTCATCGGGTAACTAACTCCCCCGCGGGTGAAAAAGTCATCAAGCTAGATAATATTACGGTGACTGCAAGCCAAATTCAGCAAGGGGACTGGGTTTACAGTAGCCCCTCATCGGTGAGTGTGATCAGTAAAAAGCAAATTGAAGACAGGCCACCGAAGCATATTGCTGACGTATTGGAACTCACGACGGGCGTGTATTCCAGTGTTAGCCAACAAGACCCGTCATTATCAGTGAATATTCGTGGGATCCAAGATTATGGGCGTGTGAATATGAATATTGATGGGATGCGGCAAAACTTCCAAAAAAGCGGCCATGGGCAGCGTAACGGTTCAATGTATATTGATTCTGAGCTACTTTCTGGCGTTGAAATTCAAAAAGGAAATAGTAGTGGGATGGGGAGTGGGGGAACACTCGGCGGTGTTGCCACATTTAATACGGTAAATGCATCTGATTTTTTATCGAAAGATAAAACATTTGGTGGAAAATTACACGCAAGCACAGGGACAAACAATACTCACTTTATCGGCAGTAGCGCATTTGCCTTGGGTAATGAAAAAGGGGACTTACTGTTTGCCGCCAGTGAACGTCGATTAGGTGACTATAAACCGGGGACGCACGGCAGTATTGGTGATATCCGTGTTAACAATGAAACGGGGCATTATGACGAATTAGTACGTGGTTTAAAACATAGCCGAATTAACGATAGCAATTACCAAATGACGTCCTATCTGGCGAAAGCAGGCTGGAATCTCAGTGAGTCACAACGTTTACAATTCAATTATTTAGAAACCAAAGTGGCAACCCCTAATGCAGGAACGTTGACCAATTTGACGCAAACATGGCCGTACAAGCTTGGGTGGAAAAGTAGTGGATTTAGTGATGTGACAACTCAGAATTACTCTCTTGATTATACACAATTTAGTGACAGCCCATGGAGCACTGAATTTAAAGGGAAAGTATATTTTGTCGATACGAAGGACGACACGGAAACTTATTCAACCAGCCCTGTTTTTAATAATGGCTACCAGATGGATACTCGGGTTAAAACACTCGGGTTACAACTCGAAAATCATTCAGAGGTTGAATTTAATCCTAATAATGTAGTAAAAGCGCATTATGGTTTTGAAACTTTCCAAGATAAAGCCAGTAGCTCATCAACGCGTGAAGCCGCATCAGGAGTGACACCGGATGGAAAACGCACGTTGAGCTCTCTGTTTACTAATTTAACATATGAATATGATGACTGGCTGACCGTCGAAGGGGGAGTGCGTTACGACTACTATACCCTTAAAGGGCAAACCAGTATGCGTTATCCCATCTTTCCCTATACCAAAGAAAACCCATGTACGGGCAGGCGGTTACGTGATTGCCCTAGCACGATGTACACAGAGCATTGGAATGTTGATAAATCAGAAGGAGCGTTTTCACCCAACGCTCGACTGGCTATCCGTCCCGGCGTTGAATGGATGGAGTTCTTTACCAGTTATGGCCGTTCGTGGCGTCCGCCTGCGATCACTGAAACACTCACCACGGGCAGTGCTCACAGCTCCTCAACACAGTATCCTAACCCATTTTTGAAAGCAGAACGTTCGAATGCGTGGGAAGTCGGGATGAACCTGAATTACCCGCAACTGGTGCTCGAAGAAGACCGACTATTGGCTAAAGTGGCTTATTTTGATACGCGAGTTGATAACTACATCAACCTTTCTATTAACCGAACTAAGCCAGGATTGGTTAACCCAAGTATTGGAAATGCTGCGTACAGCAATAACTTAAATACGACACGTTTTAGAGGGTTTGAATACCAACTCAACTATGATGCAGGGTTTGTGTATGCCGATTTAACGTTCACTCATATGATTGGCAAAAATAAATTCTGTGCTAACCGTGCGTGGTTAGGTGGCGTCTTGAAATTCCCAGAAGGTGTGGGGCCTGGTAATTGGTACGCAGAATCTGATGAGCAAGCAAACAATTATGTGAACTGTGATAGCGGCTCCATCTTTGGTAGCGCAGCAAACCTGCCCGGTGACAGAGGGTCATTCACACTTGGTGGACGTGCCTTTGATAGAAAATTGGATGGTGGAATGGTTATCCGTTTTACCCCCGGCTTCCAAGACTATTCCGCACAATCAAATTACCCATATTTAGCGGATTGGCCGAAGTATACCCTTGTGGATTTATACGCAAGTTATTCAATTACCGATAATTTAATTATCCGCGGGAATGTGGAGAACTTAACCAATCGGGCCTATGTGGTGAGCTACGGAGAAAGCTTAGCGAACACGCTAGGACGTGGAAGGACGATATCTGGCGGGGTTGAGTACCGTTTCTAAATACGTTCAATTAGTTGGAGCATAGGCGTTCGCTTTTGATTGGCATAATGCTTAGCGAGAAATACGAAGCGATTGGTAACAATATTTATAACGGAAACAATAGGATGGGGAGCTTGCTCCCCATTTTAGATCTATATCAAGAAATGTTTAATTAAATAATAAGAGATGTTAATCATTTAAAGTGAAATTGTATCTGTGACTAGGCTATTTTTAAGAAAATTGTCTATGATAATAAGAGCTTCGGAGATTACCGCTGATGTTCTGTAAGTCGTTGTATATTATATTATATACCGAATTCTGATTCGCTTTTTCATATTCTATACGCTAGAATCCTTACAGAAATTAAGTGAACAAAGTGGCCTGTTTTCGTTATTAAATTAGCGGCTTTGTTCCAAATAAAACTCCTAGCCTTTGCGTCTAAGTTTGTTTCCACAAATATGATGCTCTGGCCGTGGCCTTAGAGCCACCAGGGTGCAAGATAGAAATGTCTGCATCTCCCGTATTTGGAAAGGTGTGATTATGCAGCAACTCGTCGATCAATTTGACCGAAAATTTTACTATCTTCGGCTTTCTATAACAGATGTTTGCAACTTCCGTTGCACATACTGTCTACCTAATGGTTATCAGCCAAGTGGCCGCCATGAATTCCTCACACTGGATGAAATTCGCCGTGTCAGCAGCGCATTCGCTGAATTAGGCACAGAAAAAGTTCGCATCACAGGTGGTGAGCCTACCATGCGCAAAGATTTCAGTGAAATCATTGCCGCAATTCATGAAAATGCCGCGATCAAAAAAATTGCAGTGACCACTAACGGTTATCGCATGGCGAGAGACGTTCAAGCATGGAAAGATGCAGGTCTAAATGCGATTAACGTCAGCGTGGACAGCTTAGATCCACGTCAGTTTGCTGCAATCACTGGGCAAGACAAATTCTTCCAAGTGATGAAAGGAATTGATGCTGCGTTTGAGGCTGGTTTTGAAAAAGTGAAAGTCAACGCTGTGCTGATGAAAAATGTCAACGATATCGGGCTGAAGTCATTCCTAAATTGGATTAAGCACCGCCCAATTCAACTGCGTTTTATTGAATTAATGGAAACAGGGGATGGCAGTGATGTTTTCCAGCGTTTTCATGTTTCTGGCGAAACCATTCGCGACCGTTTAATTGAAGAAGGTTGGTATCGACTTCCTCGGTCACGCAATGATGGTCCTGCTCAAGTTTTTAGTCACCCTGATTACCAAGGTGAAATCGGTCTTATCATGCCGTATGAAAAAGACTTTTGCCAAAGCTGCAATCGCCTTCGCGTGTCTTCTTTAGGCAACCTCCATTTGTGCCTATTTGGTGAAAATGGCATTCCTCTACGTGATTTGTTAGGGGACGATAACCAAAACGAAGCACTAAAAGCGCGGATACAACGTGGTTTGCACCACAAGCGCGAAACGCACTTTCTACATATGGGTGATAGTGGCATTACCCCTAATTTATCCGTTATTGGCGGTTAACTCTTTTTCAGATTTTCAGGAGAAAATATGTCCCAACTGACTCACCTCAATGCGTCGGGCGAGGCGCATATGGTTGATGTTTCAGCCAAAGCTGAAACTGTCCGTGAAGCTCGTGCAGAAGCTTATGTCACCATGACCCCCGAAACCTTAGCCATGATTGTTGATGGCAGCCACCATAAAGGGGATGTGTTTGCAACGGCACGTATTGCAGGCATCCAAGCCGCTAAAAATACATGGCAGTTAATTCCATTATGCCATCCACTGTTGTTAACTAAAGTGGAAGTCACCCTTGAAGCAGAACAAGCACATAACCGTGTTCGTATCGAAACATGTTGCCGCCTAACCGGTAAAACTGGGGTGGAGATGGAAGCATTAACGGCGGCCTCGGTAGCGGCATTGACCATCTATGACATGTGCAAAGCAGTACAAAAAGATATGGTCATTGGCCCTGTTCGTTTGTTAGAAAAAACAGGCGGCAAATCTGGACATTTTAAGGTGGAATGATGATTACCGTATTATTCTTTGCACAAGTTCGCGAATTAGTGGGAACAGATAAACTCGAAATAACTGAAAAATATCAAACGGTTGAGTCTCTACGCCTTGCCCTGTCACAAAAAGGTGATCGCTGGGCACTGGCGTTAGAAAACGGCAAATTGCTGGCGGCAGTTAATCAATCATTTGTTTCCCTAGAACACCCTCTGGTGGAAGGGGATGAAGTGGCCTTTTTCCCACCGGTGACAGGGGGATAATCATGGAAAACACCCATATTGCTGTCCAAACACACAATTTTAGTGTTGGTGAACAATATCAGTGGCTTGCGAAGTGTGATAGTGATGGCGCTGTCGTTACTTTCACTGGCAAAGTTCGCAATCACAACCTTGGTGATAGTGTCGCAGCCTTAACCCTTGAGCATTATCCAGGAATGACGGAAAAGGCCTTAGCAAACATTGTCATAGAGGCAAGAGAACGTTGGCCTTTGCAGCGTGTGAGTGTGATTCACCGCATTGGTACTTTGCAGCCGGGGGAAGAAATCGTATTTGTTGGGGTGACGAGCGCACACCGTAATGCAGCATTTCAAGCCGCTGAATTTATTATGGATTACTTAAAGACGAAAGCACCGTTTTGGAAAAAAGAGACCTTGCCAGATAACGAACGCTGGGTTGAAGCGAAAGATAGCGATGAAGCATCAGCAAACCGCTGGTAATCGCACTTTTTCCTCCGAAAAATACGAATTTGCCGAATGGTAATGTCATAATAATGTGTTAGACTTTGGTTAATTTTCTCCGATTGCAGTATTTTTACTGTGTCGATTTTTATTTTAGCGGAAGGGTAACCATCATGGGTCAGTTTGATCAACGTAATGATTCTCTTGTCCAGAGGGCCGAAACTGGCGTTCAGGCATTTATGTCTCAGGTCTACGGCTGGATGACAGTCGGTCTACTGTTGACAGCATTTGTGGCTTGGTATTCAGTGAGCAGCGGTTTGTGGTTCACCATTGCCTCAAATAAAATTTTATTTTTTGGAATGATCATTGCTGAACTGGGTTTGGTAATGGGAATTTCATTCTTACTGCAAAGAATTAGTGGAATGATGGCAACGGGCATGTTTATGCTCTATTCATTACTAACTGGTTTAACTATTTCTGTCATTCTTGCGGCGTATACTGGTGAATCTGTTGCGAGCACCTTTGTTATCACTGCGGTCATGTTTGGTGCATTAAGCTTCTACGGCTACACCACTAAGCGCAGCTTAACAGGAATGGGTAACTTTCTGTTTATGGCACTGATTGGTATCGTTGTGGCTTCTTTAGTTAACATCTGGCTACAAAGCACAATGATGTACTGGGTGATCACTTACGGTGGTGTGTTACTGTTTGCTGCGTTGACGGCTTATGACACACAAAAACTGAAAGAAATGGGCTCACAAATTAATGAAGATGACAGAGAAACAATGCGTAAATACTCCATCATGGGTGCGTTGTCTCTATACTTAGACTTCATCAACCTGTTCCTGATGTTACTGCGTATTTTCGGTGACCGTCGCTAATTGCGAGTAACGCATTCATTAGTTGAATGTTTTAACCAGTAAAATTCAAAACCCTTGTTGCTTCGGTAGCAAGGGTTTTTTCATGGTAATCGTACCAAAAAATATAATTTGATTATTATTTACTCGCTAATTCAGGGTTTAGTTAAGTGCTTTACAACGCTAAATCTATTCACCTTAATAACGGCATTAGGCAATTTTCTTTCTAAAGAGATAATACGCTGCAGAACTGGTGATGATAGCGATAATCAGTAATGGCCATAAACTTTGGAAAATCACCGAAAAATCAGCGTCTTTTAAGTAGATTTGTTTAGTGATTTCAGTAAAGTGGCGAATAGGGTTAACCCAAGTGATATCTTGCAGCCAAACAGGCATGTTCTCGACTGGGGATATATAACCAGATAGCAGTACAGCTGGCATCATAAACACAAACACACCAATGAAGGCTTGTTGTTGCGTCGAGCAAAGGGCTGAAATTAATAAGCCAAACCCCACTAATGACAAACCATAAAATAGCATCGTGGCATAGAACAGTAGCAGTGAACCTGCAAACGGGATCTGGTAACAAAAAATGCCGATAACCAACACAAGGCTTGCTTGGGCTGTCGCCACAATTAACGCAGGTACTGCTTTACCAATAAAAATTTGCCATGTTGTTAATGGGGAAACCAGGAGTTGATCCAGAGTCCCTTGCTCCCTTTCGCGTGCAATGGAAAGCGAGGTCACAATCAGCACGCCAATCGTTGTTATGAGCGCCACTAAAGAGGGCACAATAAACCACTTATAATCTAAGTTTGGGTTATACCAGTTACGAATAACCAACTCACTATTATTGGGCTTGATTTGGTTTTGTGTTAACTCTTGCTGATATTGCATCACAATTTGTTCGACATAATTCGCTGCAATTTGCGAACTGTTTGAATTACGCCCATCGAGTAATAACAACATATTTGCAGGGGAATGCGAGTCGATATCTGCACTAAAGTTTTGGCTAAAACGCACGGCTAACAGGGCTTTACGGTTATCGAGGGTGTCGCGTACTTCATGCTCACTTTTGACGAGTAACACGTGGGAAAATGCACTGGCTTTGGCTAACCTTTGGGTAAGCTCAACAGCGTGTTTACCGCCATCTTGGTCAAAAATTGCAATAGTGGTATTTGTTACTTCTAATGTGGCGGCAAGCGGGAACAAAATCATTTGAAAAATAACAGGTAAAATCAAAATAACTCGAGTTTGTGGCTCTTGTAATAATGATTGTAACTCTTTCATAATTAAGGTGTATAAACGATAAAACATAGTGCACCTCAATCAAGACGGCGGCGAGTTTTCAGCGCCGTCAGACCAATAAATAAGATTGCAGAGGCAATCAATAATAAGAAATCAACCAGCAATACCCAGTAAATATCCCCTGCAAGGAACAACGTTTGCAAGCTGCTGACAAAGTAACGTGCTGGGATAAAATAGGTTACCCACTGAATGATGGCTGGCATGCTATCAATCTCAAAAATAAACCCTGATAGCATAATTGCAGGCAAAAATGCCGCATTTAAGGCCACCATCGCGGCATTAAATTGGTTGCGAGTAATCGTTGATATTAATAGCTCCATGCCAAGGGCGGTTGCAAGGTACAGGCTCGTAATAACAAACAGCACTAATAATGACCCGCGATACGGTACGCCCAGAACAAAGGTTGTCACGACCATGCACAGCACCATCACAAAAGTGCCAAGAACTTGGTAAGGTAATAATTTTGAGAGCAACAATTCAGTGCGAGTGATTTGGGTTGAAAGCAAGGCTTCCATAGTGCCGCGCTCCCATTCACGGGCAACCACCAGTGACGTTAAAATCGCCCCCACAACGGTGATAATAATGCTAATGGCGCCTGGAATAATAAAATGTTGGCTGATTGCCGCCTCATTAAACCAGTAACGCATATTAAGCTCAATTAATGGTGAAACTGTATTTGCACGGTTTTCACCTTGTTGCTGCTGCCATATTTGCCAGACGCCTTTGGTGTAAGCTTGAACAAAGTTAGCCGTGTTCGGTTCACTTCCATCGGTGATAATTTGTATCGCAGCGTGCCCTTCAGGTTGCAGTAATTGGGCCGAAAAATTCACTGGGATCACGACAATTCCACGAATTTCACCTGCTTGCATTTTGTCGATTAACGCTTTTCGGTTATCACTGATAGTGGCATCAACAAAAGGAGAACCTGTAAAGGTATCCACGAGCTCGCGTGCAGGCTGGCTTTGTTGCTCCATTAAAATGCCAAGACGTAATTTACTTGAATCCAAGTTAATGCCGTAGCCAAAAATAAATAGCAGCATCAATGGGATCAACACTGCAATTAAGGCACTACTGGGGTCGCGGACAATTTGTTTGGTTTCTTTCCAGCACAACGCTTTTAGTCGGCGCCATGAAAAATGAGAGGTAGAATGATTCATTTTACCCCCTGTTGTTTGTCGTAATTCATAATGAGCTCGATAAACGCATCTTCCATAGAGGGATCTGGGTTATCACGGGTAGCAACTTGCTGTTTTAGCTCATCAGGTGTGCCAGCTGCGATAATTTTGCCGTGGTACACAAGCCCAATTCGGTCGCAATATTCTGCCTCATCCATAAAATGAGTCGTCACCATTACGGTCACACCTTTATCTACCATCCCATTGATATGTAGCCAAAATTCTCGGCGAGTTAATGGGTCGACACCTGAAGTGGGTTCATCTAAAAATAAAATATCAGGTTCATGCATGAGTGAACAAGCAAGGGCAAGGCGCTGTTTATAGCCCAAAGGAAGGGATTCAGTGATTTGATTGATAATAGGCTTAAAGCTAAAGGCATCAACCATTTCTTGGATTTTGCTAGACTGCTGTTTATGGTGCAATCCATAAACTCCAGAGAAAAATTTTAGGTTTTGCCCTACCTTTAAATTGCCATAGAGCGAAAATTTTTGTGCCATATAGCCAAGGTGTTGCCTTGCTTTATTAGAACTGGTTTTTAAATCCATACCCAGCACTAAAGCTTGCCCTTCAGTGGGTTTCATTAGGGCACACATCATTTTAAAGGTGGTGGATTTCCCTGCGCCATTAGGCCCTAATAGGCCAAAAATTTCCCCGCGCTTGACTTGGAAATTGACGTGGTCCGTCGCTGCAAAATCACCAAACTTTTTAGTCAGATTGCGAGCTTCGATCACTGTTTCTTCGGGATTAGCAGGGATCTGCGGCACAATGGCCGCTAATTCTGAACGGTGGGAAGGGCCGCCACCAAGAAGGTCAATGAACGCATCTTCAAATCGTGGTTGTGCGGCAATTAGCTTATTTTCTTGCATATTGAGTGCATTTAACAGATTTTCTTGAGATGCATCAGGTTTTAGAATTAAGCGAACATAACGGCCTTGGATCACGCCATCTGTCGTTTCAGGAAGTACTAATGCATTTTGCAATACCGTACGTTTTTGTGCGGCTGGAACTTCAAGTAAATAGGAACGACCCGCCATTTTTTGTGTTAATAACTCAGGTTTTCCCGAGTAAAGCAGTTGGCCTTTATTGAGGAGAAGGACCTCTTTACATTGCTGGGCTTCATCTAAATACGAAGTACTCCACAATATTAACATTCCATCATCAGCAAGAGTATGAACCATCTGCCAGAGTTCACGTCTTGCGATAGGATCGACACCAACACCCGGTTCATCCAATAGCAAAACTTTCGGTTTACCCAGTAAGGTACAGGCTAAACCCAGTTTTTGCTTCATGCCGCCTGAAAGCTTACCCGCAAGGCGCTTAGTAAAAGGGGCAAGGTTAGTGAATGAAAGTAACTGTTGGTAGGTTTTTTCTCGCTCTTCTCCAATAACACTGCGCAAATCGGCGTATAAGTCCAAATTTTCTTGAACCGTTAAATCTTCATATAAACCAAACTTTTGGGGCATATAACCAAGGTTTGCACGTACTGCGATACTGTCTTTAATAGGGTCTAAACCCATCACGCTAATCTGCCCTGCATCAGGTTTAAGCAACCCAGCGAGCATACGCATTAACGTCGTTTTCCCTGCGCCATCGGGACCCACTAACCCGGTGACAGATCCACCGCGAATATCTATTGTGAGGCTTTCAACCGCAGGCGAATCTAAGCCACTAAAGCTTTTTTCAACCCCTTGAAGTCGGATGCTGTAATCATCACTCATGGCTATTTCTTACTGTTTGTTATCTGCAAAGTTAATGGTAACAGGCATTCCTTGGCGCAAAGCATCGTCTGCATCATCAACAATAATACGTAATCGATAAACTAAATCAGTTCGTAAATCAGGGGTTTGTACACTTTTAGGTGTAAATTCAGCGGTTGGAGAAACAAAACCAATCGTGCCATGGTAGGGTTGGTTAGGGCGGCTATCCGTATAGAGCGTGACTTTCGTCTCTGGAACAGCGTTACCAAGGTGCGTTTCGCTAACATAGGCACGCACCCAAACAGGGTGAGTAAGGGTAACACTAAAAATACTGTTTCCTGCGCCAACATTGGTTCCCGGCTCAATGGCCCGAGTCAAAATAGTGCCATCGGAAGGGGCTACCAGCACGGTATCTTGCAAATCGAGCTCTGCTTGGGCAACGGCGGCTTCTGCTTGCAGCCATTCCCCTCTAGCCGCCGCTATCTCTTCTTGGCGAAAGCCACTTTGGTATTGGTTTAGTTTGTCTTGAGCGGCTTGAAGAGCAGCAAAGGCTTGATTACGGTTATTTTTTGCATTATCAAGGTCATTGGCTGAAATGACGCGAGAAGCCGCTAAGCCTTGTTGGCGCTTATAAAAGTTATCCGCATATTGCCAAGCAGCTTGCCGTTGGGCGACCTCCGCTTCAACTTGGGCTACTTCTTGGGTGCGGTAACCGCTCTCTTTTAACGCTAACTGTGCTTTGGCGCTTTCTCTCATACCTTTAGCTTTATTCAATGCATTGATAAAAGGTGCATCATCCAATTGGCCAAGTTTATCGCCTTTTGCAATGCGCGCGCCCTCATCAACCGCTAAGGACACGAGCTTGCCGGGTACTCTAAAACTCAAATTCACCGTTCGAACATCAACATTGCCATATAATGTTAATGAGTTATTTTGTTGAGATTGATAGTAATAGTAACCGCCAACTGCTGTACCGATTAATAAGACAATAATAAAAACAAAAATAGAACGGCTTTTATTGTTCATCGCTAACCCTAGTTAATAGTTAAAAGATGATTTCACTTAATGGTTTAATCATATCACTTTTCAATCTGTTTGCGGTGACGTAACCCCGCTAATAATATATTAGTATGTTCAATAAGGACTTGATTAATAATTTTAAATTCATTTTCATTGATATGTTTCCACCCTGTTTGGCGTAATAAGGTTTCTCGCGCGATACGAAATGACAGCGTTTCACCTAAAATGGCGTGAGTATGAATGAGTGTTGTGAGGTGATTGGGGTCAGCCCCAATATAAACAGCGATTAAACGGTTGAGGCGTGAATGGATAGGGCCTAAAGCTTGCTCATGAATGATGGTGTAGGCTTCGGTGGGGTTAAGTTGTTCACGAGCTAATATACGAGAAAAGCTTAAGTTTTTCTTTTCCAATTGAAAATAGTTATAGGCGATGACTGTTTTTTGCAGTAAATCGAGAGCTTCCTGAGGAGTTCTTTCATTAACAGGCTGATTTAAAAAGTGATCAATAGCACTAAACACATCATGGAAACTCTCTTTAATATTTTTAGCAATCATCTTTGCGACCGCTAAATAAAGCCCTTCTTTGGAACCAAAATAGTAGGAAATGGCAGCAATGTTTTGCCCTGAGGCTTGTGCGATTTTGCGGGTTGTTGCCCCATCAAGCCCTTGTTCTCCATAAACATCCGCTGCTGTAAGTAGTAATTGTAACTTTGCGTTTTCTCCCCGCAAGGTTGGTGACGAATTTATATTCATAAACATTCCTTTAAATCAGAATTAAATCATACTTTATAAGCTCTAAGTGGCTCTTTATGTTTAAAAGGGGTCATAAACGACAACTCATAGTGTTGTATAAGTATATATACTATATAGGGGGAATTTTATATTAATTTATTACCCAAACTAAATTAATATATTTATCACCATCAAATAATGTTAGAATTTTGCAATGTCGCACGGCAGTTTGCGCTTTTTTCTTCTGACTCACTTCCCCCAGAACTGCCACAATCAACTTGAAGCGGTGAAGCCCGGAGTAATTTAATTTGACAACTTTTTCAGACCTCGCGTTAAACGAGGAAATTTTGCTTGCCATTAATGAGTTAGGCTATGAAAGTCCAACGCCTATTCAACAACAAGCTATCCCAGCTGTGCTTGCAGGAAACGACCTTCTTGCGAGTGCACAAACCGGAACAGGTAAAACAGCTGGTTTTACACTGCCGATTTTACAAAAACTGGTTTCTAATCCTCGCGGTAATAACCGTCGGCCAATCCGTGCACTAATTTTGACGCCAACGAGGGAGCTTGCGGCTCAAGTTGCTGAAAATGTAAAAGAATATAGCCGTCACTTGCGTATTCGTTCATTTGTTGTTTTTGGTGGAGTGAGTATTAATCCGCAGATGATGAAACTGCGAGGTGGGGTTGATATTTTAATCGCCACGCCGGGTCGTTTATTGGACTTAGAACATCAAAATGCCGTTGACCTTTCTCAGGTCGAAATGTTTGTATTGGATGAAGCTGATCGTATGTTAGATATGGGCTTTATTCACGATATTCGCCGTGTTATCAATAAATTACCTAAAAAGCGCCAAAATTTACTGTTTTCAGCAACCTTTTCTGATGACATTAAACAGCTTGCGAATAAGTTGCTAAATAACCCTGTTACTATCGAGGTTGCACCGCGAAATTCAGCGTCTGAGCAAATAACGCAATATGTTCATTTAGTGGATAAAAAGCGTAAAGCTGAGTTATTGTCATTTATGATTGGCCGTGACAACTGGCAGCAAGTTCTTGTTTTCACAAGAACAAAGCACGGGGCAAACCGTTTAGCAGAACACTTGAATAAAGATGGTGTTAAAGCCGCGGCTATTCATGGTAATAAGAGCCAAGGTGCAAGAACACGTGCTTTAGCAGACTTTAAATCAGGGGATATCCGTGTTTTAGTGGCAACTGATATTGCTGCTCGCGGCCTTGATATTGAGCAGCTGCCTTATGTGGTCAATTTTGAATTACCAAATGTCGCCGAAGACTATGTTCATCGTATTGGTCGTACAGGTCGTGCAGATGCAACTGGTATGGCGGTATCATTAGTGTGTATTGATGAAGCTAAGCTGCTTAAAGATATCGAAAAACTGCTGAAAAAATCGATTCCACTGATGGCGATTGACGGTTATGAGCCTGATCCATCTATTAAAGCAGAACCGATTCAAAAAACGCCACAACGCAATGAACGTCGCTCTGGTGATAGAAACCATGGCAACAATACTAAGTCTCCACGTCGTAGTCATTCACCCGCGGCGAAAGCCGGTGGTAACAGAGGCTCTGCATCTACATCACCGTGGAAAAGTGCCCAGAAAAAAGTGAGTCAAGGGCGTAAGGATAGCTAGTTACATCAAAAAATGATGTGACTATTAGTAACATAATGAGTGTACTAAATTTTAAGGGAGTAAGGCTTGGCTTTATTTCCTTAAAATTCACCTTTCATTCTTTTAATCTATTGTTTGAACCAATCATTTGATTAATACCAATCCTCCCAGCTTAATATTAATTTCAGCTCGATACTATCTCGGTGATCATCAAATTGAGATGTGCAGCATAAGATAACAATATTTTCACAAAATCCCTTTCAAATTTTAATAAAACAAATTAATTTCATCAGTGAATTATCAAAACGGGCGCAAACGGGTTTATGCGGGTAAATACGGGCTTTTGTGTTTTTCTTTGTATTTGCCCGTATTTGACCGATATGCAAACTATTAAGCGATACAGCATCGCTAAGTTAGGGGGAATTTGTGTTTTCTGAGATAAAAATCACAGAAAATGGCTTTTTTCCCTGATCCTAACGTTCTGAGAAAAACGGCTCAGTAATCATGAATTGGTACGGCTATACTCATCACCATATTGAAAGGGGACAAATATGCTACAACTCGAAAGACACAATGCTATTGTTGCCCTCATTCAAGAACATGGCGCAATGCGTGTTAATGATTTGGCCGAGCGTTTACAGGTATCTCGGGAAACGGTGCGGCGAGATTTAACTGACCTTGAACATCAAGGAATGGTGAATCGAAGCCACGGTGGGGCGTTGTTATCAAATAAGCTAAAAACGTCGTTGATACCCTATTATGCACCTCAAGAAATGCCTCCTTCAGTAAAACAAGGCGCATTTCGAGTTCGAACGGCGTTAAATATAGAAAATAAAACACGCATGGCGAAAGTTGCTTTGGATTTTATTCAACCGCAGCAAATTATTTTATTAGATGGTAGCAGCAGCAGTTGGTTTTTAGCTAGGCAACTTCCTGAGTTTGAATTAACAGTTGTTACGCCTTCTGTTGCGATTATTCAAACGCTGATGCCGCGGACATCGACGCGTGTTGTCGGGTTAGGTGGGGAATTTTCTGTCGCAGAAGAAGCTTTTTTTGGTGAAACGACAATCAAACAAATTAATGAACAGAATGTCGATACACTATTTTTTTCCTGTCAAGGAATTGATAGAGATAGAGGCATTTATGCGGATAGTGAAGCTCATGCAGCACTCCTTAGGCAAATGTTTTTAATATCGCGTCGAATTGTTTTATTAGTTGACCAAAGTAAGTTTGGAAAGATAGGAACAGCTCGAGTTTGTGGGTTTGGTGATATTGACCTATTAATTACTGAAAAATTTGATGACCCATTATTCCAAAAAGAAATGACGTGGCATAACGTTAAAGTCATTACGATTAATTAAATTTATAATTAAATAGTAAAACTCTGAACTTATATATGTCAGAGGCAGCATTGTATTAAATAAAATATTTATTAGGATGAAAAGATGAAATACTTAATTTCACCGTCTTTAATGTGTATCGATATGATGAAAGTATCTGAGCAATTATCATTTTTAAATGATAATGCGGATATGCTGCATGTGGATATAATGGATGGGCATTATGTCAAAAACTTAGCATTGTCAGTTGATTTTATTAGACAAATTAAACCCTACACACAGCTACCCATTGATGTTCATCTCATGGTAGAACACCCAATGGATTTTATTGATGATTTAATTTCTGTTGGAACTGACAGTATTTCTTTGCATGCGGAAATTATAAGTTCATATGCATTTAGAGTTATTAATCATATTCGTAATAAGGGAAAAAAAGTTGGGATTGTTTTAAATCCTGCGACAAGTATTGAGGTGTTAAATCCTTATATTCATTTAATTGATAAAGTTACTGTGATGACGGTTGATCCGGGTTATGCAGGGCAAGCATTTATTCCCGAAATGGTAGAAAAGATCCATGCTTTGAATCAGAAAAAATCAGAAGGGAATTATTCATTTTTAATTGAGGTTGATGGTTCTTGTAATAAAAATACGTATAAAGCCTTATTAAAAGCAGGTGGGCAAGTTTTAATTATGGGAAGTAGTGGGTTATTTAAAAAAGGTATTCCGCTATCTGAAACGTGGCAAACGATGCAAGAAGATATCCACACCTCACTGAATTATGCTTAGTTTTAAGGATTAATTATGGCAGGAAAAGTCTGTGTATTCGGCTCGTTTAACTTTGATATGGTTGCTAGAGTATCTCGCTTCCCTTTTCCAGGTGAATCACTTGTCGCAAACAGCAGTATGACAAGTGCAGGCGGGAAAGGAGCAAACCAAGCAACGGCGGCTTTAAAATCAGGTGCAAATGTCCATTATATTGGAAAAATAGGTGAGGACGCTTTTGGGCAGTATGCGCGTAGGCATCTAAAGTCAGTTGGTTTTAATGCCGTTACCTTATTAGTAACAAATGAAATTTCAACTGGGAATTCACTCGTTTATGTCGCTGAGCGTGATGGTGATGCTGAAAATATGATAGCCGTTGACCCCGGCGCAAATATGACAGTAACAGACGACGAAATCAGCCAGTGTGAGCCAACAATTTCTTGTGCAGATGTTGTATTAGTTCAATTAGAAAATAATTTGCAAGCTATTGAGCGCGTGATTGCTATTGGTAAGGCGAATAATGCTTTTGTCATTTTAAACCCAGCACCTTGGCAGCCTGTGACGAGTGAGATGTTACAACAGGTTGATTTAATTACACCTAATTCAACAGAGGCATGGCTAATTACAGGGTGCAAAGTGGAAGATTATGAAAGTGCGAGCCAAGCTGCTGACTTAATCCACGCTAAAGGATGCAGAAACGTCATTATCACAATGGGCTCGCTTGGTGCATTGTTATCAGATGATGAAGGGAAGATGGTTATTCCGTGTTTCCCCTCACAACCTATTGATACGACGGGTGCTGGAGACGCATTTAATGGCGCATTAGCGGCGAGATTAGCAATGGGAGATTCAATCCGTTTAGCGACCCGTTTTGCATCTGCCTATGCGGCTGTGAGCGTTGAAAAGCTAGGGGCTGGCACGTTACCTGATTTATCCGAAGTAGAAGAAAGGTTACTCACTCAGTCTATTTAATTAATTAAATTTAATAATAAAGGCATTAAGAAAATTTAGTTATATAGTTATCAAAATAATAGAAAGCACCATCCCTACATATAAAGGTAAATATAATGAAAGCTATTAATAAATTATTGCTTTGCACTATTGTTGTTTCTGCATTTTCAACAGGTTTTGCTAATGCTGAAGATAAAATAAAAATTGGTTTTGCAAATAGAACATTAAATGGCGCATTTTTTAATGGACTTGATCAATACATGCAAAAGCATGCTAAAGAAAAAGGTTATGAAATAATCACGACAGATGCTCGTGGGGATTTAAATAAGCAAATCTCAGATGTAGAGGATATGTTATCTCAAGGAATTAATTATTTAGTTTTAAATCCACAAGACCCAGAAGCAGGTATTCGTATTACGAATATGGCAAAAAATAAAGGTATTCCAACCATTATTCTAGACAGTGATATTCCACTAAGTGCACCTGTCATAACACGTGTTCAGGCTGATAATGGAAAAAACAATGTCTTAATGGGAGAGTATGCAGTTGATTTATTTGGTAAAAACCCAATGAACTGTGTCTTTATTAGTGGAAATCAAGGTAATTTAGTGGGTGAAGCACGCCGAGCAAACTTTGTTCGTGGCGTGATGGAAGCGCAACTTAGAAAATATAACCAAACAAATTTAACCGTGTTAAGCCAAGGTTGGGGAAATTGGGACCAGCAAGGTGGTCTTAAAGCAATGGAAGATTTGCTCGTTGCACAGGGAGATAAAATTAACTGCGTTTATACCGAATCTGATGAAATGGTCTTAGGTGCAGTTTTATCTTTGAAAGCCGCAAACAAATTAGATAACGTGAAAATTTTCTCGAATGATGGATATAAAAAAGCACTTGAAGCGATTTCACGTGGTGAATTGCAAGCAACATCTTCAAATAACCCAGATACACTGACATCTGCTGTTATCGATGTTATTGCTAAGCATAAAGCAGGCCAAACAGAATTCCCTGATTATTCTTACATCACGCCAGTTGTCATTAATAAAGATAATGTTAAGAAATATTATGATGAAAAAGCACTGTATTAATTAAGTGCGTGAGGTGCGGTAACAGAATGCCGCACCTCTAAAAATCTATCATAGTTAATAAAGCAAAAGGTATTTATGATGGAAGAATATGCAATTGTGACAAAGGGTGTGAAAAAAAGTTTTGGTGGGGTTCATGCCTTAAAAGATATTAACCTTAAAGTTAAGCGGGGTGATATACATGCAATTGTAGGTGAGAATGGAGCCGGAAAATCAACATTAATGAAAATTCTATCTGGCATATATACAAAAGATAGTGGACAAGTTTTTATTAATGGTGAAGAAGTGAACTTCACAACACCAAAGCAAAGCAGACAACATAAAATTGGTATTATTTACCAAGAACTTGCTATTTCACCTGAGCTAACTGTTGCCGAAAATATTTTTCTGGGGGACCTTGGTTTTGGGAAAGCGACTATAAACCGAAAATTATTAAATAAACGTGCTAGTCATGTTTTAAAAAATTTAGGTTTTGATATTGATCCCACCGTTAAGGCTAAAACACTGAGTATTGCATATCAACAAATGGTTGAAATAGCGAAGTCATTGGCTCGAGATGTTAATATTTTAATCTTAGATGAGCCTTCAGCAGTATTATCTGAGCGTGAAATTAATATTTTATTTAGCCAATTAAAATTTTTAAAGGCACAAGGTGTCACTATTTTATATATTTCCCATCGATTAGAAGAAATATTTAGAATAGGGGATGCAATTACGGTTATTAAAGATGGTGAAACGACTAAAGAACTGGATCCTAAAACGTGCACAGAGGACGATATTATTACAGGCATGGTGGGGCGAAGTTTTGAAAATCTATACCCAGCTAAAAATACGCCAAGTAATGAAATTGCTTTACAGGTCGAAAATTTATCCACTAAAAGCTTACTTAATAATATTAATCTTTATGTTAAAAAAGGTGAAATTGTAGGTCTAGCTGGGCTCGTCGGCTCAGGACGCACGGAAATTGCAAGGTGCTTATTTGGCATCGATAAAACAACGTCGGGTAGAATCTTTAAAGATAACAACGAAATTATTATCCACCACCCAAGTGATGCAATGAGCAAAGGTATTGGATTAGTTCCAGAAGATAGAAAAATTCAAGGTGCAATTTTATCTAGACCTATTCGTGAAAACATTAGTTTGACAAAGTTACGCTCTATTTGCCAATTAAAAGGTGTTATTCGGGTTAGTAAAGAACGTGCATTAGCGAGCATCTTTAAAGATAAGTTAAAAATTAAATTTAATAATATGGATGACCCAATTTCGAGTTTAAGTGGTGGAAACCAACAAAAAGTCGTTATTGCCAAATGGTTAAATACAAACTGTGATGTATTAATCTTAGATGAACCCACTCGAGGTGTTGACGTTGGCGCGAAAGTTGAAATTTATCACTTAATTAATGAATTAGCGCAAAAAGGCTTTTCAGTAATTGTTATTTCATCGGAAATGATTGAGGTCATTTCACTTTCTCATCGTGTTTACGTTATGAGTGAAGGGCGAATTACCGCTGAGTTACAAGAAAATGAACTATCAGAAGAAAATATCATGCGTCACGCTATTGTCAAACATGAAAAAACAGCTGCAATGGCAAATTAACTCATTTTTAAATGTAGCGCTGTAATCTAAGTTACAGATAAAAATAAAAAGGATACACCATGGAAACACTAGAAAACTCAAATTTGAGTGTGGATAATAAATCGAACAATCAACCATCTTTATTAAGAAAAATAGCAAAGTTGATCGGCGAGAATTCAACACTACTTGTTTTTATTATTATGCTTGTTGTCGCGGGTTTTTTATCGGATCGGTTTTATAGTGCCGATAATATTACTAACGTATTAAGGCAAAGCGTTCCTCTCGGGCTAGCTACACTAGGTATGCTATTTGTTATTTTAACAGGGGGAATTGATCTATCCGTTGGTGCAATTATGGCCTTAGTTTCTGTGGTTGTTGCATTAATGATCCCTGACATTGGTCTATGGCCCGCATTAGCCGTTGGTATTATTATGGCAACCATTATTGGTGCTTTTGCAGGCATTTTAGTGACCTGGTTTAATATCGCACCATTTATTGCCACATTAGCAATGATGACAATTGCTCGGGGCTTAGGGTTGATAATATCAAAAGGACAGCCTGTATTTATTGATGACCCTGCATTAATCGAATTTGGTACTGGTTATTTATTTGGGATCCCTTTACCTGTTTACGTATTCGGTATCTTTATTTTACTAGCTCAATTTTTATATAAGCATACGGTATTTGGTCGTTTAGTGGTTTCAATTGGTTCAAATGAAACGGCAACACGCTTTGCGGGTATTCGAGTTAATTATTACAAATTAGCTGTTTATGCACTAAGTGGATTAGCCTGTGGGGTTGCAGGAATTTTAGCCACAACAAGAACGGGTGTTGGTTCTCCGGTATTAGCGGTTGGTTTTGAATTAGATGTTATTGCAGCGGTGGTTGTGGGGGGTGCAAGTTTAGCGGGTGGTCGAGGCACTGTTATTAACACGATTATTGGTGTTTTAATTTTAAGTATTATTTCTAATTTGATGAACTTGATGAATATCTCTGGTTATAACCAACAAGTGGTTAAGGGCGTCATTATTATTATTGCTGTGATGCTGGAAAGTATTAAATCAAAAGTAAAATTGTAAGAACAATAGGTAGTGAGCTAATAAATAGAGCTTATTTCCTGTAAAAAACGAGCAAATAATTATCCATTATGGAGAGCGCGATTATGAGTAGTGATATTTTTTCTTTAAAAGGGAAAGTTGCCATTGTCACTGGTGGCAAGCAAGGCATTGGAAAAGTTGTCGCACAATATTTAGCGAATGCAGGTGCTGATATTGCTATTTTCGATCTTGCTGATGCCAGTGATGTCGCTGAGCAATTAGAAAAAAATTATCATATCAAAGCAAAAGCCTATCGCTGCAATGTGGTAGACCCTGAAAATGTGAAGGCGTGCATTGAGTCCGTTGGAATTGATTTTGGTACCTTAGATTTATTATTTAACAATGCAGGAATTTGCTTGCATAAACCGGCAGTTGATTGCGCTCCTGACGAGTGGCGTAAAATTGTTGATGTTAATTTAAATGGTGTTTTCTTTGTTGCTCAAGCATTTGCTCGTTATCTGATTAAAAATAATAAACCAGGTAGTATTGTGAACACAGCATCAATGTCTGGGACTATCGTGAATATTCCACAAGAGCAAGCGTCCTATAATGCATCAAAAGCGGCTGTTGTACATTTAACCAAATCTTTAGCCGTTGAATGGAGCCAGCTTGGTATTCGCGTTAATTCAATTAGCCCTGGCTATATTCGAACTGAAATGACGGCGACAGTAAGACAAGATTGGCAGGATGAATGGGTTAAAATGATTCCATTTAAACGAATGGGGACACCTGAAGAGCTTGCTGGTGCTGTCATTTATTTATTATCTGACGCTGCAAGTTATACCTCTGGTGCTGATTTAATAATCGATGGTTGTTTTACTATCGTTTAATTGTTCATATTTTGAATGAAAAACACCTCAGTAAGTTATACTTATTGAGGTGTTTTTTTTGTCATTGCAAAGCACGCTCATTTTTATACTTATTTAGCCAAGAAAATGTATTATAGTCAGCTCAAATTCGTGCCTTTATTTTCCATGTGAACATATTGAGCTACCCCATGGCCAATATGGCCTGTAAAAATTGATTTTTACCTTTGTTGTTTTTGTGAGCCATTTATGCGTGTTTTATTAGCTCCTATGGAAGGAGTTTTAGACCCCCTTGTTCGTTCTTTATTAACTGAGGTCAATGATTATGACCTTTGTATCAGTGAGTTTGTGCGAGTGGTGGATACACTATTGCCCGCAAAAACATTCTACCGCCTATGCCCTGAGCTCAAATATCAAAGTCGGACCCCTTCGGGGACTTTAGTTCGTGTTCAATTGCTTGGTCAGCACCCGCAATGGTTGGCTGAAAATGCTCATCGAGCGATTGAATTAGGGTCGTGGGGAGTGGACTTAAATTGCGGTTGCCCTTCAAAAACAGTTAATGGTCATGGTGGCGGGGCAACATTGCTTAAGCAGCCAGATTTAATTTATCGAGCGGCAAAAGCGATGAGAGATGCCGTGCCGAAAGAACTTCCGGTGTCGGTCAAAGTGCGCTTAGGTTGGGACAGTATTTCATTCGCTCATGAAATTGCGGATGCTGCTCAACAGGCGGGAGCAACGGAGTTAACGGTGCACGGGCGCACAAAAGAAGATGGTTATAAAGCGGAACGTATTAACTGGCAAGCCATCGGTGAAATCCGCCGTCGGTTATCAATTCCAGTCATCGCGAACGGTGAAATCTGGGATTATGGCAGTGCTCAGCGCTGTCTTGAGGTTACAGGTTGCGAAGCGGTGATGATAGGTCGAGGGGCGCTTAATACGCCAAACCTTAGCAGAGTGATTAAATTTAACGAAGCTAAAATGCCATGGGTACAAGTTGAGTCACTGTTGTTAAAATATACAGAATTAGAAAAACAAGGTGATACAGGGCATTATCACGCTGCTCGTATTAAACAATGGTTGGGTTATTTACGCAAAGAATACCAAGAAGCAGATGAGCTATTTTCACAGGTTAGAGCCTTGAAAAATGCGGAGCAAATTGCGGCCGTGATCCTGAAAGTTGTTAGCCACTAATTGTAAATAATCCTGTTTAGTTATTATTTTCATTTGCGAATTTAGCGCATAGCGTCTTTACTTAAAGCATATGTTAGGTGTATTCATTACCTATGATTGAGTAAAACCTAGTCTTGGGAGGCTTTAAATGGGTGTTATTGCGTGGATCATTTTTGGTTTGATAGCCGGTGTTTTAGCGAAGTGGTTAATGCCAGGTACTTATCATATGGGCTTCATCATGACAACAGTACTAGGGATTGTTGGGGCTGTAGTGGGCGGTTATATCAGCACATTTTTTGGTAAGGGCAAAGTGGATGGTTTTAACTTCGGTAGCTTTGTTGTCGCGGTCATAGGTGCTATTGTTGTGCTCTTTTTAGCAGGGTTGTTTGCAAAATAGCGCGCTCATAACCTAAAAAATGTCTTAAATAAGCCACTTAATATGAGTGGCTTATTTCTTCCATGAGCTTAAAAACTAAGGTTCTATTGGTAAGCCATTATCTTGGCCCCATTGTGCCCATGAACCATCGTATAAACGCACATTCGTATTGCCTAATAGCGTTAATGCCATAAGAACCACAGCAGCTGTCATTCCAGAGCCACAGGTGGTCATTGATGGGGCTTGGATATCAACGCCTTGCTCTGCAAAGATGGCTTTTAAGTCTTCAGGGGATTTAAACTCGCCATTAGCGACTAACAAGTCCCAAGGAACATTTTTACTTCCCGGAATGTGGCCCATGCGTAAACCAGGGCGAGGCTCTGGCGCTTGTGCAAGAAAGCGAGGAGCAGCACGCGCATCAATAATTTGAATTTGGCCTTCGTTGACAATCTGAAGAACTTGTTGTTGGTCTAATGCATTTGTGCCTTTACGTGAGGCTTTAAACTGCTTGTGAGTAGGTGTAATAACCTCACCTGATTGAATGGCAAAACCCGCAGCTTTCCAAGCATCAATTCCCCCAGAAAGAATTTTTACGTTTTTGCATCCCATTGTTGTGAATGTCCACCAAGCACGTGGTGATGAAAATAAATTGTTCTGCGAATAAATGATAACTTGCGTATCATTATCAATACCCATTGCACCAACAGCTTGGCTAAAGACTTCAGCGCTTGGCAACATATGGGGTAGATCGCAAGTTTTATCTGCAACTTCATCTTGGTGGAAAAACTGCGCGTTCGGAATATGCTCTTCCAAATAACGTTGGCGGCAATCATAGGGAGCCGTCGGGGGAGGAGATGAAGCATCAAGTACAATGATATTACCATCCGATAAATGCGTATTAAGCCATTGAGGGGTTACAAAATAATCGTTGTACATAAGCTATCTCCGTCCTGGGTTGATAAATTATTCGAAGCTATTGAACTTGGTTTGGCGCAGGCAATAATGATGGCGATTGTGGTTGCCCTTGTTCTAGCGGGGTTGTGGAACGAGTGTAGATGTTCATTCCTGCAAGAACGATGCCGCCTACGGAACCAAAAGCGCATAATGCGCAAAGTGCGATAACAACCTTTTTCATTTTATATAGCCTGCGTAGAAATAAGAACCCAAAGTATAACTGGATGAGTGTTGCAAACAAGTTAAAAGCGATTTTTTCTGTATCAGAATTGGTGTTTTGCAAAAGGCTTCCCAATTTTTATGTATAATGGGTTTTAATACAGTAGTTTTGCGAAGCGGTTGGCAAATGTTATCTTTCGCGTTTCCCAGCCGTTGTTATTTTCATTACCTTACATCTCACATTTGGTCATCAGCGTAATTTATGTCCCTATCAAATAAAATTAAAGAACAAATAACCCAATGGTACAAAGGGTTGTCACTACAAATTGATGGGTTTGTTTCCCGTGCGCCACAGCGCCAAATGATTGCGGAAGTTGCTAAAAATTTAGCCGATGATGATGGTCGGCATCTTGTTATCGAAGCACCAACAGGAGTAGGTAAAACCCTTTCATACTTGATACCTGGCATTGCGGTGGGGAGAGAAGAGGGAAAAACGCTGGTTGTTAGTACGGCAAATGTGGCATTGCAGGATCAAATTTTTAGCAAAGATTTGCCCTTATTGAGCAAAATTATCCCAGACTTAAAATTCACGGGGGCATTTGGGCGTGCTCGTTATGTTTGCCCGCGAAATTTAGAGGCTATTTGTGCTGCGGAAGGGGAGCAAATTGATTTAATGCTGCTGGTGGAAGATAAAGCGGAGATAGCTAATAGCGAAGAGCGAGCTATTTGCCAACAGCTACGTAACGACTTTAATGCTTTTTCATGGGATGGCTTACGTGATCACCATAAACGGGCTTTTCCCGATAGCTTATGGCGTAAAGTCAGTACGGACAAAATGAATTGCTTAGGGCGTAATTGCCAATTTTATCAACGGTGCCCGTTTTTTATTGCAAGGCGTGAAATCGAAGATGCTGATGTTGTGGTGGCGAACCATGCTTTAGTGATGGCGGCGATGGAAAGTGAGTCAGTTCTACCTGATCCGAAAAAACTGTTATTAGTTTTGGACGAGGGGCACCATGTGCCAGATGTTGCGCGGGATGCCCTCGAAGTTGAAGGCGAAATTACATTAGTACAATTGAACGCTCAGGTAGATAATTTTATTAGTCATGTAGGGCAATATTTAGCGCAATTTCGGCCAGTTAAACCGCCTAAACTAGCCAATCCAGAAAAGTTACAATTGCATGCTGAAAAACTGCGAGAAACATTTCGTGATTTTTCGTTGTTATCGAATGCATTATTGCCTGAAACGTCAAAAGAAAGCGAATACCTTTTCCCGTTAGGTGTGTTACCAGAGGCAATGCAACTGTGTTGCCAAGATCTTTTTAAACAAACGGACGCATTAAAAGGTTTAGCAGAGTCAATCTTAAATGATTTGACAGAACAAACCGCAAAACAAGATATCGTGCGTTTGCATCGTTCCATACTCACAACAAGCCGTGCGATGGGCTACTTTGAAAATATGGCTAAACTATGGCGATTAGCGGCCCTAGAGCAAAGTTCAGGAGCGCCTGTTTCGAAATGGTTAAGTCGGCGTTACGAGAAAAACCAGTCCCGTATCTTTATGCACTGTGCGGGGATCCGGGTTAGTGAACAGTTACAGCACTTATTGTGGCGTAATGTGCCACACATTGTCATTACCTCGGCAACGCTTCGTTCATTAAATAGTTATTCACGGTTTATGGAATTAACTGGGCTATCTGAAAAGAGTGATGATCGTTTTGTGACGTTATCTTCCCCCTTTAACCATGTTGAGCAAGGGAAAATTATTATTCCTAAAATGGAATATGAACCCACAATAGCCAATGAGTCACAGCACCTTGCTGAAATGGCTAGTTTTTTCCGTGAGCAGTTTACTCAAGGTCAGCATCGTGGTGTTTTGGTGTTATTTAGTAGCCAAAGGGCGATGGAAGGGTTTCTGGAGCACGTAAAAGATTTACGATTACAGCTATTGGTTCAGGGCGACCAACCACGCTATCGTTTGGTAGAAACTCATTGTGAAAGAGTGAACAAAGGTCAAGTGAGTGCTTTGATTGGCTTACAGTCATTTGCGGAAGGGCTGGATTTAAAAGGTGAGTATTTAACGCAGGTACATATCCATAAAATCGCATTTCCACCTGTCACTAACCCTGTCATTATCACTGAAGGTGATTGGTTAAAATCATTAAAACGCTACCCTTTTGAGGTGCAAAGTTTACCAAGTGCATCATTCAATTTAATTCAGCAAGCAGGACGTTTAATTCGTAGTCATGAATGTTATGGTGAAATTATCATTTATGATAAGCGACTTTTGACCAAAAACTATGGAAAGCGTTTATTAAATGCGTTGCCTGTTTTTCCAATAGAGCAACCTGAAATGCCAAAAGAGATAAATAAAAAATAGCTTTATGTACTCTCAAAATAAAAGGCCACAATTAAGTGGCCTTCAGGTCAATTTAAATTGACTCTATTGCACGACATTACTCAATATTTGCTTCTAAAAACCACAGGAATTTGTCCATATCACGAGACGCTGCGGTGAACATATCGGCAGTATCCTCATCTTCGACTTCATCAATGGCTTTACGAATATCATTCGCAACAACAGCATAGCGGTCTGCGAGTGCTTTTAAATGGTCTTGTACGCTGTGAATATTTATTGGGTAAGCTTCTAGTGATGTGAAGCGATTGACTTCCTGAGTCGTCCCAATCGCAACGCCACCTAATTGGACTGCGCGCTCTGCAAATTCGTCTAAATGCTCAACCAATGTCGTTCTAAAGCCATCTAGCATTTCATGAACAGCAATAAAATTACGCCCGCGCATGTTCCAATGAGCCTGTTTGGTCATCAAAGACAAGTCTGTAAAATGAACTACCATAACATTTAAAATACCAATGGTTTCTAATTTTACGCTATCTTCCAAGTCGTTACGTGTATATAAAAGTTCAGTTGAAGATGTTTTAAATAATTTAGCTGTGCTCATGGTTCATCCTCTTTTTAAATATTGAAACTGGTTAATAACCTCATCTGTTAATAAATATAAAATATTCAGTTTAATTTGTCATAGTGTAATAAACGATTAATTTAATAGGTGGATTCGATATGGTTATTACACGTTATTTTATTGTGGCTGCTGAAAATTAATTGTTTTTTGCAATAAGTGCGATAGGTGAAATTAATATTAATTTAAAACAAATTTAATAAATAAATATGACAAAAATATGAAATGTTAATGGCAGGATAACAGGTTAATAAACTGAGTGAACAAGTTTATTAACCTAATTAAGACTTCAAAAAAACAAGGTATTATTTGTCTTATCTACGAGACTTCTTCAATTTTGGGCTTCGGTGAGGCTGTTGATGTTGAGCCGATAGAGGCGCAAACGATACATAACAGTGCTAACCACTGAGTTAATGTTAGGTGCTCTTGCAAGAAAACGATACCTAAGAATGCGCCCATACATGGCTCAAGGCTCATTAGCGTACCAAATGTTCTTGCCGGTAGGCGTGTTAAGGCAATCATTTCAAGTGTATAAGGAAATGCAGTCGATAAGATAGCCACCGCTAATGCAAGAGGTAAAATTGATGGGTCAAACATCACCTCAAAGCCAGTTTGCATTAGTCCAATAGGGAAAAATATAAGGGCAGAAATAAAAGAGCCAATTGCGACTGTTGCAGCGCCATAACCTGCACCTGCACGTTGACCGAAAATGATATAAATCCCCCAACACACCCCAGCGCCTAACGCATAAATAGCACCAAGTGGGTCGATGGAATTGATGTTATCACCGATAGGCAGCAAAAAGAGTAACCCAACGATGACCAGTCCAATCCATAGAAAATCGATAGGCCTACGCGAAGAAAACATCGCAACAGCCAGAGGTCCCGTAAATTCCAGAGCAACGGCTATCCCAAGCGGGATGCGCTCAAGGGACAGATAAAACAGGTAATTCATTGTTCCGAGGGACAAACCATACGTTAATAATGGCACCAATGAGCTTTTTCTAAATTTTAAGCGCCAAGGTTTAAAAATAACAAATAAAATGATGGTAGCGAGTAATAAACGTAAGCCTGTTACACCGGGAGCGCCGATAAGAGGAAATAATGTTTTAGCTAAAGACGCACCACTTTGAATTGAGGTCATTGCAAGTAATAATAACCCTATTGGTAATAGTGGAAATGCGCTCTTTTTGGTATCGGCAGACATAAATAATAAAACCTCAGAAAAACGTTACTAAGTTAGCAAACACAGATAAAAGTAATCAGTGTTAAAAAAATAAAGCACGATGAAAAGTAATTTCCTAATGATTATCTCATAAAATTGGCGTGCTTTATATTTGTTTGTTGATTAACCGCACGCCTTGGGGAGGGTTAAAATGCGATATAGTGCAATTGATATTGGTTTAGTGAAATAGCAATGGTATAAACAGTGATTAATAAGATTTTATTATGGCAAATAATCTGGGTTGAGCTTCTTTAGCGCTCCCGTATAATTCTTTTTCCGCAAAAGTCATAATAAAATGAGAAAATGAGGACGTAATGGGAAAAATTAAAAGCATTGCAGTGTATTGTGGCTCAAGTATGGGCAAAGATGATACTTATAAACAAAAAGCAATTGAATTTGCTAAAGAAATGGTCAAGCGTGATATCACATTAGTTTATGGTGGCGCCAGCGTCGGTATTATGGGCACAATCGCCGATACCGTTTTATCGTTAGGTGGCAAGGCGATAGGGGTTATACCGTCATTGCTTGAAGAGCGGGAAATTTCACATAAAAACCTGACTGAGTTGTACAAAGTTGAAACGATGCATCAGCGCAAAGGTAAAATGATTGAGCTGGCGGATGCCTTTGTTGCTTTACCCGGCGGATATGGCACGTTAGAAGAATATGCGGAAGTGTTTACATGGAGCCAAATTGGCCTGCATACCAAGCCTTGTGCATTGTTTAATATCAATAATTACTGGCAGCCATTGATTGATATGACGAATAAAATGGCGGACGAAGGTTTTTTACACGAAAAGTACCGTCATATGGCGATTGTCAGCGATTCACCAGCGGCGTTGATTGATAGTTTTGAATCTTATATTGCACCGCCAGTAAAAACATACGATTAAGCTGTATAAAAATAACGGGTTAATGATGATAAGAGAAGCAACACGAGATGATTTAAATGCTGTTTTATCTCTCTACCACGCTTTGTTTACTGAGATGGCATTGCTGGATCCTGAACGAATGAGACCCGCAGAGCAATCAAGAGAGTTTGTTGAAAATGCCATTTATGATGATAGGTTTCACCTGTTAGTTGCTGATTTTAATGGCGAAATTATAGGTTTTTGTATTGCTCAACATCAATCTGCGGCGTCATACAGTTGTATGGTTCCACGGGATTTTGGCTATGTTTTTGATTTGATTGTTGCGCCTGGTTTTCGTGGCGAAAATACAGGACATCAGTTATTAGATGGCATGAAAAATTGGGCGAAAGCTAAGGGCTTTGGTCATTTGGAATTATCTGTGTTAGCGCAAAACCATAAAGCGGTTCGCTTTTATGAGCGTGAAGGTCTATCTGAAATTTCGCGTACGATGGGAATTAAGCTCTAATCCATTTATAGTCGGCCAATCATGGCCGATTCATTTTTCATTGAGTTCATAATTAGTTATCTACTTACTTATTATGTAATTATATTCTTAATATATTGTTTTATATTAACTTTATTTTTTTTAATATTTTTAAAATAACCAATTTCGATTACTTTCGTTTTTACATTAAAACTAAGGTAGTTAGAAATATGATGGAATATCCATTTCAAATAAAGCGTATGGCACCTGCGTTAGGCGCTATTATCAGTGGTATTGATTTATCCCAAGAATTAAATGATAAACATTTCTTAGCATTAAAATATGCGTTGAAAGCCTATCATGTGCTCTTTTTTAGAAATCAGCCTATCCAGCCTGAACAACAAAAGCAACTTGCGCAACGGTTTGGCTTATTACATGTGCACCCAATTTACCCCCATACTCCAGAGTGTGATGAAATAATGGTGCTAGACACGGATAAGCATAATCCACCCGATAATGACAATTGGCACACTGATGTGACATTTATAGAAACGCCCCCAATGGGCGCCGTATTAGCAGCAAAGCACATCCCAACAATAGGTGGAGATACCTTATGGGCAAGCAATATCGCCGCTTATAACACGTTATCTATTCGGTGGAAGCATATGCTTTTAGGGCTGAAAGCTGTCCATGATTTTACAAAATCGTTTCCCGAATACCGTTTTAGTCATTCAAAAGAGACTCACTCTAGTTGGCTGAAAGCCAAAAAAAGCAACCCGCCAGTATTACACCCTGTTGTTAGAACACACCCACATTCCGGCAGAAAAGCGCTGTTTGTTAATGAAGGTTTTACTACTCGTATCATTGGGTTAACACCAAAAGAGAGTGAGTCAACATTAGCTTTTTTATTCGAACATATTAATAAACCTGAGTTTCAAGTACGTTGGCAATGGGAACAAGATGATATGGTGATTTGGGATAACCAAATTACGCAACATTATGCAACAGCCGATTATTTGCCAGAGAGGCGCATAATGCACAGAGCGACAATCATCGGTGGCGTACCTTACTAGAATTATTGATGAATAATAATTATCAAAATCAGCACAAGATCTAAGCGTCTTATTATGGCATAATGCGCCGCTATTTATACCCGTCGTACTTTAGGTCATAGGAATCTCTATTTTCTTTGCTGTTTGAGACTACATTATTCATTTTTCTATGATGAACATTCTTTAAGACAGGTAACTCTACACCGTTTAATTTAAGGCATAGCAGTGTTAACAACCAACAATATCACTATGCAGTTTGGCAGCAAGCCACTGTTTGAAAACATCTCAGTTAAGTTCGGCACAGGCAACCGTTACGGTTTAATCGGCGCAAATGGTGCGGGTAAATCAACGTTTATGAAGATCTTAGGTGGTGATTTAACCCCAACAGCGGGTAACGTCAGTACAACGGATCCGAATGAGCGTATTGGTAAACTTCGCCAAGATCAGTTTGCATTCGAAGAATATACGGTTCTGGATACGGTCATTATGGGCCATACTGAATTGTGGAATGTGAAGCAAGAGCGTGACCGTATTTACGCATTACCTGAAATGAGCGAAGAAGATGGCTACCGAGTTGCTGACTTGGAAGTGGCTTATGGTGAAATGGATGGTTACAGCGCAGAAGCACGTGCGGGCGAATTATTACTGGGTGTAGGTATTCCTGTTGAGCAACATTATGGCCCAATGAGTGAAGTTGCACCGGGCTGGAAGCTGCGTGTATTACTGGCTCAAGCCTTGTTTTCTAACCCAGACATTCTGTTACTCGATGAGCCAACGAACAACTTGGATATTGATACTATCCGTTGGTTAGAACAAGTGCTGAATGATCGTAACTGCACCATGATCATTATTTCCCATGATAGGCACTTCCTCAATACCGTTTGTACACACATGGCGGATTTAGATTACGGTGAATTGCGTTTATTCACGGGTAACTATGATGAATATATGATTGCAGCGACACAAGCACGTGAGCGCTTAATTTCTGATAATGCGAAGAAAAAAGCGCAAATTGCTGAACTGCAATCTTTCGTTAGTCGCTTTAGCGCTAACGCATCTAAATCAAAGCAAGCAACGTCACGTGCTCGTCAAATTGATAAAATTCAATTGGATGAGGTTAAAGCCTCTAGCCGCCAAAATCCGTTTATTCGTTTTGAACAAGAGAAAAAACTGTTCCGTAATGCTCTTGAGCTAGAAGGGGTTGCGAATGGTTATGACCAAGACCCACTCTTCAAAGACGTCAATTTGCTGCTTGAAGTGGGTGAAAAAATGGCAGTTATCGGTGCCAATGGTATTGGTAAAACCACGTTCTTAAAAACCTTAATGGGTGATCAACCGGCTACAAGTGGGATGGTTAAGTGGTCAGAAAACAGCAGTATTGGTTACTATGCACAAGACCATGCTGAAGATTTCGAGACTGATCTTAACGTTTTTGACTGGATGAGCCAGTGGAAAAGTGAAGGTGATGATGAGCAGGCGGTACGCAGTATCTTAGGCCGTTTATTGTTCTCACAAGACGACATTAAGAAGAAAGTGAAAGTGTTATCCGGTGGTGAGCAAGGGCGTATGTTATTTGGTAAGTTGATGATGCAACAACCAAATATCTTAATTATGGATGAGCCAACTAACCACTTGGACATGGAATCCATCGAATCATTGAACTTAGCACTTGAGATGTACCAAGGAACGCTAGTATTTGTCTCCCATGACCGTGAATTTGTTAGTTCACTGGCAAGTCGCATTTTAGAAATCAAAGAAGATAAAGTTGTTGATTTCAAAGGGACATATGACGAGTACCTGACAAGCCAAGGTGTTGTGCTGTAAACCTTGCTTTACCTAAAAATAAAACCCCAGTGACGTAATGTGACTGGGGTTTTTTGTTTGTCTAAACGAGTAACTGGGTTACCTAGTTCTTTTTCACAAACTCCGATTTCAGCTTCATTTGGCCAAAACCATCAATTTTACAATCGATATTGTGGTCACCTTCGACTAAGCGAATGCCTTTCACACGTGTACCGATCTTGAGCATGGTCGAGCTGCCTTTCACTTTCAGGTCTTTGATTACAGTGACGGTATCGCCATCCGCTAACAGATTGCCGTTGGCATCTTTAACAATCAGTTCATCAATCTCTGCCACAGGTTCTGCGTCATTCCATTCGTGCGCACATTCAGGGCAAATATACATATCGTTATCAGTATAGGTGTATTCAGACTGACATTTCGGGCAAGGAGGGAATTGCATATTCATACTCTCAGTAGCATTATCAAAATAATAAAACGTGGTGATGTTTATACATATAGGCACCACAAAAGAGAGATAGTATAAGCTC
This sequence comes from Providencia sp. UF-224, assembly GCF_058245955.1. Taxonomy (NCBI): domain Bacteria; kingdom Pseudomonadati; phylum Pseudomonadota; class Gammaproteobacteria; order Enterobacterales; family Morganellaceae; genus Providencia; species Providencia sp. UF-224. The sequence goes on along the minus strand of NZ_JBSICC010000005.1, from coordinate 175,962 downwards.
AAAGGGCAATTAAATTATTTTTTCGGATTAATCTTAATTTTATATCTAAGGAGAGATTAAAAAGGCGAAAATAATTTCGCCTAGTTGAACAATTAATTTGCCTTAGCGGCAGACTTCGCAGTGTGGGTCTTTACTCAGTTTAAACTGGCGAAAATCCATTGTCATCGCATCAAACAGTAACACTTTGCCTGAATTCACTTTGCCATAATTGGCGAGCAGTTTAATGGTTTCCATCGCCTCTAATGTGCCGATAGTTCCAACGAGTGGAGACATCACACCCGCCTCAACACAAGTTAAGCTATTTTCACCAAATAAACGGCTTAAACAGTGATAACAGGGGGTGCCATCTTCATAAGTAAAAACAGACAGTTGGCCTTCCATTCGTATTGCGGCGCCAGAGACCAACGGTTTTTTCTGGGCCAAGCACAAACGGTTAAGTTGCTCACGAATAGCGACATTATCGGTGCAATCTAAGATGACATCATGGCGAGTAATTAATTCACTAAGTTGTGCATCGTCAAGTTGTGCATTAACCACATCAATATGAATGTGGGGGTTAATCGCACAAAGTTGCGACTTTGCAGAATCAACTTTGGCTTCGCCAATTGTGGCATCGCGGTGCAAAATCTGCCGTTGTAAGTTAGAAAGCGATACGGTATCAAAATCAACGAGCGTTAAATGGCCAACACCCGCTGCCGCAAGATATTGCGTTGCGGCACAACCTAAGCCGCCTAAGCCAATGACCAGCACTTTTCCCGCTTTGAGTTTTTCTTGCCCGTCAAAATCAAAGCCTCGAAGGATGATTTGGCGGTTATAACGTAGCATTTCGTTATCGCTAAGTTCTTGCACGGTAATTATTCGCTTTTTAATAAGTAGTTAAACATTTCAACTTCAACGGTTTCACCAGCTTCGACGCGGCCACGTTCTCTTTCTAACACGATAAAGCAGTTCGCTAAGCTAAAAGAGCTAAATACATGTGAGCCTTGATGGCCTGTTGTAGCAACTTGAAGTTGACCTTGCTCATTGGCACTTAAAATGCCGCGCTGAAAATCCAAACGACCCGGTGTCTTTTTCAATGGGGTAATAACTGGCACTTTGAATCGAAGTGGTGCACGCCATTGGCTGTTGCCTGCAAGGCGGGCGATCAACGGCTGAACCAGTTGATAGAAAGTTAATGCAGCAGAAACGGGGTTTCCTGGTAGCCCGCAAAACCAAGAATTGCTGAGTTTACCGAAAGCAAAAGGTTTGCCCGGTTTGATAGCTAATTTCCAAAAACCAATGGTACCTAACTCGTCAAGAATTTGTTTGGTGTAGTCGGCTTCACCGACAGAGACGCCACCACTACTGATCACTAAATCCGCTTGTTGATCCGCTTCAATAAAGATCTGTTTTAGTTTTTCAGGGGAATCGGGGATCACACCTAAATCTAACACTTCACAATTGAGCTTTTCTAACATCAAGCGGACAGTAAAGCGGTTAGTATCATAGATTTGGCCGTCACTAAGTGGCTGGCCTACAGCTTGTAGCTCATCACCAGTAGAGAACACGGCCACTTTTAAGCGACGATAGACTGTCACATCAGCAATACCGAGTGAGGCAATTAATGGCAATTGAGCGGTTGTGAGTAAGGTTCCTGCAGGGAACACCGCACTGCCTTGGGCAATATCTTCGCCAGCTTTACGGACGTTGCTGCCTTTTTTAATTGGCTGAGTAAATAGGATGCCGTCATCTGTTTGTTCAGTGGATTCTTGCATCACTACCGTATCAACGCCTTGGGGGATAGGGGCTCCGGTCATAATACGCACGCAACAGCCTGCTTTCAGTTCACCTTCCATTGGGTTACCTGCGAACGACTTGCCTGCCACTGGCATTGGTGTTTTTCCATCCCAATCTGCAAAACGCAAGCCATACCCATCCATCGCTGAATTATCAAAGGGAGGGACATTGATAGGGGAAATAAGGTCAGTGGCAATGATCCGCTGTGCTGATAAAGTCAGTGGAATGATTTCTGTGCTTGTCACGGTTTTGGTTTGAGAAAGTAATTTTTCCAATGCAAGATCTAAAGAAATCAAATCGTTAGTATGACACTGATCCATAAATAATGACCCTCATTATTGTGATATGCCTTGAGGCTTAAAATGTGTTCTTAATGCACATTATGGCAGAAATCATAGGTTGGGTGAATGAATAGAAATTGATTACAGATAGCTTTTGGGCAGATATTACCGATTTATAGAACAAACAAATGCACAAAACGATAAAGCTGTTTTTGTTGTATTAATGTTAAATAGTAAGAAAGTGAACTATTCTAGGTGCAATATTTCTAGAACTTAACGAGTGAAAATTGTGTCAATAAAGCCGATTGTGACCTCACTAAGCCGTAGTGCTACCGCGTTTCATATTGCTTTTACTGGTTTTCTTTCATTAATTGTGGTGATGGGGATAGGGCGATTTACGTTAACACCTCAAGTGCCCCTAATGATTGAAGAGCACCAATTAACCTTATCGAGTGCCAGTATTGTGGCTGCTTGTAACTACCTTGGTTACTTGCTGGGGTCTTTTGACGCTATGCGAGCACGTTCCCATGTCGAAAGGCGTATGTGGTTAGGGGTATGGGGCGCTGTCGCCATTACATTACTCAGTGCACTGCTGAATGGCCCGATATTACACAGTATTGCCCGTTTTGTGATTGGCTGGGCGAGTGGTATTGCGTTGGTCTTGGTGGCGGCATGGGCCAATGAAACCCTTGCGAGGCTTAATCGACCCGCGCTTAGTGTGGCGGTGTTTGCAGGAACAGGAACGGGGATTTTCGTTAGCGGCATGTTAGCGGTAGGGATCCAACGATGGCATCTAACAGCAAGTGAAGCATGGGTAATTTATGGTGTTCTCGCGTTAGTTTTGAGCCTATATATCAGCCGTTATTTACCGCGCACAGGGCAGTGGCAACGGCCTGCGGGGGAAATTAAAAAACTAACGCTAACCCCTGAAATCAAACGCTTAGTTTGGTGCTATGGACTCGCAGGGTTTGGGTATATTTTACCCGCCACTTTTTTATCACAAATGGCGGCGCAGCGTTTCCCTGACAGCCTGTTCGCTCAGTTTGTCTGGCCTGTTTTTGGGGCATCTGCGGTGGTCGGCATTTTATTAGCGATGCTACTGCGGAATTTATCGACAACACGTAATCGACTAGCGATTAGCTTATGGCTACAAGGTATGGGGATATTGTTAGCGGAGGTTATTCCCTCAATTTCAGGGCTGGTTATCTCGGCGGTATTAGTTGGAACTGGGTTTATGTGTACAGTGCAATTAGCGTTGCAGCTTGGGCGTGAATTGGCACCTGATCATAACCGTTTTATGGCAGGATTATTGACCACCTTTTATGCTATCGGTCAGTTAGTCGGGCCAACGCTGTCATTTATTTCTACGTCTTTAACGGGAAAATTAGAGCCCGCATTGTACATCGCACTTATCGCGTTGGTGATAGGCGGGTTATTGGTTTATCGTCGTTCTAATAAATAGCTTTGTTAATAAATATTTAATTAATTATATTTTATAAATAATGGCGATTTGCAGCAATGGGTTTACCATAGTGAATAAAGTTGTTTATGGGAATGCAAATATTTCACACCCGTTGTTGCGGTTGTACTGGATTATCTGCACCTGCTGTTTTAGAGTACGGCGCACACCTGCATTTTTATAAAAATAGTCACACCATTTGTGGAGGATCACATGTCATCTCTCAGTAAAGAGGCCGAATTAGTTCACGCTGCGTTGGAAGCCAGAGGGTTAGAAACCCCTTTGCGTATTCAGCCAAAATCAGGCGATGAGCGCAAGCAACTGATTGAAGGGCACATGACAGAGATCATGAAGCTGCTCAACCTTGATTTAACCGATGACAGCCTCGCGGATACACCTCGTCGTATTGCAAAAATGTACGTTGATGAGATCTTTTCAGGGCTGGATTATGCCAATTTCCCTAAGATCACATTAATTGAAAATAAAATGAAAGTGGATGAAATGGTGACGGTGCGTGATATCACGCTAACCAGCACTTGCGAACACCACTTTGTCACTATTGATGGTAAAGCGATAGTGGCTTATATCCCAAAAGACAAAGTCATTGGGCTATCGAAAATCAACCGCATTGTGCAATTTTTCTCTCAGCGCCCGCAAGTTCAGGAACGTTTGACACAGCAAATTTTAGTTGCACTGCAAACCTTACTTGGAACTACGAATGTCGCTGTTTCCATTGATGCGGTGCATTATTGCGTTAAAGCACGTGGTATTCGTGATGCAACCAGTGCGACCACCACAACATCATTAGGTGGGTTATTTAAGTCGAGTCAAAATACACGACAAGAGTTTTTACGTGCGGTTCGTCACTTGTAATTTATGACAACCATCACTCCATCAAGCCGCATCGAGCAGCTTGATACCGTTCGTGGCATGGCAATTCTTGGTATTTTTTTGTTGAATATCTTTGGTTTTGCTTTGCCACTTGCGGCCTATTTAAATCCTTATTACACCGCTAGCACGCCCCCTTCCGAAGCCTTTATTTGGGTTATTTTCAATCTGTTTTTTCAAGGGAAAGTCCTCGCTATTTTTTCGATTTTATTCGGTGCAACACTAGCGCTATTGCAGTCGCGAACCTTGAAATGGAACCATCGACGTTTATTTATTTTAGCTTTATTTGGGGTGATCCATGGAATTGGTCTCTGGGATGGTGACATTCTACTGGCTTATGCATTAACGGGGTTGGTGACTACGTATTTATTGAACCAATATGATGACGGCGCGTTATTGAAAATAGCGGCATCCATTTATTTAATTGGCTTATTTATTCTGCTTATTTTAGGTTGGGGGGTTGATCCTCAAGGCTTTTGGCAGACATCAGATGAACAAATTTATTTTGAATACAGCGCAAAAACGGTGGGTGGCATCGAGGGTGTTATTTATCGCATAAAAGAAATTCAAGCGATGCTGCAAATGTTATTTATTCAGTATGGTTGGCAGTTAATTGCACTGATGATTATTGGTGCGTTATTAATACGAAATGGTTGGTTACGCGGGCAATTTAGTGCCCTGCATTATCGTCGTATGGCACTGGTTTTTATTGTGCCTTCGCTGCTTGTTCAAGTGGTTGCGTTATATGGACAGAGCCAGTTTGGTTGGAGTTATTTTTCAACTTCAATTGTTGGTTATATCATTAATGAGCTAGTCATTCCTTTCCAATCACTGGGTTATATTGCTTTGGTATATGGTTTTTGGGGCTATATTCAGCATGCTGTGGTTGTTTCATGGTTACAAAATATTGGTCGGATGGCGCTGAGCAACTACATTTTACAAACATTGATTTGTACCACTATTTTTTACCATATGGGGTATTTTGCACAATTTACCCGTTTTGAGTTATTGGCTTTTATTCCACCTGTTTGGCTAGCGAATATGCTATTTTCGTATTATTGGTTACGGTTTTTCAACCAAGGCCCACTGGAATGGGCGTGGCGAAAGCTAACAGAAAAGTTAAATCAAACGAATGAGTATCATTAATTTAATTTACTGACTTCATCAGGGGATACCGCAGGGTAGCCTTTGATGCCATCGGGCATTTTTATTGGGGCAGGAATGGATTCTTGCTCACCTAAAAACTTTGGCTCACGTTTTAAAATATACACATCAGCAAGTGCACCTAAGCGTGCAAAAACTTCACGAACACGAACTTTGAACATCCCAGCTGGCGCTGGAACCGCATAACACTGCGCATCAATGCCTTTATGCTTAGCGATAAAAACGGCACGCTCACAATGGAAACGTTGTGTGATAATCGTGAAGTTATCGGTATCAAACACTTTTTTGGTGCGTACCACTGAGTCTAAAGTGCGAAACCCTGCAAAATCCATCACAATTTTGGAGGCTGGGACTCCTGCTTTAATTAAATCCTTACGCATATTAATGGGCTCATTGTAATTGTGCGCGCCATTATCACCACTGAGTAGCAAATATTTTACTTTTCCACTGTGGTAGGCCTCCGCGGCACCTTTGATACGGTTGGTATAATAAAGGTTGGTGGCACCAGAGGTGTAGTATTTGGATGTGCCAAGTACCATGCCAACATCACGGGCAGGCAACTGCGCTACATCTTCATAGATATAGGGCGCGGTATCCCAGCTAATCCAGCGATCAAGTAGAATAATGGTCGTAACTGCTATCCCTGCAAGAATAAGAAGACCAATAAGCAGACGTTTCCTCATGTCCTAGCCTTGAAAATAAAAATCATAATAGAAAAGTGTTAGCCTCAGTAGAGCAGCTTCTAGGCTACTTGACTTAAATTAGTGACGCAAGTCGCCTAACGTAAAGTCATGTCAATGTTGATAGCGGATCCAAAGTTGACTGCTATTAAGTCTGAAAATCGATTTAAAATTAATCAGATATTGGATGAAAAGTGGGTGAATGAAGATTATTCAAAAAGTGAGTTGCTTCACAGAGCGAAATTTTTTGCCGCGATTGACTGTTTGTTTTGAAATTTTAATTCTATATTTAATTCAATTGATGAAATTTCATTTCTTTTGTGTGAAGTCATCAGTCCGTAAAACAAATATGAAAATCTGCTACGTGAGGGAAATATGAAACTGACCACATTACTTGCCGCTAGCGCGATGATAGTGACAGCCAGTGTTGCGGCGAAAGAGTACCAAATTAATCATACTGACCAATTAAAATCATTAAATGATGCACAAAACGAAGCGGTATGGCAGCAAGCTGAAGTATTAACCGACTTTATTTATCCATGGGAAAAAGAAACACCACCAAAAACCGATTTTCGTGCACTTTGGAGTGATGATACCCTTTATTTTCGCTTTATCGCCGATGATAAAGACATTCAGCTAGGTGATAACGCCGATAAAGACCAAGCGGTGTTAGATTCCGACCGTGTTGAGCTGTTTTTTGCTACCAGCCCTGAGCTCAAACCTTATTATACCGCCGAAATGGACCCAAAAGGCCGCACGTTCGATGCAAAAGCCAACTACTACCGTGAAGTTGACCCAAGTTGGAACTGGGAAACGTTACAAACAGTGGGAGAAATGACACCAAATGGCTATGTATTAACGGGGAAAATCGATTTGGATGAATTCACACGTTTAAATCTATGGCAAGACAAAGACAAGCAAACGTTAATGTGTGCCATTTTGCGTGGCGAATTCAGTAAGGGTGAAGAAAAACAAGTGCGTAAATGGATCAGCTGGATTAAACCTGATTCCGTGAAACCGGATTTCCATATTCCATCCGCCTTTGGCACCTGCAAATTTGTGAAGTAATCAAAGTGCCGGTCTTTTATGGCCGGCAAGTACCTGTTTTTTCGTTGAATGGACTGTGAGAGCGATCATATTCGCTGACGAAATTATTCATTTGTTGTGATTTGATTTGAAATTAAAATTCACATATAGTAGCTTTTAATGAAATATAATTTCAATGTGAGGGCGTTTTAATGTCTCTAGCGGAAAATACACTGAGTGACTGCCTAAAAAATGAATTCAACCAAGAGACGCTACAGTTTTCACGGTTGGATACGTTAGCGATGGCCACTGCGATTAACCAAGCGGATGCAACGGTTGCAGGGGCGATTCAACACGTTTTGCCGAATATTGCGGTGGCGGTTGATGCAATCGCAGCGTGCATGAAACAAGGTGGACGGTTATTTTATATTGGTGCAGGGACCTCTGGTCGTCTGGCGGTATTAGACAGTGCAGAGTGCCCCCCGACATTTGGTACCTCCCCTGAATTAGTTCAATCCATTATTGCGGGTGGTCATGATGCCATGCTAAAAGCGGTTGAAAATATTGAAGACTCAACGGATGCAGCAATTGATGAACTCAAAAAACGCCAACTCACTGCAAAGGATGTTGTTGTCGGCATCGCAGCAAGCGGGCGAACACCTTTCACCCTTGCAGGCATTGAATATGCCAATGAAATTGGGGCATTGACCGTTGCGATCACCACGCGGGGTCATGGGCTAATTAGTGATGTAGCGAAATTAGCCATCGCTCCTGATGTTGGGCCGGAAGTGTTATCGGGCTCGACACGCATGAAAAGCGGCACCGCACAAAAAATGATTTTGGGCATGTTAAGCACGTGTGTGATGGGGCGTTTAGGGCGTATTCATACCAATTTAATGGTTGATGTTGTCGCAAGTAATTATAAGTTATTACGCCGAGCAGAGCGCATCGTCAGTGAAGTTTGCGGTATTGATACCGAAACCGCAGCACGGTTATTAGAGCAAGTGGATTACCATCCACGACGCGCAATTTTGATGTTTGAGTTACAAATTAATGCACAGCAAGCAACGGAACTCGTTCAACAGCATCCAAATACTACATTGGATAGCCTGTTAGAAACACGCCGTTAATAAATGGGAAAGAAATGCGGGTAAGTTATGAAAATAGCTGCGCCAACATTAGGGGAACGATATGGCTAATAAAATAGAACATCTGGAAGTACTCGCCAGAGAAATAGAAAAATATGCGGGCGGCTTTGAGAACGTGGCAACATTGACCCACTGTATGACTCGTATCCGTTTAGTCTTAAAAGATAATGAAAAATTTGATGCCGACGCCTTAAAGCAAATCGAAGGGGTGAAGGGCGTGATTTTTAATGGTGAACAACAACAAGTGATTGTTGGCATGGGAACCGCGGCAAAAGTGTTTTCGGTGATGAATAAGCGCATGCAGGGCAGCGGCGCAGCGAGCACAGAAAATACAGAACCTGAAAAGAAAAAAGGTTTCTCAATTCGCCGTACGCTGAATACACTCGCCGCGATTTTCGTACCAACCATTCCCGCGCTAATTGGTTGTGGTCTGATTATGGGGCTGATTAATATTGTTCGATTAGTCGCACCTGAAGTGGTCGATCAGTTCCCTGAATTGTTCAAATTATTAAAATTAATCGGTAGTGCGGTGTTTGCTTACTTGTCGATTATGATTGGGGTTAATACCGCAAAAGAGTTAGGGGCATCAACGTCGATTGGTGCTGTGATGGCGGGCTTATTATCAATGCCAGGGTTAGCGGATATCACCTTATTTGGTTCAAAATTAGTACCAAATAGCGGCGGTATTTTTGCGGTCTTAATGGTGGTGGTGTTCTCCTCTAAATTTGAAGTATGGTTTAGAAGCATCATCAAAGAGAGCTTAGACCTGATTGTGACGCCATTTGTGACTATTTTAGTTTCGGCGATGGTGGCAATCGCAGTCTTCCAACCTGCGGGCCATTATTTAAATCAAATTCTGGCGCAAGGTGTCTCCGTTGCGTTATTAAATAGTGGTGGCGGTGCGGTCGCAACGGGCGGGATCTTAGGCGGCAGCTTCCTGTTCTTATTGTTAACAGGGTTACACCAAGGCTTAATTCCAATTCACGCAGAAATCTTACAAACCTTTGGTTTAAATTACTTATTCCCTATCTTAGCCATGGGCGGTATGGGACAAGTGGGTTCTTGTTTCTGGGTATTCTTAAAAACCAAAAACCAACGACTGAAAAAAACCTTAGTCGGTGCATTACCGGTGGGGATCTTTGGTGTGGGCGAGCCACTGTTATTCGGTGTGTCATTGCCACTGGGTAAACCTTTCATTGCGGGTTGTATTGGCGGCGCAGCGGGCGGGGCATTAATGGCGTTCTTCCATGTGGGGATCATCATCCCATTTGGTACTGCAGGGTTATCTTTAATTCCATTAGTGGGTGATGGCCAAATCCTTGATTTCCTCATTGCCGTTGCAGGTGCATGGATTGTCGGATTCATTGCCAGTATGATAATAGGCTTCACCGATCCTGAAAAATAATTAAATAAGGAATAGCCATGTCGACACTGACGGTAAAACTGGAAAGCTTGCAGACAAGAGGTAAAGGCACTGAACAGCGGATCGCGAAATTTTTACTTGATAATCGCGAAAGCTTAATTGCCATGAATGCCGCTGAATTAGCCCAAGCGGCAGGGGTTAGTAGCGCATCTGTCATTCGCTTTTCACGCCAAATGGGTTACCGTGGCTATCCTGAATTTAAGGTGGATTACCTCTCTGATGAGAAACAACATAAAGCGGAAAGCCTGTATGGTAATTTGAGTCGCAGCGATGATACTTCTCAAATTATTGCAAAAACGGGGCAAATGTTTATTTCAGCGATTGAAAAATCCCTTGAGCTATTAGAGCCATCAATGGTTGATGAGGTCGCTAAGCGTATGGTCAATGCCAAACGTATTGTGTTGTTTGGGATTGGCTCCTCAGCGATTGTGGCGAGTGATATTTTCCATAAACTGATCCGGGTAAATAAGCACACATTATTTAGCTATGACCTGCATGTTCAACTGAGCTACTCTGCAAACTTGAGCGCCGATGATTTTGCTATCGCGGTGACTGCACGTGGAAACACGCAAGAAATCAATAATATGTTGCGCTCCGCTAAAGACGCTGGTTGTTCTACTGTGGCTTTATGCCGTTTTGGTCAAGATGATGCGACAAAACTGGCCGATTTCACTTTACCGTACTTTTATGATGAACAGCACACGCAGCTTGGTGTCATTACCCCACAAGTTTTGCAGATGGTGACGTTCGATACACTGTTTTTTAAATACCTCACACTCGCAGACAGTGATGCAGATGCAGCACTGCAAAAAGGGCGACGAGCCCTGATACAAGGCAATAATTAATGATTTTAACGGAGTTAGCCATCGGTGCGGTGATCGGGCTGATCATTAGCACCACGGGTGTTGGCGGCGGGGTGATTGTCTTGCCAATACTCACCTACTTTTTCGGCTTAAATGCATTGGCGGCGGTGGCAACGGCGAACTTTTTATCGATGTTGATGAAAATTTCCTCCTCATATATGCATTTTCGCCTCGGCAATATCCCATTCAAAGGGGCCATGATTGTTTTAGCAATTATGTTGCCAAGTACGTTTTTAGCCAGTTTGTTGGTGACATGGCTGGGTAGCCTTGAGGGGTATGAAAAACAAGTTGAATGGGGGATTAACCTTCTCGTTGCAGCTGCAATTATTTTTTCCCTTTATTTATTTGTACAGAGAATGTTTTTCGCCGCGCCAGCAAAAATTACCGTGGTGCAAACTTCCCAATTGAAGTCGATGGCTTTCCCAGCAGTGTTAGCGGGAATTGTTCTCGGGGCAACGGGGGTTGGTGGTGGTGTGGTGGTCTTGCCTATGTTGTTGCGTTATATGCAATTGAATATTAAGCAGGCTATAGGGACATCGATTTTTGTCACAACGGTCTTGTCGGGGTCATCTGCCTTAGCTTATGCGCAGGAAGGGTATACTGACTTAAAACTGGCACTTATTTTGTGTGCAGGGGCATTGATTGTGATGCCAGTGGCAAAATACTTACTGATCCACCTTTCTGAACGCACATTCCAATACATTACCCTGTTACTGATCACCTGTAGTGCAGTTATGATGACACTGAATTTATTCTCTTTTTAAATAGGTAGCCCTATTATTGATATGACAAATAATAGGGCAAGTTAGCTAATCTAAATCCCATTTTTTTAAATGATTCAGTTCTTTTTCCATCTCTTGGTAAATAAAAACACGCTCATCATTTAAGTCTTCATCTTGTGAGGAGGAATAGTGCTGCAAAGTGAAAATAAGTAGTCCCGCTGCAATCACAGAAATTAATAAACTGGAAAGGTGTTTCGCGAGCGGTGTGGATTGTGGTGCAAGAACAAAAGCACTACTAATAACGGCACCTAAAATAGCGCCGCCGATATGTGCCGCATTATCAATGCCAGACTGTAAACCATTCACTAAAGTTAAAGCAATCATCCCAATGATATTATACAGCGGGCGTTTTAATTGGCTTTTTTCTTCACCAGATAAATTGGGGTTATTCAGTGCTTTTAACAGGTAAATAACCGAGGCGGCAGCCAGCCCCATAATGGCACCTGATGCACCAATACTGACAGTAATATAAACTGTATTATCAGGTAAATATAAGCTATTCCATGAGTTCATTGATGCGCGACTGGTGGCTTCTCGAATACTTTCGCTATATTGCCAATAAGCACTAAAAAATGCTGCGCCAATACCTGAAAAGAGGTAAATAGCGAGGTATCTGAATTTACCGTACGTTCGTTCACATTCTATCCCTATCACAAACAGTGCCAAGGTATTTAAGGCAAGGTGAAAGCCCCCTGAATGCAACACCATACTCATTGGATAGCGCCACCAATCACCCGTTAAGGAGAGCTGGTAAACATTCGCACCAAATATTAATAAGTTATTTTCTTGGGAATCAAGGGGGGCTGCATAGGTAAGCTGATAAAAATAAACGGTGATATTTACGGCGACTATCAATAAAGTGAGTGCCATGGCCCAAATGGAAAACTTCGGTTTATGGGGAGAGTGAGTCTCTAAAGGGTCAGCCATTTCAATATCCTATCTCTGCGTTGTATTGATATATTAAATAAGCTAAGTCATTAGCGCAATTTACCATTATCTGAACTCGTGTAATTTTTATGTTTTTTCAGACAAATAACAAAAATAAAAAAGGCGCATAAATATGCGCCTTTCAATTTGATAAACAATAAATTAGAACGAAGTACGTTTATAAGTGCGGTATTCTGGTTTCCAGAAATTGCGCTCAATAGCTTCATCCAATGCGCTATCAGAGGTGACAGTTGCCACACCTTGAACCTGCGCTTCTTTAGCGACTTGTTTCGCAATAATCCGTGAAACATCTTGGATATCAGATAACAAAGGTAATAAAGCCCCTTCGCCATTTTTTGCCAGTGGTGAACAGCTTGCTAATGCGCGGCTAGCGGCCATCAACATGCCATCTGTGACACGTTTTGCGCCTGACGCGATAACCCCCAAACCAATTCCTGGGAAAATATAGGAGTTATTGCACTGGGCAATTGGGAAAACTTGGTCTTTATAAGAGACTGGGCTGAACGGGCTGCCTGTCGCAACTAACGCTTTTCCATCGGTCCAATTAATGATGTCTTCAGGGCGAGCTTCAACGCGTGAGGTTGGGTTCGACAATGGCATCACAATCGGGCGTTCACAGTGCTTGTGCATCTCTTTGATGATTTCTTCGGTGAATAAGCCTGCTTGACCAGAAACCCCAATCAAAACGGTTGGTTTAGCATTGCGAACAACATCCAGCAGTGAAATTGAATCGCTGTCTACATCCCAACTGGCTAAGTTAGCACTGTTTTGCGTTAATTTGGCTTGGAAATCGAGTAGGTTAGGGAGCTTATCCGTTAATAAACCAAAACGGTCAACCATGTAAATGCGTGAGCGAGCTTCTTCATCGCTTAACCCTTCGGATTTCATTTGGGCAATGATTTGCTCGGCGATACCACAACCCGCAGAGCCTGCACCCAAGAACGTCACACGTTGGTCACTTAATTTACTGCCTGCGGCATTGCTAGCGGCGATGAGGCTACCTAATGCGACGGACGCAGTCCCTTGAATATCATCGTTAAAACAGCACAACTCATCACGGTAACGGGTTAACAATGGCATCGCATTTTTCTGTGCGAAGTCTTCAAATTGCAGTAAAACATTTGGCCAACGGCGCTTAACTGCTTGCACAAACTCATCGAGGAATTCGTTATATTCGTCACCGGTAATACGTGGATGACGCCACCCCATATACAGCGGGTCATTCAAGCGTTGCGGGTTATTCGTTCCCACATCAATAACAATTGGTAAGGTATAAGCAGGGCTAATACCGCCACATGCGGTATACAGTGACAGTTTACCAATTGGAATGCCCATACCGCCGATACCTTGGTCACCAAGGCCTAAGATGCGCTCACCATCCGTCACAACGATAACTTTTACGTTTTGTTTTGTGGCGTTTTGCAGCATATCATCAATATGTGCGCGGTTTGGATAAGAAATAAATAACCCACGGGCACGACGGTAGATATCAGAGAAATGTTCGCACGCTTCACCCACGGTTGGAGTGTAAATGATTGGCATCACTTCTGTTAAGTGGGCATCAATCAAGCGATAGAATAAGGTTTCGTTGGTATCTTGAATGTTTCTTAAGTAGATGTGTTTATCGATATCGGTTTTAAAATCAATTAATTGACGATAAGCACGCTCAACTTGCTCTTCGATAGTTTCAACTTGCTCAGGCAGTAAGCCATGCAGGTTGAAGTTCGCGCGTTCTTCTTCAGTGAACGCACTGCCTTTATTCAATAAAGGGAATTCCAGTAAAATTGGACCAGCATAGGGAATATAGAGAGGGCGTTTTGTTTCGTATTCATGTTCCATGAAATATCACTCTTCGGACGATTAATCAACAAAGTCAGGGTAGATCCTAAGCTAAACAGGAAATATGTACAGTAAATAATGATGCAAAATCGTTAAAAATTTTATAGACATAATAAAGAATTTAGTTAAGGAAGGAAACTAAAGCATACTTTTACGTTGCAATTACGGTAGGTAGATCACGGTTAGTAAAATAATGGTTTTAATCAACTTTTTTAAATTTAAAGGTGAAAATCTAGTTTGATTTTGTTTTTTTGGGAGTTGTTAATTTATTTTTATCTTTAGCCTAGAAAATGTTTTTTTTTAACTAAATAGCAACAAAATTATATTTTAAAATATCATATATTGCTGCATGTTTTTTATTGATTTATTTTTATGTTGGTTTTTTTATCAACATAAAAGGCGGTAAATATGAGGTTTCTATTTTTTACTCTTATTTTATTATTAACAGCATGTAATGGCGGTGAGACGCTAAAGGTAAATAATGAAAGTGAAAATGAAAAGAAAATAACATATGGTGAGTATGAATATAAAAAGGTAAAATTACTCGCTGGGTTGAACTTTAATTATGTTTATATCGCAATGAAAATACCTGAAAATATAACTAAAGATGAGTATAGAAAGTTAGCCCATATTAGAGTTATAGCGGATTTTATAAGACTAGATAAAAAATGTTTTAATGAAAGAATTGATTATAAAAAAGCAATTGATTTATATCATGAATCATTAGATAAAAGGAATTTACCTCATGCTGTTTGGTTTTTTGAACATGTTTTAAAGGTAATAGATGAAAATGAAAGGGATATAGTATGGAAAGCCTATCTTTATGCAATAAATAAAGGTGGTAGAGAGGATGAACTAGCATTAATTATGAAAATATGGTACGCAATGTTAATAGAAGCGGCGAAGCCATCATCTGAAAAACAAAAAAGAAGTATTGAATGGCTTTCTATTGCAAGAAAAATTTCGACAATAAATCAGATGGAAAAATATATTAATAGTATGTGGACTAATAATCTCAAAACTAAATCTATAGGATTTAAAAATGAATAGATCAGAAAATAATTATAATATTGTTATTTTATTTTTTATTTTACTGTTTATTTCATTTCAAACATTAGGTTTGGAGCCAAAAAATAAAAATCAAAGTGTTTTTATAAAAATTATCCATGACTATATGTATATCACTATGGATGAATATAAAAGACCTTTATCAAAGGAAAAAATGAAGAAATTTCATTATGAATCAGCTTTGGCACATATAGAGTTCTTAAAAAATTGGTTTGACGTAAATAAGGGAAAAGAAACTAGGACAGGAGATATTAATTTTAATGAAGCTGTAATGATAAATAAAAAAGGATTTAAGGCATCAGATTTACCTTATGATGCATGGTTCTTTTCTGATATTTACGATGTTCTTGACGATGCTGAACGAGATAAATTTTGGCAAGACATTCTTCAAGCTATTTCCCATCCAGAAACAAATGCTGAGGTAAAAGTGTTTATTAAGCTCTGGTCAAAAATGAGGTTCGAGGCAGATAGCCAATCTGTTGATAAAAAAAAACAAAGTCAACGGTGGTTAAATAGAATGAAAAAAATCCCCTTAGTTATTGAAATGGTAAAAACCATGGAAACGGTTGAAGATTTATTCATTTATTCTCATCCGGAGCTTATTCAATAATTTTTAAAGTAATATTAAGGTGTAAATAAAATATGAGGGTTAATATTTTTTTAATATTTATATTATTATTTTCGTGTGCTATTAATGCAAACAATCGGCCCGGATTTGTGTGTGGAAAGTTTAACGGTAATGTTGTTGAAGTTCCTCGGGAATATGTTGACTTTATTGCTGAGTATGAGGGGTATAGCTATTTTGATCCAAGGTTTATTGAAAATAAAACAGGGTGTGATGCTAATTTCACTGTATTGCCTTTAAGAATGACATGGCCAGAAATGAAACCCGTCGATAGAATTAAAACAGGCCCAAATGAAGAGGAAATAAAAATAGCAGTAAAACCATTGACGAATAGCAATGCAACAATGAATAAGTTTAAGGATAATTCGATAAATAATGACTTTTTTGGTAAAAGAAGCGGAATTTATTATGATGATGAGCTTGATTTGTATTTTGTTGAGTATTTAAAAAAAGATGCAATAACTTATAACGGAATAGGTTATTCGGATAGGCGGCGTGTTTATTGGTCTGAAGACAAAGATGAAGTTACGAGTATTATAGATTGTAATTGGTTAACTTTAAAAGGAGGGTATTATCGATGTGATATAAATGGGCGTATTCCTGAAATTGATGCATATTTTCAAACGGATATAAAATGGAGCCAAATTCGTCAATGGGAACGTATTTTAGTCAAATCAAAGGATTTTGTAATAAATCATCTTAAATAGAAAAGGAATTTAAATGTTAAATAATAAGAAATACAGTGCTAGCCGAGAGTTTACAGAGCATGACCTTAATACAATAAAAAAATATTTAAGAGAGGACAAAAGCCCGAAAGAAATGTATCAGTATTTAGCTAATAAAGGCGACAGGTATGCATTATTTGCGGGAGTTAGTGGTAGCGAAGAGGGGGTTTGGGGACGTTCGACATTATATTTTTCATCAAATAGAGGTTTATGGTTAAATAGGGAGTTTCTTGATGATATATATGAACAAATAGATTTTAATTTAGCTAATGAGTATATTATTTTACTAGAGAATAAACTTAATAAATCGGGAGGAAAATCTGTTGAGCTGACTGACCTTAGCTACGAAGAGTTAGTTGAAATTAATCGAAAAGCTTGCTATGTCAGTTGGTTTAGTATTGATGATTGGTATTTAAATGGTATATTTGAATCACTTTCTTTGAGCGAAAGGCAGGGGTTCTGGTCTCACAGGTTAAATTCTAGTACTGAATTTAAAGAACAAGTTAATCATCATTATAAAACATTTGAGATGATGCTTAAAAAGCATATTTCAAGTACAGAAAATAAAAATGAGATAACAAAAAAATGGTTAAGTAATAATTTCTATGCCACAGAGTACAGAGGGTTAACTGGGAATAAACTTAAAGGCTATTTCGATATAATAGCTGCTGATCCTGAGTTGAAAGATCTTATTAATAAGATAGATAAAAGTATAAAAACAGAGGAAGAGGATCTGGGTGAAGTGATCTCATGGACGTTTCACTATGTAGATCCTGAAAATTTATTAACCCAAGATGCTGCATTATTAATGAAAAATGAAAATATATTATTTTGGGAAAGTAAAGAAGAAAAATTAAAATTTTTAATGAATGATGTTAGGGAGAATATTCATAATCGCAGAAAAAAACGTTCTGCACTATTTGATATTAATGAACATAGTCAATTTGAGTTACATATAAAAGATGTACAGTCAGTATGCAAAAAAGTAGAGGAAGATAGAGCTCCCCATATTTTATACGACTATCTTGAAGCCAATGGCGAGATGTATGGTGTAATTCCAAATGGGCTGGTGAGAGGAGACTCATATGCAGGAAAAATGGCAACAAATTATTTAGTTGAAAGAGCAAAACAGTATAATATAAAATTAGATCATAAGGATTTAAAAAGAATACAAGTTAAAGTGGCATTAGAAACAGGACAAAAGTTGCTTGATAAGTTTGGTGATGAGAAAACGACAGTTTTGCGTAAAAAATTTACTATCCGCGACATTGAAGATATACATGATAATGCATTTACAAGTTTAAACCTACCTAAAGATGCATGGACATTATCAATCCCATTAGAAATTATATCTCCAGAGAAACATAATCAAATATACTCTGAGATGTTATTAAATTCAGGGAGTAATCAGAATGAGGTGGAGTTTGGACTTTATCTAATGGATGAAATGATGACGGAAATAATAAAAAACCCATCTAAAGAAAAATTTAATTTGTTTGTTGAATGGGCTAATACGGTATCTACAGCTGATAATATAAAAGAAACAGGATCTGTTTTTGGCGAATACCTTGCAGAGAGAGGAACGACAGTAGCAGAATATGTGACTACTAAAGTGAGAGAATTAAATGAACTTATCCCGATAAGCGATTTGGATATCTACGGGGGTGCGAATTTAAGTTCAGATAAAAAAGCACCAGTGACAAGTGGTGGAATAATGCCAGCAAGTCACCCACTTGAAAATATGCCTTCCATGAAAAACCTACACAATCCTTCTAATACTTCTCAATCTACAGAGCTAAATTTTAGCGGACACGATGTTTCATCGAGCTTTCTAGAAGGCAGAATACAAAGTAATCATCACCTTGAAAATATGCCTTCTATGAGGAATTTATCTAATTCTTCTAATATGTCTCACTCAACGGAATTTAATTTTAGTGGGTATGATGTTTCATCGAGTTTTCTAGAAGGTAGAATACAAAGCAATCATCACCTTGAAAATATGCTTGGAAACCTTAGTGAAAATATGTCATCAATGGATCCATTCGATAGTACTTCTAATAACTATTTTTCAGACAGAACAGCATCAAATATTCCATCTCGATTTTCTGGCTATTCATCAAATTCATTTTTTAGTTAGTTACTGAATTAAAGTTTTATCAAATTATTAAAAATACATGAAACATAAAAATGGTTATTGCCAACAACTAGTCTATTGACAATAACCATACATGGAAAATGGGGGAGAGAGAATTAATCCAAATAAACCAATTCCACTTGTCGGCAACCTAGCGCACTTAAGGTATTTTCAGTGGTACACCATTGTTTCACTATCGCATCTTGCTTTTCAACCAACTTAGCTTGCTCAATGGCATGGATATCTTTACCGGCAAGGTTAATCATAATTAACGCGGCTTGCAGTGGTGGTAAGCTTGGGTTGAATGCGGCATTTTCAGCGTAGCGCCCTGTAAACAGTGAACCATCTTTAAGCTGCACTGCAATACCTGAATGGGATTCACTATAAGGTGCATGGGATTGATTAGCAGCCTCAATAGCGGCACTTAACAGCCTGTCGCGGCTTTGGTTGTTATAACCATGCTGGACAGAATCAAGCAATAGTGTCGTAATGTTTAAATCGGCTGGGCCAAATGAATCAGGTAAATAGTGATGAAGTACCGCAGGCTCACGGCCCGGTAAATGCACCATAATTTTACCACCTTCGCGCAATTCATTCATAAATTGTCGGCAATGGCCACATGGGGTGTAATTCACGGTGATCGACGTAATTTGCTTTTCGCCTTTCATCCACGAATGGGTGATCGCACATTGCTCCGCGTGGATCACTTGCCCCATCGAAACATGACTAAACTCCATATTGGCGCCGAAATATAAATTACCGCTAGCGCCGCAAGCGATTGCACCAACGTGAAAATGGGAGATAGGAGTGACGGCATAGGCCGCTGCAAAAGGGAGTAGTGAGAATGCTAATTCTGAGTCGCTAACACCGCTTTGCGCTTTAATGTGTTGTACTTGCTCAGCCGTTAGCATTCCGGCGAAATCGGATTTATCAATGATAGGTCTAAGTACAGACTGTAGCTTCTCTGGAAGCTCGGCCCAAGCGGCCTTAAATCTTGAATGCATGAGTTACCCTCCCTATTTAATTGCTTTCATTCTATTCAATAAAGCACATAATGAAATGTGATTTAAATCACTAATTTAAATGAAACATATGAAACAAATTCTTTAATTGAGAGATATATCTCATGTTTTTAGTGTTCAATGATAAGTAAGAGAATATCGTTTTCCCTTACTCATCATATTTAACTGGGCGTGTAACTAATAAGATTAGCTAAAAAGATGCAAAATGACAGGAAATATAAATGGCGCACTTAACGAGGTGATCACCCCACAGGTCATCAATGCGAGTGAACTATAAGCCCCCTCAATGTAATTGACTTCAGCGCAACGTGCGGTACCTAATGCGTGGGAAGCCGTTCCCATCGCAAGCCCGCGAGACGCATGGGTGCGAACACGTAGGGCATCAAATAAACTGTGCCCGAACATTGCGCCTAAAATACCCACAAACAGCACGCAAGCAGCGCTAATTGCGGGGATCCCTCCAATTGAATCAGCAACCGCCATCGCGATGGGGGTTGTGACTGATTTCGGCAATACAGAGGCAGCGATATCCGGCGTTGCTCCAAGCCAAAATGCAATTGCTGCACCACTGAACATCGCGACGATGCTACCTGCAAAGCAGATGCTAAATAGGGATTTCCATTGGGCACGAATTTGGTGCATTTGCTCATAAAGAGGGAAAGCCAGTGCCACAACGGCAGGTTGCAGTAAATCATTCAGGATTTTACTGCCCGCAAAATAATGTTCATAAGAGGTATTGGTGATAACCAATATGGCAATAAGCACCGCAATGGTGATTAATAATGGGTTTAATATTGGTAGCTTAAATTTTACTGACAGTTTGCGAGCAAGATAAAACACCACAATTGTCAGCGGTAATGACCACCAAATGTGCGTTAACATTATTCGTTCCCCTTAGTTTTATCATTATTAATCACCGAAGAAATTGGCTCTTCAGGGGGAAGGGGAACTTCATCAGGTTTAGCGCCGATGACAGGGCGTTCTTTGTGAATATAGTTGGAACTGATAGCGACTACTATCATGACTATTAAGGTGCTGACCATGCAAGAAACCACAATCGGGATCAGTTGCTGACTCAGTAAGTCATAGTAATTCATGATCCCCACACCGATAGGCACAAACAGAATGGTCATATTTTTCAGTAAAATACTGCATCCGGGTTGTGCCCAGTGAGCAGGGATAATTTGCAGTGCCAGTAGTGCAAACAGAATGAGCATACCAACAATACTGCCGGGAATGGCAAAAGGAAGTAGGGTAGAGATAAGGTTTCCGACAATCAGGCAGAGGTAAAGTATTGCGAAAGCGCGCAAATACTGCCATCCCGTTATCAGCACCTGTTTAAATGACATGAGATTTGTCCTGTAGCTTGATATCTATTCATCATACAATTAACTTGATAATTGTGCTACTGATCACAATAAAAAAGGCAATAAAAAAGTGGAGAGTTTTTGCTCTCCACTTTCACTGGCTTAAAGAACCGCTATAACAAGTTAGTGTTACTTAACTTGCATACCCGGCTGTGCGCCGCTATCAGGGCTAAGCAAATAGATATCTTTCCCACCAGGGCCTGCTGCCATGACCATACCTTCGGAAATGCCAAAGCGCATTTTACGTGGTGCAAGGTTAGCGACCATCACCGTTAAACGGCCTTCCAACGCTTTTGGATCTGGATAGGCAGAACGGATGCCTGAGAACACTTGGCGTGTTTCACCACCGATATCTAACTGTAATTTCAGTAGTTTGTCTGACCCTTCAACAAAATCCGCGTGTTTGATTAGTGCAATTCGCAGATCGATTTTTGCAAAATCATCAAAGGTGATTGTATCTTGGATTGGGTCATCCGCCAGTGGACCAGTCACTTGCTGGATTGGCTTGATACTTTCTTTTGATGCTTCAACCATCGAATCCACTTTTGTCATTTCAATACGGTTAAACAGGGCTTTGAAAGGTGCAACATTGTGGTTAAGTAATGGTGTGCTAATCGCATCCCAAGACAGTTCAGTATTCAAGAACGCTTCTGCACGTTTGGTCAGACCCGGTAAAACGGGTTTCAGGTAAGTCATCAGAATGCGGAACAGGTTGATACCCATTGAGCAGATATCTTGCAATTCTTGGTCTTTACCTTCTTGTTTAGCAACCACCCAAGGGGCCTTTTCATCCACATAACGGTTCGCGATATCAGCTAATGCCATGATTTCGCGGATCGCTTTATTGTATTCACGATTGCTAAAATCTTCACCGATGACTTTTGCCGCGTCAACAAACTGTTGATATAGCTCAGGCTCTGCTAAGTTTGCAGATAACTTGCCATCGAAGCGTTTAGCAATAAAGCCTGCGTTACGCGAAGCTAAGTTAACCACTTTATTCACGATATCGCTATTGACGCGCTGGACGAAGTCTTCAAGGTTTAAATCGATATCATCGATACGTGAAGACAGTTTTGCTGCGTAGTAATAACGTAAGCAGTCTGCATCCAAATGGTCTAAATATGAGCGCGCTGTGATAAATGTACCACGGGATTTGGACATTTTCGCTCCGTTAACCGTGACATAACCATGGACAAACAGATTAGTTGGTTTACGGAATTGACTGCCTTCTAACATCGCAGGCCAGAACAGGCTGTGGAAATAGACGATATCTTTACCGATAAAGTGGTAAAGGTCTGTTTTCGAATCTTTATTCCAGAACTCATCGAAATTCAGATCACCACGTTTGTCACACAGGTTTTTAAATGAACCCATGTAACCAATTGGTGCATCCAACCAGACGTAGAAATATTTGCCCGGTGCATCTGGGATTTCAAAGCCGAAATACGGTGCATCACGGGTAATATCCCACTGTTGCAGGCCAGACTCGAACCATTCTTGCATTTTATTCGCCACTTGCTCTTGCAGTGCGCCTGAGCGAGTCCATGCTTGTAGCATGTCGCTAAATGCAGGTAAATCAAAGAAAAAGTGCTCTGAATCACGCATTACAGGCGTTGCACCAGAGATAACCGAACGTGGGTTGATTAATTCTGTTGGGCTGTAGGTTGCGCTACACACTTCACAGTTATCACCGTATTGGTCTTCTGCTTTACATTTCGGGCAAGTGCCTTTAACGAAGCGGTCTGGTAAGAACATGCCTTTTTCTGGGTCGAAAAGCTGAGAAATAGTGCGATTTTTAATAAAACCGTTATTTTTCAGTTTCCCATAAATCAGTTCTGATAATTGTTTATTTTCTTCACTGTGTGTGGAGTGATAATTATCATAGCTAATGGAAAAACCCGCAAAATCGTTCTGATGTTCTTGGCTCACTTCTGCAATCATAGCTTCAGGTGTGACACCTAGCTGTTGTGCTTTAAGCATGATTGGGGTTCCGTGCGCGTCGTCGGCACAGATAAAATGAACCTCTTTGCCGCGCATTCGCTGATAACGGACCCAAATATCAGCCTGAATGTGTTCCAGGATATGACCAAGATGGATTGAACCGTTAGCATAGGGTAACGCACAGGTTACCAGTAATTTATTCGCGACTTGAGACATAGTAACTTTCTTACTTCCATTATTTGAAAAGGGTCTTTGATGTTAACCGATCAAAACCATCGCTGCTAGGGGTATAAAAGATTAATTGGAAATTTGTTGGAAAAAGAAATTTTTGCCTCTTCGTGGCTTTTCCTGCGCTTGGTAATCACTATTTTTCGTGTTCTCTGTTATGATTAACCTCAGTCAAAGTATATCCGTCTAATCTCAGGTACC
The DNA here is from genome assembly GCF_058245955.1 of Providencia sp. UF-224. Lineage (NCBI taxonomy): Bacteria > Pseudomonadati > Pseudomonadota > Gammaproteobacteria > Enterobacterales > Morganellaceae > Providencia > Providencia sp. UF-224. The sequence goes on along the minus strand of NZ_JBSICC010000005.1, from coordinate 152,374 downwards.
TTATCGAGTTATATAGGATATCTATAGTTCAAAAATATAAATAAAGGAGCCGGGATGAACGATAAATCCCCCGAGCAGAACAAACCAGAACTGCTGACTGAACAAGTCTCCAAAGTTTTGGCTTCATTTACACACCCAACGCTGCAACGTAATCTGATTTCTATCAAAGCGTTACATCATTGTGCGATGTTAGACAATGTGCTGCACGTCGAATTAGTCATGCCATTTGTTTGGAAAGGCCCTTTCCAAACGCTGATTAGCGAAAAAACGGCAGAGCTAAAACAACTCACAGGTGCTCATGCGGTTGAGTGGAAATTACGCCACGATGTGACAACGCTAAAACGCGCGAACGATTTGCCTGGCATTAAGGGCGTGCGCAATATTCTGGCGGTGAGTTCAGGTAAAGGCGGCGTGGGGAAATCCAGCACTTCCGTCAACCTCGCGTTAGCACTGGCGCAAGAAGGGGCGAAAGTCGGTATCCTTGATGCGGACATTTATGGCCCGTCTATTCCCAATATGTTAGGCACTACATTAGAACGCCCAACGTCTCCAGATGGCCAGCACATGGCGCCAATTATGGCGTATGGTTTAGCGACTAACTCAATCGGTTATTTAGTCACTGATGATAATGCGATGGTCTGGCGTGGCCCGATGGCAAGTAAGGCGTTAATGCAAATGCTGCAAGATACCTTATGGCCAGATTTAGACTATTTAGTTATCGATATGCCACCGGGAACCGGTGATATCCAATTAACACTATCTCAAAACATCCCTGTAACAGGCGCGGTTGTGGTGACAACGCCACAAGATATCGCGCTGGTCGACGCCATGAAAGGCATCGTGATGTTTAAGAAAGTGAATGTGCCAGTGCTAGGTGTTATCGAAAATATGAGCGCACATATTTGCAGTAATTGCGGCCATGTTGAGCCAATTTTCGGTACCGGTGGTGCAGAAAAACTGGCTGAGAAATACAACACGAAGCTGTTAGGCCAAGTTCCGCTGCATATTTCTCTGCGTGAAGACCTTGACCGCGGTCAGCCGACCGTTATGCGCGACCCTGAAGGTGAATTTGCGGATATTTACCGTGAAATCGCATCAGGTATTTCGGCATTAATGTATTGGGAAGGGGATAAAATCCCAACGGAAATTTCATTCCGCGCAGTGTAATTTAGCGTAATTTAATAAGGGCTATTTAGTGTTTAACATTAAATAGCCTTTTTTATTTGTATTGAGCACCAACCCAGCAATTTCCCTTTTTCTGATTTATCAGCGGATTGTTTCTCTATTGAGAAAGGATAGCGTAGAATAAAGCGATATGGTTGTTGATGAATTCTTTCCTATGGGCAAGCCCTAAAAGGTGATTATGAAATTTTTAATTTTTATTGTCGTAGTGGTGCTGATCGTTATTTATTTTTATAACCGCATTGTAGCATTACGCGAAGCCGTAGTTTCCAGCGAAACTGAAATTTCAGTTCAATTAGACAGACGCGGAAAAGTGTTTGATAGCTTACTTGCGACGGTGAAAAAATATTTAAGCCATGAAACGGAAGTGTTCAGTAAAATTACCGAACTGCGTACTCAGGCTCAAAATGCAACGGGTGATAAAGCACGTGAAGCGGAAGATGCATTATCCAAAATGGTGAGCAGTGGGGCGATTAACGTTGCAGTTGAAGCTTATCCAGAGCTGAAATCTGACGCAATCATGGCAAATCTGCAAGAAGAAATTGTGTCTTCAGAAAATAAGCTTTCTTTTGCGAAACGTGGTTATAACCGTACTTTAGAAACCTATAATGCTTATATTGCCTCGATGCCTGCCGCGCTTATTGTTGGCATTATTCCTAGCTTAAAAATATCGAAAGAATATTGGCGTCTTGACGAAGAGACGATTAAGTCTGAAGAGTCACGTCGTATTAATTTCGACTAATTATCGGTTAATTGTTATTTAGAAAAATTATCGGAACAACTTAGGACGTTCCGATAATTATCTGTGATAGAAAGCAGGGTATTTTATGGATTTTCGTAACGTCATACGTAAAAATAATATTCGGACTCGTTTTGTGGTGATGAGCTATATTTTTATTATGCTTATCATTGGGTTATTAGCGGATATTGCCACGCATCCAAATGAACAGTTAGATTTGTTTGATAATGCAATGGAATTTGTGACGTTAAAAGAAATGCCAATTGCGACATTTATCGTTTTAGGTTTGACATTCCTAGGTTTGATTTATATTCATTTTCGGGGCCATAAAATGATGTTGGCAGGGATGAATGCGAAAGAAATCAACCCAGAAAATGCCACCAGTTCAGAAGAAAAACAGCTGTTTAATATTATTGAAGAGCTTAGCTTAAGTGCAAGTTTAGGCTATATTCCTCGTTTATATATTTTAGAAAGTGATGAACCAAATGCATTTGCCGCAGGTTGGAATGGCCGTAATGCATTGGTTGGTGTGACTCGCGGTCTACTTCAAGCATTGAACCGGCAAGAAGTGCAAGCCGTTCTGGCGCACGAGGTCGGCCATATTATACATGGTGACTCGAAGCTGACCCTGTATGTGGGTATTTTAGCGAACGTGATTTTGACGGTAACTAACGTATTTAGTCAGATTTTTATTCGTACCGCAGGACGAAGCCGCAATAATGCGGCGAATAAAGCCCAAATGATTTTAATGGTCTTGAATTTTGTGTTGCCATGGATCACGCAAATTCTGTATTTTTATTTATCCCGTACTCGTGAATATATGGCGGATGCGGCGGCGGTTGATCTCACTTCTGATAACCAAGCGATGATCAGTGCATTGAAAAAAATATCAGGCAAGCACGAAACGCATGAGTATGATGAGAGCAGTACAGGGCAGGCTTACCGTAAAGCGGCTTATATTTTTAATAAAGGGGATTCTGTGTTTTCCACTCATCCCTCTATTGAAAATCGCATTGCTGCATTAGAAGGTAAGAAGCCATTTTAGCCCTATAAATTAAAGGGCTAATCATCAATTCCCCATTTTCTATCAAATATTGGCGTTTTTTTTAGCGAACTTTGTCGAGGGACGCTGGAACAACACGCCATTACCCCCTATAATTCCGCCAACGTAACATTTTGATGTTATGTATTTTCATTTCTAAAATATTTAACCAGGTTATCATTTTATGACTGACATAGCGCATCACTGTACCATTGTAGGTATATCGGGAGCCTCTGCATCTGGCAAAAGCTTAATTGCAAGCACTCTATATCGTGAATTACGAGAAAAGGTCGGTGATCATAATATCGGTGTTATTCCAGAGGACTGTTATTATAAAGACCAAGCAGACGTGCCAATGGAAGAACGGCTTAAAGTGAACTATGACCATCCGAATTCAATGGATCACAGTTTGCTTTTTGAACACCTCCGATCACTAAAAAGTGGTCAAGCAGTAGAAATCCCGCAATACGACTATGTCGCTCACACTCGCAAAGAAAAAACCATCACATTTAAACCTAAAAAAGTCATTATTATTGAAGGCATTTTATTGTTAACCGATAAACGCCTACGTGGTGAGATGGATTTTTCTATTTTTGTTGATACACCACTCGATATTTGCTTGATGCGCCGCATTAAACGTGATGTAAATGAACGGGGCAGAACATTAGATTCCGTGATTGACCAATACAATAAAACGGTTCGCCCAATGTTCTTACAGTTTATTGAGCCATCGAAACAGTATGCCGATATTATTGTGCCTCGCGGTGGAAAAAACCGTGTGGCAATTGATATCTTAAAAGCGAAGATCGGGGAATTCTGCCAAGATTAATCAAGGCAGAAACTAACATTATGAAGGGGGAAACAGCCATGCGTCTTTGTGACCGCGATATAATTCAATGGATGGATGATGGTAAATTAGTGATTAGCCCGCGCCCACCTGTTGAACGGATCAATGGTGCGACCGCAGATGTCCGTTTAGGAAATCAGTTTCGTGTTTTTCGTGGACATACCGCGGCATTTATCGATCTTAGTGGCCCAAAAGATGAAGTAAATGCTGCTCTGGATCGTGTAATGAGTGATGAGATCGTGCTTAGCGAAGACGAGCCATTTTTCTTACATCCAGGGGAATTAGCACTTGCAGTGACGCTTGAGTCTGTTACGCTCCCAGATAACCTTGTGGGTTGGCTTGATGGTCGCTCATCACTGGCTCGATTAGGCTTGATGGTACATGTTACTGCGCATCGTATTGACCCCGGTTGGAAAGGGCAAATCGTGTTAGAATTTTATAATTCAGGTAAGTTACCATTAGCATTACGTCCTGGCATGGTCATCGGGGCGTTAAGTTTTGAGCCATTATCGGGCAGCGCAGACCGCCCTTATAATAGCCGCCAAGATGCAAAATATAAAAACCAACAAGGGGCTGTTGGTAGCCGTATCAGCGAAGACTGATACTCGCTAAACTTCGCGAAAATTGTGTCATTAATGGATTTTAATGGCGTAATTTTCGCCCATTTTCAGGGAAAGTAATGGTGTGAGTTCACGTTGGTGATGGTCGCAGGCAGAGTTTAAGAGAGGGAAGCATGAAACGTTTTTTAACGACACTGATTATTTTACTTGTTGTCATTGTTGCGGGTTTAACCACATTAGTGATGTTGGTAAATCCGAATGATTTTCGTCATTATATTGTCGAGCAAGTAGAGAAAAAAAGTGGCTATCAACTTGAGTTCAATGGGGATATGCGTTGGCACGTTTGGCCGACACTGAGCATTATTACAGGCCCCGTCTCTCTGACTGCACCAAATGCATCCAAACCTGTCTTAAGCGCTGAAAATATGCGCTTAGATGTTGAATTGTGGCCTTTGATTTCCCACCGCTTGTCAGTTGAACAAATTGTGATTGATGGTGCTGTTATCCGTAAAACACCGGAAAGTGAATCTCAAACGCACAGTAGCGACCCTATTGCTCCTGGGGGCTCTACCTCTCAAACGACCTCTGTTGATAAGAGCAACTGGTTGTTAGATATTGAAAAAGTTGATATCTCTAACAGTTTAGTGATTTGGCAAACGTCAAAAGATGAATTTAACCTGCGCAATATTAACCTGTCATTGAAAAAAAATAACAATAAGCAAGTGGCGGTCAAATTCAGTGGTAACTTAAATAAAAACCAGCAAGAGTTTGTGTTCGATACACGTGCGGATATTGATTTATCGGCAATCAATCAAAAAATTAGTGGCCAATTAACGCAGTTTGATTATTCGCTTAGTGGTGTGGATTTGCCTGAAAATGGCATATCAGGGCAAATCACCACAGATTTTTTATATAACAAAGGGCAGGAACCTAGTGCGAATTTAACTAATCTATCGATTAAAGCCAATGAAAGTCTGTTAACAGGGAATGTTAGCGTAAAATTAAGTGAGATCCCGCAGCTGGCAGTTGAATTAGCGTCTGAAAAATTAGATTTAGATAGCTTGTTAGGCACTGCACCAACTGCGACAACGCCTGAGGCGGAAACCAATAATAACCGTGTTGGGGTCAAGCCTGTTATTTCAGGAACGAGTACACAACGGTATGATTTATCAGGTTTAAAATCATTTACGGCCAATGTTGATTTATCGGTAGGGAATTTAATTTATCGGGGAATGTCGGTAAATGAAGTGGTGATTAGTGCCCAAAATCAAACTCCCCGTTTAACGGTTTCTAAATTACAAGGTAAAGCGTTTGGTGGTGAGTTCTCATTACCTGTTACGTTAAATTATAGCGCAGTGCCAGCGACGGTTTCGGCAAAACCCGACTTTAAAAATATCGATTTAACACCGTTATTAAAAGCATTTAATATGCCACAAAAACTCAGCGGCATTATCTCCCTCAATGCGGCGTTATCGGGTGTCGGCTATGATGATTATGCAGTGAAAAACCAATGGCAAGGGCCTGTTAATTTCGAGCTGAGAAATGCAAAATTGCATGGGCTGAATATTCCGCAATTAATTCAGCAGTCTATTTCTCGTGTGACGAATAAAATTAATGCCCCCGTGAATACAGGGAATTATACAGAAGTTGAATTATTCACAGTTAAAGGCTATTTAAATAAAGGCAGTATGAATATTTCATCAATGAATGCGAAATCTGCTTTGGTGAATATTAATGGCCAAGGCCGCGTGAATATTCCAAATGAAAGCATTGATGTAAATTTAGGCGTTAATATTTTTGGTGGTTGGGCAGGGGATTCACGCCTAGTTCAGCAATTACAAGGCATGAATATTCCACTGCGTATTTATGGCAATTGGCATAGCTTGCAATATGAGCTGGATGTGGAAAAATTGCTGCGCAATGAATTGCGGACGCAAGCCAAAGAGGCTATTGGTAATTTCTTGAAGAAAGAAGAAAATAAAGGGCTGAATGAGTTATTGAATGCCTTGTAAAGAAAAAACGCCCTTATGGGCGTTTTTTTCAAAGTAACTTATTTATGGCCTTCATTTTTGTAATCTTGTTGTCTTTGTACTTTCATCTTTGTATCTAATTCCATCTTTAAGTGAGAACTTTTATTGCCTTTTTTTACATCCTCATTGTGTTTAGTTAACTCATACTGAAAGTTAAAGAGCGTTTCATTTCCATTATCAATTTTTTTATCTAGATTATCTAATATTTTAGATTTTGATTGGTGATGCTTATAAGATGAACGAGAAATTTCATTTTTATAATAAAATATATCATTAGTTAGCTCTTTAAGTTCATTTGATACATTTTCAAAGAAAGGTGATTTATTTGAAAGAGAGTTTTTAGTTTTAATATTATTTACAGAGAAAGAGATAGCATTAATTATATTTGTTACTTTTTTATTTAATTTCTCTAATTGTTTTAAATGCACCGTTTTTTTTGCGGTTTTTTGTAATTCTTTGGCTTCAACTGAATAGAGTGATGTTTTAATCCACCGGGTTTTTTGAAGCTTTGTATCCTCACTAACAAACTCTTTTTTTTGACTGAACTCTGAAAAACAAACTTTATTTTTAGTAACTATAGGACACGGCTCAGCATTATTTCTCAATTTACTTGCTGTATTAGTGATGTTTTTTGATGATTCATTTGTTCTCTTATTAGTATTAGGTGGTAGTAATGTATTATTAAAGAGGGGCTGAATTTTTGCTGTCATAGCATGACCTTACATTAAAGTTATGAGTATTTAATGCGTCAAATTATTCATTGTTTCAATGTTTTTTTCTTTTAAAAATCGATGCTAATTTTATTTTTGTAGACGTTATATATACGTCTTAAGACGAATTTCAGGCAAAAAAATACCGACCTATTGGCCGGTATTTCGAAATTTAGTTAAGGTTAATCATCTTCATATTCATAACCATCCCCTTCACGAGCGGGTGGTATGATTAACACTTTATTGACACGATGGCTATTGACTTCCAATGGTTGGAATATGCAGCCATTAATGGTGACTTGCTCGCCGACTTCTGGAACACGTTGTAAATGCTCCATTAACAGACCTGCGATGGTTTCGTATTCACGTTTATCATCTAATTCCATCGGCACAAACATGATCAAGTCTTCCAGTGGCATAAAGCCATTGGCAATCCACGTACCGTCATCAAGTTTTTGAATATCATGACGTGAATCATTTTCTTCATCACCAACGGGTAAGTTACCGGCGATGGTTTCCATCACGTCGGTCAATGTCACGATACCTTCGATAGAGCCAAACTCATCGACGACAAATGCAAAGTGAGTATGTGCTTTACGGAACTGTTCCAATGCTTTGAGTAGTGAGAGACCTTCAGGGAAGATCAGCGGTTGAGTGATTAACGCACGTAAATCCAGTGGTTTACCATTTAGTTGCTGCTTCACTAAATCCATCACATGCACAACACCAACAGGCTCATCGCTAATCGTTTCATCAATCACCACAAGGCGTGAGTGCGGGTTTTTCTCCATCAATTGCAATAAATCGCTAGAGGATTTATTGATATCAAGATAGTCCACATCGTGGCGTGAGGTCATGATACTTTCAACATTGCGCTGCGCCATCCCTAACACACGAGCAATCATCAGGCGCTCTTGCGGGTCGAAGACAGATTTGTTGTCAGCGATAAGGTCAGACGTCCGTGGGTCTAATTCACCTCTTTCGTTATTACCGCTTAAAATGCGCAATACCGCTTCAGCTGTACGTTCACGCAGTGGGCGCGAACCAGTCAGGAATTTACGACGGTTAAATTGTGCAAATTGGTTTAGCACCTCAATCATGATTGAGAAGCCGATAGCCGCGTATAGGTAGCCTTTCGGAATAGCGTAGCCAAAACCTTCAGCCACAAGGCTGAAACCAATCATCAACAAGAAGCTTAAACACAGTATGACAATGGTTGGGTGCTGGTTAACAAAGCTAGTTAACGGTTTACTTGCCCAAATCATTAATGCCATTGCAATGGTCACTGCCGCAATCATAACGCCGATATGGTCAACCATACCTACCGCAGTGATCACAGAGTCCAGAGAGAATACGGCATCAAGAACAATAATTTGTGCAACAACAGCCCAGAAATTCGATGTCTTTCTTTGGGTATTAGTGTGTTCGTCTTTACCTTCTAGCCGCTCGTTTAGTTCCATCGTTGCTTTAAACAAGAGGAACAGCCCCCCGATTAGCATAATCAAGTCTCGGGCACTAAATGGGTGCTCGAATAGCGTGATTATCGGTTTGGTGAGGGTAATGAGCCACGACAAGCTGAATAGAAGCACAACACGCATAACTAAGGCTAATAAAAGTCCAGTTACACGGGCTCTATCACGCAGCTTTGGCGGGAGCTTATCTGCCAGAATGGCAATGAAGACGAGGTTATCAATACCAAGAACGATTTCTAGAACGATTAGGGTAGCGAGGCCAGCCCAAATCGAAGGATCTGCGATCCATTCCATACAGTTTGTTTTACCTTCTGATATGACGGCTTATACCGACTGGAGAATAATGCGGTTTGTTGAACGAAATATCAATAAAAATTCACTTTAGTCGGACAATTCTTGACAAAAATGGCGTTGTGTACGTCATCGATTGCATCAATAACTACCATGCTGCACAATCCTAGGTTAATATGTGATCCCGTTAACAGAATGTCAGCACATTGAGGCTGACTTGGTCCTAATCAGACAGGAGTTGTTCATGTCAAAGCAGCAGATTGGTGTTGTCGGAATGGCGGTTATGGGGCGTAACCTTGCGCTCAACATTGAAAGCCGCGGTTACTCAGTGTCTATCTTTAACCGTTCTAAAGATAAAACAGACGAAGTAATTGCCGAAAATCCAGGGAAAAACCTCGTTCCCAACTATACAATTGAAGAGTTTGTTGACTCTCTGGAAAAACCACGCCGCATCTTACTGATGGTTAAAGCGGGTGAAGCAACGGACAAAACAATTGCCTCGCTGACTCCTCATCTGGACAAGGGTGATATCCTTATCGACGGCGGTAACACGTTATTTACGGATACAATCCGTCGTAACCGTGAATTATCCGCACAAGGTTTTAACTTCATCGGTACCGGTGTTTCTGGTGGTGAAGAAGGCGCATTAAAAGGCCCTTCAATTATGCCAGGTGGTCAAAAAGAAGCTTACGAATTGGTTGCGCCAATCCTAAAAGAAATCGCAGCGAAAGCAGAAGGCGAACCTTGCGTGGCTTATATGGGACCAGATGGGGCAGGCCACTACGTTAAAATGGTACATAACGGTATCGAATACGGTGACATGCAATTAATCGCTGAAGCCTATTCATTGTTAAAAGGTTCATTAAACCTGAGCAATGAAGAGCTGGCAGGCACCTTTGCAGAGTGGAACAAAGGTGAATTGAGCAGCTACCTGATTGAAATTACCGCGGATATCTTCAAGAAAAAAGATGAAGATGGTAAATACCTTGTTGACGTGATTTTAGATGAAGCGGCAAACAAAGGCACTGGTAAATGGACGAGCCAAAGTGCGCTGGATTTAGGCATTCCTCTGACATTAATCACTGAGTCTGTTTTCGCACGTTATATTTCTTTCTTAAAAGACCAACGTGTTGCAGCGTCTAAAGTTTTAACAGGCCCAGTCTTAAAACCCGTTGAAGGGGATAAGAGCGCGTTTGTTGAGAAAGTACGTCGCGCGCTGTACTTAGGCAAAATCGTTTCTTATGCACAAGGCTTCCAACAGCTGAAAGCAGCATCAGACGAGTACAATTGGGACCTGAACTACGGTGAGATTGCAAAAATCTTCCGTGCGGGCTGTATCATTCGTGCACAATTCCTGCAAAAAATCACGGATGCTTACAACCAAGATGCAAAAATTGCCAACTTACTGTTAGCGCCATATTTCAAACAAATCGCGGACGAATACCAACAAGCTCTGCGTGATGTTGTGTGCTACGGCGTACAAAATGGTATCCCAACACCAACGTTCTCTGCGGCGATTTCCTATTACGATAGCTACCGCTCAGCGGTATTGCCTGCAAACTTAATCCAAGCGCAGCGTGACTACTTCGGTGCTCACACTTATAAACGTACGGATAAAGACGGTGTTTTCCACACAGAGTGGATGGAATAACGTTAACATCATCCTTTATCGATGATGCAAGAGGCGCTAAATTTAGCGCCTTTTTTGCCTTTCATAGGCAGCATGAATAAATGATGAATTTATTTACTTTATCATTTCTTTTTTGATAGTTTGATTAATCGTTTCTGCTACATTATTCATCAATCATTGAATAACATAACTTTTTACTACGGTATCTGAGCATAGCTTCATGCGTAACTTTCTTATTTTATTGCTTTTATTAGTCTTACTTGGCCCATTGGGTATTGATTTATACCTGCCGACGATTCCTGATATTGCAAAGGATTTAGGCAGCAGTGAATCCGTTATTCAATCGACCATTGCGCTATTTATTTTAGTCCTAGGTTTAGGGCAATTGATTTCTGGGCCGCTGGTGGACAGATACGGGCGCAAACCTATCGCGATGGTTGGTATGGTGCTCTACATTATTGGTGCGGGTGTTGCCATTGCAGCAACGACCCCGACGCTATTTATTGCCTCACGTTTATTGCAAGGGGTTGCCGTTTGTTGCACCTCTGTGGTGGCATTTAGCTGTGTTCGTGACCGCATGAACGGCACTGAAGCGGCTCGCGCATTTGGTTTTCTCAATGGTACATTGAATATTGTGCCAGCTCTCGCTCCGTTATTAGGTGGGTTACTAGCAGAAGCATGGGGTTGGCGCGCACCATTTTGGTTCCTTGCGTTGTATGCCGTCATCATACTGGTATTGATCGCGGTATTTTTGCCTGAGACACGCCCTGCAAACTTGCCTAAAGTAAAAGTGATCCCTGTGGAAACCTATTGCCGTGTCTTAGGGAATCGCCAATTTATCATTTTTGCTCTCGTTAATGCGGGCACCATGGGAATGGCATTAACTTATGTTTCCCTCGCACCCACGGTATTGATGGGGGATGCTCAATTAAGCCCGTTAGTGTTTTCCATTGTGTTTGGTATCAACGGCTTTTGGATCATGTTTGCCAGTTATATTGCGAACCACTTTATTCATAAAATTGGGCGACCAGCCTGCTTGCTAGTGGGTAGTTCAATGATGGCAATTGGCTGTTTAGGGTTGATATTGGGCTTTGTTATGTTGCCAGAAGCTATTCAAAGCCATTGGGTTGTCTACATGTTACCTGTGGCCTGTGCCTGTACTGGGCTTGCCTTTATGATGGGAACGGCAACCAGTTATGCTTTGGAACCTTTTGGTAATGAAGCGGGTACGGCATCTGCGTTAGTGGGGTTTGTCCAAATGGCTGGCGGTGCTGGGCTTGGTCTATTAGCTATCGCATTACCTATCGCACCAAAATTATCGTTAGCAATCGTGATGCTTATCGGGTGTATTTTTGGTTTAGTAGCTCGAAAGGCCAGCTTGAGGTTAGCTGAGCCCCATTAATAATGTAAGAGCAGGACGGTAAGCCTGCTCTTATTCATATTGGTTTAAATGGTTAGCCCATTAATGGTCGTGGGTAATTTAAGTTCTCTAATTTCAATATCTTTAGATTCTTTTAGCTCACCTTTAATAAAAATTTTAACTTTAACGGGCTTTAAGTCTCTCTCAATATTCACATGAAAACGGTTCATATGAGATTTTCTGAAATTGGTACCATGGAGTTTGTATTGTCGCGCTGTTCCATCTTCAAGATCGAACTCCAAATAAGAAGAACAAGAATCTAGCTTCTTATTGTCTTCATAAACCATACCTGAAGAACCATATAAAATATCTTGTACATGGTTTGATTTTTGTTTTTCAGGATCGGTGACTAAAATTTGCCCTTCAGGATCATAAAAACCAAGTACGGTAATAACGGGAACATCTTGTTTTATTGGTTTTCTGTGTAACCCGTGGAGATGAGATTTAACCCATGACTTACCATCGGAAATATAGGTTATTTTTTCATTTTTTTTAATTTTTTCAGTTTTACCATTAAGGTGAATAGTCGTATCCCAGTCAGCACAAGTTTCTATTATGATGGTATCTTCCGCATTTCTCGATGATGCGTCAGGTAAATGTATATTTTTACTATGATAACCATTACCTAATTTTATTTTTAGCACATCATATTTTTCGAGCGCTTTACATAATTTGTATAGAGAGATATCTTCACCATTTTTAACTGGAACATTAAATTGGAGAAAGCCTGGTAACTCTAAATAGGCATCTTCCATTTTGCTTGTTTCAGAATTCCATTTTTGGTAACCCGTTGAGGAATCAGTATTAAAAGCATGAAGTTTTTCTAGTCGCTTTTGGATGGCGGCTAATGTATTTGGCGTATAGAGTGAGTAAGCATTATTTCTCTCATCTTTCGGACTTCCACCATTCATTGCATCGTAGTCTGCTCTCCCTGACTGTTCAAAATTTGGGATAAACATATTGTTATCCGCATCCCAGCCCCACGTTGAGTTCTTCTGATGAGAAGGACGATGGATACCAAGTTCTGTATCTCCACCGTAAAAGTCAATAATATCAAAATTATGGCCTAATTCATGGCTAAACTCATTGCCTATTGAATCCTCAACAGAAGCAAGCCCACCTTTATAACTACCCAGCCCCCCATGGACAACCCTACCATTTTGATATTGGCCAACAGAGTTATAGACGACTATTTGAGGGGTTGGTACAAATGTGGGGCCATCATCTGGTGAACTATTAATGCCAGACGTGGCCATATGAATGCCTTCTCCATATGCCCAGCGAGTTATTTTTGAAATTGACTTTTCATGCCAACCACCATTTTCAGGAATAATCTCTTTTAAAATCGTTCCATCACCGAAGACAAATTGATCGACTCGTGTTGATTCATAGCGGTTTACGAGGAGTGTTGAGGTTGGAATTTGTTGATAATATTGCCGATTTAGCTCGGGAGTATCCCTAAAATCGAATTTATCTCTCGGCTCAGTGAAAATACCAATATCCAAAAGATGTAATCTTAACGTCGTTGGTGCGCCTATCGTGGTCTTTGGTAAGATGCCCATTTTATTTTTATGTATAAAATCAATTTTTATATTAGGCTGAATATATTCACCAGGAATCGTTGTTGACCAAGTATTCTCCATATACTCAAGGTTATTCATATGTTCAGGAAGGACTATTAAAGGGTTGTTTCTCCATTTCTGAGTATCAGTGACAAAATCGAGATTGAGGTGTTCCCCTTTTTTTAGTTCTAAATAGGTCCCATCAAAATGAATTTTTGTGCTCTTGCTTGCCGTCGTATTAAAGGTGATATAGCAATAACGATTTCCATTTGGTAATTTGATGGAATCAACCCAGTTTTCATCATTAATATCTATTCTGATTTGTCTTTGATTTCGTAATAGTAGATTTTCCATAAACTGAGTACTTTCTTGCATTTGTTCTAGTTTTTCTTTTTCATTGATGACTTCATCATATTCGAAACGTCTCCCTAAGCTCAGCTTTGATGCATCGGTATTGATTGATAGTTTTCTCCAAATACCTTTTTTATCGCAGACAAAATAAAGGAAATCCCCTTTTTTTAAAGTTACCTCCTTATTATTATAATCAATTTTTTTCTTTTCCATAGACTCCGAAGAAAATTGTATTATTTTTGATGAGTATTTTTTATTATTTAATAATTTGAATTTTTTGACGTCATAGTTATCGTGAATATTTATTTTTATACTTGAGTGTCTATTTAGCAATAGGGGGAGTTCAGTATTATAGTTTTCTATTTTATCTTTATCATTTAACTCATAATCAAAATTTTTAGGGATTTTTTTACTCACAGACAGTTCTTTTAGTTTTTTGGTTTCAGATTTTGTTAGCCATCTCCCCTTATTATCACAAATAAACTGGATAGAATGATTTTGTTCTATTTTATGATGTTTATTACTATATCTAATAAAAATATTTGAATTGGTATTATTATGGAAAACTATATTTTTACCTTGGTATTGTGGGTTTGAGTTAAGATGAATAGACTTGGTCAAATTATCGAATTTTATCCCATTGAAATTAAACTTGATATTATCTGACTTAGAAATAAGTTGATTAAAATAGCTGGGGCTTTCTAGCACCTTATTGAGCTGATTTACATTTCTGACTTCTAAATCAAAAAAACTAGGCTTTTTAAAGTCTCGAGGCCTTAGATTTGTTTCATAAATGCTTAAATAGGATAACTGGGGGAGTTTTGATGGAGGCGAAAGCTTTTTAATATATGATCCAGTTCCTTTACTATCTGTTATTTCTATATAAACATCTTCGTTATCGGGAATTTTATGTTGGGGTTTAAACATAATTAAGGTTTTTCGATTAGGTACTAATGTCGGTTGTATATCTCCTTCAATTCGATTAACAGCAGGAATGATTGAGTTCTGTGCAAAATAAATGCTTCCTTTTAGATCTCCATATGTGTCACTGCTCTCTTTTTGTGTTGAAGTGCCAATAAATTTGTTTTGATTATAATAAAATTTTCTGTCTTTTTTATTATAAATAGCTGGGTTAAGAGGATGATAACTTTCATTTGGATCTAGATTGGCGTATGGATGTTCGGAAAAAAAATTTGTTGTTATGCTGTTTAGAATATCCACACAACCATAGAAATGGTCTATATTATCGATTGAATAATTGTTATTTGGAGTCCCAGATATTAAGTTTCTTATGAATGTACTGAGTAAATTTGTATTTTCAGTCATGGTATACCTTATGGTTTTATTTTTCATCATGAGTTTTTAAAGTTCAATATTAATTTATTAAATATTTAATTAAACGTTAAGTGTTTATTTTTGAATTAAGTCTGAAATAAAGTTTAATAATTATTAATTAATCAATTATTAATTAATCAATTATTAATTAAATTATAATAATAATAGTATTTATTATTATTAATATGATATTGTGTGATAAGTTTATAGGTAGCCTATGAGAGGGCGTTAGATGTTAAATCCCTTATTAAAACAGCCTCGAGTGGCTAAAGGTGATGTGTTTTGGACGCGAATACATCACCATAGAAAGCGTTCTATGGTAATCATAAACAACTAAAATAGGTTTATTACCATGAATAAGAAACATTGGTCAAAATATCAGTTATTACATGAAGTTGTGAAAAATCCAAACATTCATATTAAAGGCTGCCATAGCTATTATAGTGATTGTTGGGATGACGGTTTTGAAAATTCCGTTGTGCGCTATTTGCAAGGGGATGAGCAAAGTCGCGATTGGCAGCTTGCGTGGGATGTTGACCAACTGTATATCGGCGATTATGTCTGCATTGGCAGTGAAGCGGTGATTTTGATGGGGGGGAACCATACCCATCGGATGGACTGGTTCTGTTTGTATCCTTTCCTTGAATTTATTGAGGAAGCTTATATTGGCAAAGGGGATACGGTCATTGGGGACGGTGCATGGATAGGCATGCGGGCGTTTATTATGCCCGGTGTCAAAATCGGTGAGGGTGCCGTCATTGCGACGAACAGTGTTGTTGTGAAGGACGTCGAACCTTATTGCATTGTGGGGGGGAACCCTGCGAAGCCAGTTAAACATCGGTTTGCGCCTGAAGTCATTGCAGAGCTATTGGCGTTGAAAATCTATGATTGGCCAGAAGCAAAATTCACTGCATTAAAGCGTGTGATTTGTGGTTCTGATTTTAAGGCATTAAAACAAGCGAGTCTCGAATACGACCAACAACGTCATTCGTAATTGTTATAAGGGGATTCTGCGGGATCCCCTTTTTTGCTATTAGTCAGTTAGCTTTCTTCTGTGCGAATAAATTCAACCAACGTAGGTTGTGCAATCCGTTGGTAATCTTGCGTATTTAAAATAATTGACCGCTCTAATGTTCCTGCATTGAATGCCAGTTCATCAAAACGCGCAAACAATAACGGATCGGCAATAAGCAATAAATTTGGGTGAAAGCTAAACGGCGGGATCGCACCAAATACGCACTGAGTCAGTTCATCCACTTCTTTTGGGCTTGCCAGTGATGCGCGAGTTCCGCCAATGGCGATGGCGATTTTGCTTAAATCTGCTTGCTTGTCCGCAGGTAAAATGGCTAAAACATGTTGCTTCACCCCATTTCCTTTTACATGGCAAACTAAACCTTTCGCCCCTTGCCCTAATTGCGTGCCACGAATTTTCGCGACTTCTTCTGATTTCCCTGCGGTGGAGTGTTCCATCACACGGTATTTGGCTTGGTTATCATCTAATAACTGCGTTAATTGCCTAAAAATAACGTTCTCTGACACCGTTTTTTTCCCTTTAAAACCCCATCAATAACAAGGAATGATAACAAGTTCATGGGGAGATACAATTAAACATTAAATAATCTGGCTTAAGATAAATATAAATAATTACTATTCTCTTATGCAACTAGTAATTATATGATTATATAGCGTATTTTAGTTTTTATCTTTCATTGAAAATTAGGTTTCTAAATACATGAAATATTTTGATGAAATTATTTTTAAAATAAGGATAATTTAGGGAATGGTCAACTTATTTTGATGGTTTTTATGAAAAAAATTAATGTAGCATGGTGGAATGTTGGGATTTCACCTCCAATATTAAAAAGTGTAAAAGAGAAAATTAATGAATTGGAATACGTGGAAAAATTTTTATTAGAACTATCAATTGAAAAATCAATAGATTTTTTTGTTTTTTGTGAGGTGTCTTATAAAGAATCTCCTGTATTGCAATCAATTGCAGAAAAATTAGACTTAGTATTTTGTGATTTATCAGGGAAAGATGGTCGTTTAGTTATGGATATGTCATTGATGTATGAGTCTAGTAAGATGGAGTATTTATCGCATAAATATATAAATACTGAAGACGAATCTGGAAGTATGCTGAGAATTGGTGTTAAAGTTATATTTAAAGAGCTAATTAATAATGAGTATATAACATTTTTTCTTTCACATTGGAACTCTAAATTAAATATGGATGAGGAGGATAGGCTTTTTTTATCTGTAGCCCTTAGGCGTGAAATTAATAAAGTATTTGAGAGGTATGGTGATGGTTCAAATATAATATTATTAGGTGACTATAATACAAATCCATACTCAAGGGCTATACATGAGGGATTAAAAACGACAAAAGACTACTTACTAATAAAGAATAATCCTAAGAAGTCTAAACTGCTGTTTAATCCTTTTTGGTCGAGTATTTTGGATGATAAATATCATTGTAATGGGAGTTTTTTTTACAATAATGGTAAATATGACAGATGGTCGGTTTTTGATCAAATGATGTTTTCATCCTCTTTTGTTAAAAATCAAGGAGTAACTGGAGCATTAAGATTAGATTTAGATAGTTTTAAATGTCACCCTATGTTTAACTACGATATAATGAGTATACATGATATGTTTATGACTCAATTTGACCATGCACCAATATTTGGAAGCTTATACTATGACGAATGACATAAAAGAACGATTAGAAATCGCATTTAAACAAGCTAAGATATTGGAAGAGGTTAAAAAAGATGCTTTAAGTACATTTGACATGATTTCTGAGCAACTTTATGAAATTACAGGTGGTCATGTTAAGTTTGCTACTCGGAGATATCGCTTAGCAGGATTTGATACACAAAATTTTATACATATAAGGCATATTCATGATAGCGAAGGAGTTAAGGATATTCATTTGCTAGGGTATGAAATAGATCCCATTAAAGGATTTCCGGTGGTCATTGAAACTAATGAAACAAAAGATAGTTATATGAATAAAACTTCATTGTCAAATGCAGTACTAGATACAGTTACAAATGAAGTAGTTATGGATAAAATATTAAAAATGATCTCCGCATTTGAGTTGTCAGAAAAAAACATTCCATTTTAAGTTGGCTTAAAATTTATTGTTTATATCTCTCTCTTATTTAAGAGAGAGATAATTATTCTATTCAATTACTGATGACGCTCTTTTAAGCGCTTGATAATCGTGCTTAAATCGAGCTCTTGGTCTTGCAGTAACACCATTAAGTGGTACATCAAATCTGCGGCTTCGTTCGTTAATTCCGCGCGGTCATTAACGGTTGCGGCCAGTGCGGTTTCAACGCCTTCCTCACCCACTTTTTGTGCGATACGTTTAGTGCCGCTGGCATAGAGGCGAGCGGTATAAGAGCTTTCAGGCGATGCGGTTTTGCGCTCTTTTAACAGCGTTTCCAGCTCAAACAAAAAGCCCCAATCGCTTTGTGCGGGAGCAAAACAACTTTGCGTGCCGTTATGGCAGGTTGGGCCATCTGGCAGGGCGAGTGCTAATAAAGTGTCGCTATCGCAATCAGGGTAAATGTCCACTAAATTTAGAAAATTATTGGACGTTTCCCCTTTTGTCCACAAACGCTGTTTGGTTCTTGAATAAAAGGTCACTTTGCGGCTGTCTAAGGTGACTTTTAGTGCTTCAGGGTTCATGTACCCCAGCATCAGCACATCCCCTGAAACTGCGTGTTGTACGATAACCGGCATTAGGTTATCGACTTTTTGCCATGCCAGTTGGCTACATTGTTCTGTGGTTAACATACTCTAATTTGAACTCCATTTTCGGCTAGGTATTGTTTTAATTCACCGATATTAATGATCTGTTTGTGGAAGACGGAAGCGGCTAAAGCACCATCAACACCTGCATCTGCAAAGGCATCAAGGAAGTGAACTTTTTCACCTGCGCCACCTGAAGCAATTAATGGTACTTGGCAAACTTCACGCACTTTTTTCAGTTGTACCAGATCATATCCTTGGCGTACACCATCTTGATTCATCATATTTAGGACGATTTCGCCCGCGCCGCGTTGCTGGGCTTCTTTGACCCAATCCAAGGTTTTCCAACGGGTTTGTGTGGTGCGTTTTTCATCCCCTGTAAACTGGTACACTTGATATTCATTGGTGCTGTCATCGAACCACGTATCAATGCCCACGACGATGCACTGAACGCCAAAGCGGTCGGCTAAACGGGTGATTAACGTTGGGTCAGACAGTGCAGGGGAGTTGATGGAAATTTTATCTGCGCCAAAAGACAAAATCTGCGCCGCATCTTCCACACTTTTAATACCGCCCGCTACACAGAACGGGATATCAATTACTTCGGCGACTTTAGCGACCCAGCTTTTATCGACAACACGGCCATCTGATGATGCAGTAATATCATAAAAAACCAGTTCATCAGCACCTTCTTGGGCATAGCGCTGTGCCAATGGCACGATATCACCGATAATTTCGTGGTTACGAAATTGCACACCTTTAACGACTTGCCCGTCGCGAACATCCAAACACGGAATTATGCGTTTTGCCAACATTTGATTGCCTCCGCAACGGTGAATTTACCTTCAAGTAATGCTCTGCCCACGATAACCCCAGCAGCGCCTGACGCTGGAATCGCTGCGATATCCGCTAAATTGCCAATGCCACCTGAGGCTTGAAAGGCAATATCAGGGAATTTCTGGCTAATTTCTTGGTACAAATTGACGTTGGAGCCTGCCAGCGTGCCATCTTTTGAAATATCGGTACAAAGGACGTGTTTTAAGCCATAAGGACGATAGATTTCTATGGCTTGCTCCAAGGTTAAATTGGAGTTTTCTTGCCAGCCACTAATGGCGATTTCTTTCACGCCTTCGGCATTGATCCGTACATCTAACGCCAACACAATCGCTTCACCGCCGTAGGTTTCAAACCAGATTTTCACCAGCTCAGGTTTGGTGACAGCCGTTGAGCCAATCACTACGCGAGTTGCGCCCGCATCTAATAATGCTTTGACGTCGTCTTCAGTACGAATACCGCCGCCTACTTGCACGGGGACACTCACGCCTGCTAACAGTTTTTTCAGCAGTGGAATTTGGCGTTTTTGCGGGTCTTTTGCACCAGTTAAATCCACAAGGTGTAGAAGCGTCGCGCCTTCTTTTTCATATTGTTGTAAACGTGGTAGTGGGTCAGTGCCGTAATCGGTTTGCTTGGCGTAATCCCCCTGATGTAACCGTACCACGGTGCCATCAATTAAATCTAATGCAGGAATGATCATGGTGCTTACATCTCCAAAAAGTTTTGAATCAAGCGAGCGCCAGCGGCACCTGAACGTTCAGGGTGAAATTGCACGCCGAAAAAGTTGTCGCGATTCACTGCACTGCTAAATGGGTTGCCATATTGGGTTTGCGCGATGGTATTTTCTGAAATTGGCATTGAATAGCTGTGCACAAAATAGAAATAAGCATCATCACTAATTCCTTTAAATAACGGGTTCCCCGCGAGCGCTTTTACTTGGTTCCAGCCGCTGTGAGGAACGGGTAAGCCATTGGCATCCATTTTACGCACAGGGCTATCAATCAGGCCAAGTAATGGAATTTCCGTTTGGCCTTCTTCGCTGATGCTGCCGAGTAATTGCATGCCCAAACAAATCCCTAAAACAGGTTGAGTTAATGCTCTGATTAAGGGCACTAATTCACGTTCTACGAGTTTTTCCATTGCCGCGCTTGCTGTGCCTACACCGGGTAAAAATACCTTATCGGCTTGTAAGATGGTGTTGGTATCACGGCTCACCACAGGGTTGTAACCTAGGCGTTGCACCGCATAAGTGACCGACGCTAAATTGGCACAGCCTGTATCAAGGATGACAACGTTCATCAAAGAACCCCTTTTGAGCTTGGTAACGTATCCCCTTCAACACGGATGGCTTGGCGCAATGTGCGACCAAACACTTTAAATAAGCTTTCCGCTTTGTGGTGATCGTTTTTTCCTTTGGTTTTCAAGTGCAACGTGCAACCCATCGCGTAAGACAGCGAACTAAAGAAGTGCTCAATCATTTCGGTGCTTAAATCGCCCACGCGTTGGTATTTAAATTCAGCTTTATATTCAAGGTGAGGGCGCCCTGAAATATCCAGCGCACAGCGTGCTTGGCATTCATCCATCGGCAGTACAAAACCAAAGCGCGCGATGCCGCGTTTATCGCCCAGTGCGACTCTCAGTGCTTCGCCTAAAGCAAGGCCAGTGTCTTCGACGGTGTGGTGGTCATCGATAAATAAATCCCCTTTGACTTCAACATTTAAGCGGAAACCACCGTGGGTTGCGATTTGGTCTAGCATGTGGTCAAAGAAGCCAACGCCCGTGTTAATTTTGCTGCCACCTTCTTGGTCTAACCAAACTTCCACCAGAATATTAGTCTCTTTGGTGACGCGCTCAACACGTGCATGGCGGTCGCGTTTGGTTAATTGGGCAGTGATGGTTTCCCAATCGAGGTCGGTCGCGCTATAGCGTAACCCTTTGATTCCCATGTTTTTAGCCAGTTGGATATCCGTTTCACGGTCACCGATCACATAGCTATTGTCGCTGTCGAGCACATTGCTGTCTAAGTAACGCTCAACTAACTGAAGTTTAGGTTTGCGACAAGCACAATTATCTTCAGGCTTGTGCGGGCAAATCAGCACTTCATCAAATTTTACGCCTTGTGATTCAAAAACTTGCATCATCAAGTTGTGTGGCGGCTCAAAGTCTGCGGTCGGGAAACTATCGGTGCCTAAGCCGTCTTGGTTGGTTATCATGACTAAACGGTAATTGGCTTTTTGCAGTGCAAGTAAGCTTGGAATGACGGCCTTTTCGAAGGCGAGTTTACTTAAGCTATCCACTTGGAAATCAGTCGGTGGCTCGGTAATTAATGTTCCATCACGGTCGATAAATAAAATTTTCTGGCTCATGAATCATTCCTAATTAGCAAAGTGCTTCAATAGCTTCAATAACACGGACATTTTCAATTTCTGTCCCGATGGTAATACGCAGGCAATTTTCTAGGCCCGGCTGCTTGCTTTGGTCACGTAAGATAATGCCTTGATCCCACAGGGCTTTAAAGACTTTATTGCCGTCAGTAAAGCGCACCAAAATGTAGTTGGTTTCGCTTGGGTAAACTTTTTCGACAACCGATAAATCACGCAGTGCTTCAGACAGGGCAATGCGGTTTTCCGTTACCGTCGCGACACGGCTTTTCATGGTGGCGATGCCTTGTGCATCAAGTGCTTGCGCTGCAATCATCGCAACTGGGGTCGATAATGGGTAAGGGGCGATAACTTTTAATAAAACCTCAATGACATCAGGTGACGCGAGTGTGAAGCCACAGCGCAGGCCTGCTAGCGCAAAAGCTTTTGATAAGGTTCTTAAAATCACCAGATTTGGGTATTTTGCTAACCAGCTAGCGACACTGTATTGTGGGCAAAACTCAATATAGGCTTCATCGACCACTACCAGTGCGCGGCCTGCGGCCATCTCTAACACTTCCAGTAACTCTTTGTTATCGATAATGTTGCCCGTTGGGTTATTTGGGCTGCAAATATAAATCAGTTTGGTATTCGTTAGGTTTTCGCGAATAGAGGCCACATTTAATGACCAATCTGGCAGTGCCATGATTTTTTTCTGTTCGACGCCAAAAGTTTCAGCACTGACGCTGTACATGCCGTATGTCGGCGGGCAGAACATCACGGCATCTTTGCCCGGTTCGCAAAATGCGCGGATCAGCAATTCAATGGATTCATCCGCACCACGGCATACTAAAACTTGTTCAGGCCTAATGCCTGCGTAGATCGCATAGTTATTGATCACTGCCACAGGTTGACATTCTGGGTAACGGTTTAGGTTGCGCTCACTAAATTGGTAATCAGGGGCGATAGGGTATTCGTTCGCATTGAGCCAGACGTCCCCATTTCCCCCTAAACGGCGTGCAGACATATACGGAGTCATGGTTTTGACATTTTCACGCGCAAGGCTGGCGGCATTAAATTTTTGGCTCATGACTTACTCCTGATTTTGTTTGTTAAGTTCTGCGACGCGTAAAGTCACCGCATTTTTATGGGCAGTCAATTGTTCCGCCTGCGCTAACGTTTCAATGGTGTTGGCTAAGCCGAGTAAACCTTGTTTAGACAGCTTTTGTACCGTCATGCGTTTCATAAAGTCCGCAAGACCTAGGCTTGAATAGGTTGCTGTATAACCATAGGTCGGTAAAACGTGGTTGGTGCCTGAAGCGTAATCCCCAGCAGACTCTGGTGACCAATCACCTACAAACACAGACCCTGCACTGGTGATGTCCGCGACTAAATCATCAGCATCACGAGTTTGTAAAATTAAGTGCTCAGGCCCGTAACGGTTGCTGATTTTCACACATTGTTTGATGGAGTCAGCAATAATAACGCGGCTGGCGCTCAGGGCTTCTCTGGCAATTGCAGCGCGAGAAAGCTGGGCGAGTTGTTTTTCTGTTTCTGCTATCACGCGCTGGGCGAAGTTTTCGTCATCGGTTAATAAAATGACTTGAGAATCTGGGCCGTGCTCCGCTTGAGATAGCAAGTCAGATGCTGTAAATGCAGGGTTAGCTCGGCTATCGGCAATCACTAATACTTCAGACGGCCCCGCTGGCATATCAATTGCTGCGCCTTCATGGCTTTGACTGACTTGGCGTTTTGCTTCGGTCACATAAGCGTTACCGGGGCCAAAAATTTTATCGACCGCAGGAATGCTTTGTGTACCAAAGGCCATGGCTGCAATCGCTTGCGCACCACCGACTTGGAAAATCTCTGTAATGCCACACAGTTTAGCCGCATACAGGATTTCATCGGCAATTGGTGGTGGTGAACATAAAATAATTTTGCGGCAACCCGCGATATTTGCAGGCGTACCTAACATCATGACGGTTGATAATAGCGGCGCCGAGCCACCCGGAATATACAAACCAACCGCATCAATTGGGCGCGTGACTTGCTGGCAAACAACACCCGCTTGGGTTTCTACGGTAATGGGCGCGGGAATCTGCGCTTCGTGAAAACGGCGAATATTGTTAATTGCGGTTTTCATGGCCGTTTTAATTTCATCGCCTAAGCGGCTTTCGGCATCATTGACGGCATTTGGCGCAACACGCACTGTGTCAATTTCAGTTTTATCGAAACGACGACTTAAGGCTTGGAGGGCGATATCGCCCTCACGACGGACTTGGTCGATAATGTCACTGACCGCGGAACTAATGCTGCCAGAGGCAGCAATAGCAGGGCGCATCAGTAATGCGTTTTGTTGTTGTTCGTTGCAATCTGCCCAGCGAATTGGCTGGTTGAATCCCATTTCCATGACGACTTACTCCATCATTTTTTCGATTGGCAGAACAAGAATTGAACTTGCACCTAATGCTTTCAGTTTTTCCATGGTTTCCCAGAACAAGGTTTCTGAGCTGACCATGTGCATAGCAACACGGCTGTGGTCACCCGCTAATGGCAGGATAGTTGGGCGTTCAGCACCCGGCAGCAGCGCAATAATTTCATCCAGCGTTTCACTTGGTGCGTGTAGCATGATGTATTTGGATTCACGGGCTTGGATAACGCCTTGAATACGGGTCATCATGCGGTCGATAAGCTGTTGTTTATCAGTAGACATTTCCCCATCGCGCTGAATTAAACAGGCTTTAGAGCGATAAATCACTTCCACTTCTTTCAGGCCATTGGCTTCTAAGGTTGCCCCCGTAGAAACGAGGTCACAGATGGCATCAGCTAAGCCTGCGCGAGGGGCGACTTCGACTGAACCATTCAGTAAGCAAGATTTAAACTGAATGCCTTTTTGGTCGAAATAGCGTTTTAGTAAGTGTGGGTAAGAGGTAGCAACGCGTGAGCCATTTAAGCACTCTGCACCGGTGTAATTAAAATCTAATGGCGCAGCTAAAGAGAGGCGGCATCCACCAAAATCTAATCGACGCAATGTTTTGTACTGCGGGTCTTCCCCTTGAGCACGGCGGTTTAATAACTCTTCTTCAAGGACGTTTTCGCCGATAATCCCTAAGTCCACAACGCCGTCCATAACCAGCCCTGGAATATCGTCATCGCGAACACGAAGTAAATCAATAGGCATATTTTCTGCATAAGCAATCAAACGTTGTTGTTGTAAATTGATTTTGATCCCGCAGCGAGCCAGTAACTCTCTTGATTCTTCGCTTAAACGACCTGACTTTTGAATTGCAATACGTAAACGTGATTTATCCAACATAACCTTACCCCATATTCCTTTAGTAACTTTTTGTTTTAATATAAAAAAACCCTCGGAAGATTATCTTCCGAGGGTTCTCTCATTTGCATTTCAGCCACCGGAAGATTCGTTGATCGTCTTCCAGCACACATCGCCCGAAAGACTAATCAGGATGATGGTGATGATGATGGTTGCGTGAAATACGATTCATAATGTCTTCCGTTCTCTTATTTAACTGAATGACTAAACATTCACTGTGTTAACTAAATACTCATTGGTATCCAACCTATCCGATTTCCCCCTATGAATGCAACCTTTTTTTTAAAAATAACCAATAATAATTCGTTGAGCAGGTTTTACAGTGATTAATCTCCCCGAAAATCTATTCGGAAGTTTTATGGTTTTCAGCTAACCTAAGTAAAAAACTCAGCGCCTTAGCAGATTTGGAGTCGAAACATGAAAAAAGTCACGATTATTGGATTGGGATGGGTGGGGTTACCACTCGCACAGGCTTTATTAGCGAAGGGTGTTCAAGTGGTGGGCACTAAAACGACACCCGATGGTATTGAGGCAGCTCGAAGTGTGGGTATTGAGTGCTACTCATTGAAACTGACGCCTGAGTTAGAATGTGACGCTGATGATTTAACACTATTGATGGACGGCAGTGATGCGCTGGTCATTTTGTTGCCGCCCTCTAAGGTGAATGTGGAGCATTATGTGTCAGCGATTGAAACGCTAGTAAACAGTGCCATTACCTTTAAGGTGCCCAACGTGATTTTTACCTCTTCGACGGCGGTGTATGGGGAGCAAAATGGTGAAATGACGGAAGATTCTCCGTTAGAAGGTGTAACCGCTTCCGCACAGGCGTTGATTGATGCCGAAAATTGGTTACATCAATTGCCAAATATTTCAGTGGATATACTGCGTTTAGCTGGGTTAGTGGGGGAAAAACGTCATGCAGGGCGTTTTTTAGCGGGAAAAACAGGGGTTAAAGGTGCCATGCAGCCTGTAAATATGGTGCATCAAGATGATGTTATTGAGGCGATTTTAGTATTACTTAACCAATCAGAAGGGGGGCATATTTATAATTTGTGCGCGCCTATTCACCCAACACGACAAGCGTTTTATACCCAAGCGGCGAAATCATTGGGGCTCGTTCCCCCTGAATTTATTGACCCAGCGAATGAGCCTGAAGGAAAGGTAATTAACGGCAATCGTATCTGCCAAGAAATCGGGTTTGAATACCAATACCCAAACCCGAATAGCATGTTGATGACTATTTAATAGGGATCATCACAATTTTTTGGAACACTGGGCGTGTGGTGAGCTGCTGATACCAGCGCTCTAAGTTTTTAAACTCAGGGCGTTCGGTAACAATTTCGTGCCATGGGTAAAATAATGGCGCAATGGCGATATCAGCAATACCGAATTTTTCACCACTGAAATACGCCTGATGGGCTAAGGCGTCATCGGCAATTTGCAGTAATTTGTTGATATTGGCATAAATGATTTTTGCTTGTTCTGGGTCTCTATCTGCTTCTGGGACACGGACGATTTTGTTCATCATCTGTTTGATGTGATCGAATAAATTCGCATTGCTCCAATCCATCCATTTATCCGCTGCGGCTCTTTCTTGTACGTCCTTTGCGAGTAATAAGTGAGAGTGATCAAACTTTTCCGTAAGGTAACGTAAAATCGCATTTGATTCCCACAGCGCAAAGTCATCATCCTGTAGAGTTGGGATTGTGCTGTTTGGATTCATTTTTTTATATTCAGGTGTATCAAGTCCACCAAATGGGCCACCCACATCTTTTTGATTATAAGCCACATTTAATTCTTCTAAGCACCAAAGTACTTTTTTGACATTGGAAGAATTGGCACGTCCCCAGACAGTTAACATTGCAGTCTCCTAATTGATTTTTTGTCATTAGCCACAGCTAAGATAGATTAAATTCGCTTTCAGGCAAATCTTTATTTCCTATCGGTGGTCATAAGGTAAATAAAGCCTTATATTATGATGAGTTAGCAATTTTTATCACGGCGAAGGGTTCATCGTTTAGTGATGGTGAGTACAACGATAGTTATTTTAAATGTGCAGTATTAAGTTAAGTGAAGGAATAACCGATGAGTAAAAAATTATTGCCCCTAAAAAACCACCGTGCTGGTATTGGGTTGAGTCTTTTAATTGCCGTTAGCACCAGTGTTTACGCGGCCGAGACACCGGTTGCTCCTCAAATCGATGCCAAAGCGTATGTCCTAATGGACTACAACAGTGGGAAAATTTTAGCATCAGGTAACCCTGATGAACGTTTAGACCCAGCCAGTTTAACCAAGATCATGACAAGTTATGTAGTGGGACAGGCTGTGAAGGCGGGGAAAATAACCACGCAGGACATGGTGACGGTTGGTGAAGATGCATGGGCGACAGGAAACCCTGTCCTGAAAGGCTCTTCATTGATGTTTTTGAAGCCAAAAGACCGTGTTTCGGTATTGGATTTAAATAAAGGGATTGTTATTCAATCGGGTAACGATGCCAGTATTGCCCTTGCGGACTATGTTGCAGGGAGCCAAGATTCATTTGTAAGCTTAATGAATCAATATGTGCAACAGATTGGTTTGAAAAATACACATTTTAAAACAGTGCATGGCCTTGATTCTGAAGGGCAATACAGCACTGCACGTGACATGGCGTTATTAACACAAGCGATGATCCGCGATGTTCCTGATGAATATGTTCTGCATAAAGAGAAAGAATTTACCTTCAACAAAATTCGCCAACCTAACCGTAACCGTTTGTTATGGAATCAAAACTTAAAGGTGGATGGTGTGAAAACGGGGCACACGAGTGGCGCAGGCCATAACTTAGTGGCATCGGCAACTGAAGGGGATATGCGTTTGATCTCCGTTGTGCTTGGTGCGCCGAGTGATCGTGTACGTTTTACTGAAAGTGAAAAACTGCTCACGTGGGGCTTCCGTTTCTTCGAAACGGTTACCCCAATCAAAGCAGATGCAACGTTGAAAAAGCAGCGTGTATGGTTTGGTGATACCTCTGAAGTTGCCTTGGGCGTAGCCGATGATGTTTCTGTGACGATTCCTAAAGGCCAACTGAAAAACCTGAAAGTGGATATTCAGATGACTAATGATTCGTTAGAAGCGCCATTAGCGAAAAACCAAGCGGTCGGGACGATCAATTTTATTCTAAATGATGAAGTGATTGAACAGCACCCACTGGTAGCAAAATCCGCGGTTGAAGAAGCGGGCTTCTTCGGGCGTATTTGGGATTACATCATGAAAACCATCAGTGGCTGGTGGAGTGCGATTTTTGGTTAATTCAGTATTTATATCCAATTAACGAAAACGCCTGCAATTGCAGGCGTTTTTTAGTCAGTTTGTGAATAAATTATTCACAGTGCGCGAGTTTTATCGCCAAACCGCCTTGGGAGGTTTCACGATATTTAGCATTAATGTCTTTACCCGTTTCATACATTGTCTCAATCACTTTATCGAGACAAACACGTGGGTCACTGACACGGCGTAACGCCATGCGCGCGGCGTTAACCGCTTTAACAGAAGCTATCGCATTACGTTCAATACACGGTACTTGAACTTGACCACCAACAGGGTCACAAGTAAGGCCGAGGTTATGCTCCATCGCAATCTCAGCGGCGATGCACACTTGCTCAGGGCTACCGCCCATTAGCTCCGCAAGCCCCGCAGCCGCCATTGAACAGGCAACACCCACTTCACCTTGGCAACCTACTTCAGCCCCTGAAATGGAGGCATTCATTTTATACAATGCGCCAATTACACCGGAAACAAGGAAGTAGCGAGTATAGGAGTTTTCATTCACAGGGCGAATGAATTTATCGTAATAGGCGAGTACCGCAGGAACGATACCACAGGCACCGTTAGTTGGCGCTGTCACTACACGCCCACCTGCGGCGTTCTCTTCATTGACAGCAAGGGCGTACATATTGATCCAATCAATAACCGCCATTGGGTCCATGTTGGTGCTATCTGTGGTGACAAGTTGACGGCGTAACGCTGCTGCACGACGCGGAACACGCAGTGGCCCAGGTAATAAACCTTCTGTCGTCACGCCGCGTTCAATACCTGCTTTCATCACATCCCAAACAGAAGACAGGTATTGATGGATTTCTTCTTTACTGCGTAGCGCTAATTCATTTTGCATAACGAGCGCAGAAAGTGATAAACCCGTTTCTTTGCAATGCTTTTGCAAATCGGCCGCATATTTAAAAGGGTAAGGGACTTGGATTGCGTTTTCATCACTTTGACCAAAATGGTCTTCATCGACGATAAAACCGCCGCCAATCGAGTAATAATTTTTGGTATACAGAACATCATCACCCGCAAATGCGGTGATTGTCATGCCATTTTCATGGAGCGGTAAATTTGTGCTGTGAAAGTTCATGCCGCCATCGATAGGGAAATCGACTTCATGTTGCCCATGAGCAAGTAAAAGTTTACCTGTTTGTTCGACGTTGCGCATAAATGCAGGAATAGCGTCAATATCAATAGTATCGGGCAAGTTACCCGCAAGACCCATGATGATAGCCATATCGGTGGCGTGGCCTTTGCCTGTTAGAGACAGCGAGCCATAAACATCAACGGCAATACGCGTTGTGTTAGCCAGTAGATTTTGTGCGATAAGGTCATCAACGAATTGTTTGCCCGCTTTCATTGGGCCGACGGTGTGGGAACTTGAAGGGCCGATACCGATTTTGAAGATATCAAATACACTAATCATATTCAGTGCTTCCTTTTGTAGAAAGTCATTGAAATCAGGTAGCTATCATTATTAATAGCTACCTGGGGCTTCAATTAGAAGAATAACTTATATGTTGCCGCAGAGATAGCGACCAGACCCATAATTACGATAAATACATTGCTGATTTTGCCTGAGTATTTACGCATCGCAGGGACTTTGCTGATAGCATACATTGGCATTAAGAACAGTAAGATAGCAATAACAGGGCCACCAAGGCTTTCGATGATATCCAGAACACCTGGGTTTAATGTCGCAACAATCCAAGTGGTCACTAACATAAAGATAGCGGTGCCGCGGTTTAATTTGCGAATATCAACCGTTTTGCCTTTTGCACGGTATGCACGTTCAACTAAGCCATTGAAACCTTCACGAGCACCTAAGTAGTGACCTAAGAATGATTTGATAATAGCGATGAATGCAATGATTGCCGCAGCGTATTTGATGAATGGTTGATCAAAGTAGCCTGACAGATAGTCAAGAATACTGATGTTTTGTGCTTTTGCTTGTGCGAGGTCAGCTGAAGATAATGTAAACACACAGCTAATCACGAAGAACATGACTGTCAGAACCATCAGGATGTGTGCTGATGCTAAAATGCGTGAACATTTTTGTTCTGCTTCATCACCGTATTCTTCACGTTTTGCGACAGAGAATGCAGAGATAATTGGTGAGTGGTTAAATGCGAATACCATGACTGGGATAGTCAACCAAATGGTGATCCAAATACTTTGACCGCCCGTATTTTTGGTCGCTTCTGCGATACCGTCGAAAGTTAAGGTATTCAGAACATCACCAGACCAGTGAGGGATCATATATAAAGAGAATGCAACCAGTACCGCAATGAATGGGAATACCAGCATACTCATTACTTTAACGATGTATTTTTCACCGAAAGAAACGATAGCCATAACGCCACCGACTAGAATTAAGGCCAGTAACCAACGTGGTGGCGCACCAACACCTAATAATTCAGTTAAGAATTTATTGACGTTATTGGTAATAGAAACGCCATAAACGAGCAGAATAGGATAAATGGCAAAGAAATACAGCAGGGTGATCCAGTTACCTGCGGTACGCCCAAAGTGTTCTTCAACAACTTCAGTAATATCGCCATCTTTTTTAGAACCTGAAAGAACGAAACGTGTTAAGCCACGGTGTGCAAAAAAGGTCATTGGGAAGGCTAGAACAAGCATCAATAGAACAGGAAGTAATCCGCTCATACCCGCATTGATAGGTAAAAACAGAACACCAGCACCGATAGCTGTACCATATAAGCCCAGCATCCATACGGTGTCAGTTTTACGCCAAGCTTTACTGCTCCCTGTTTGCGAGGCTGTTTTGTCGATGGAACCAACTTTTGTTGTATCCATAATAGTCTCCAAAAATAAAAGTCAAAAAATTCATTTAAAGTAACGGCCAATGGCGTTACTGGGTTTTAATCTTTTGGTACGAATAATCACTTAATAACAAGAGTTTTCTTTTACGTAACAATCCGATTGGAAATAAAACTAAAATCGATACTAAATTCATTTTCAATCAGTTTTGTAATTTTATCAGTAATTTTTAAATCTGGATTTTGAGGGTGTGAATTTATATTTTACCAGAATAAAATGCCGTGATCATTATCTCAAAAGAGAAATATCCCCTAAGATTACATATAAACATTAGATTTTATAAAATTGTTAATGAAATTTAACTTAAGTTTGTTGGTTGTCATATGTTTTGCGTTTAAAAAATTCAATTCATTAAAACAAACAGCGGCAGAATAATATCCTGCTGGAAAAATATTATTATATTAATGAATATTTTTACGTTGTTTGATTTGTAATCTATATCAATCTATTTATTGAGCTGTACTGTGATACTGCTACATTGTATACATAAAAATATAGTGCTAATGCATTGATATTTATCCATTAATTAAATATTTAAATAATAGTTTAGTGAGTGATTAGTTAGGCGATTTTGCATTAAACTTAGGGGCACATATTAATTAAATTTTGGTTTTTAAGATAGTATTTAGCGCACTTTTTTTGCGTCGAAAAAAATAATTAAAAAAGGTAACAAAATATTTGTTACACAGTTGTTTATTAATTAATTTGATAATTTAAAATTAATTTTATATGACGATAAAAAAATAAAGAGAAAGTTTGATTTGGCGCAACTTTTTAAAAGTGGAAAAGTACTGGTGTTTATTGCCACCAGTACTTAAAAAGTAATGATTAAGGTTGGAACCAACCTTTGCGAATGAATGAACCAAAGATTAAATGATAGAGTTGGGTGATTGGCGCTTGGATTTTATTAATGCCGAGTGACCACAAAATTTGGGCTAAACCACAGGCAACGATAGCAAGGATAAACGCGCCTGCCATGTCTAAAGGCCAGTGAACACCAAGGTAAATTCGTGACCATGCGATTACAATAGCAGGGATCATCATCACAAGGCCAACCCAAGTCCGTAGCCAGAATAAGAAAGCGAATGCAAAGGTGAACACGATAGTGCCGTGATTACTTGGAAATGATGGTGTTGCGTCGTGATCAGAGAAATTAGTACCGACCCCCATCACAAATGGGCGATCATGAGGGGCAAAATAACCAATTAGCCATGAGATAGCGAGCCCTAACACAATGGCTATCGCTGCTTTACAGGCAAAAGCACGTTGGCGAGCCATGTTTGGCTGGGCACCCCAAAACCAACAAGCAAGTGTAAATAATGGAAAAATAAGAACTAAG
This sequence comes from Providencia sp. UF-224, assembly GCF_058245955.1. Lineage (NCBI taxonomy): Bacteria > Pseudomonadati > Pseudomonadota > Gammaproteobacteria > Enterobacterales > Morganellaceae > Providencia > Providencia sp. UF-224. The sequence goes on along the minus strand of NZ_JBSICC010000005.1, from coordinate 119,430 downwards.
CGTTTAGCAATCACATTTGCTATCGCAATCGTTCCGCTTGCAGTTTCTGGTGTGGCATTGATCAGGTTAAAGAGATCAAGATTGAGTTGTTCCAGCACAGTTTCGTACCTCAGACAGAGAGTGGGTCAGTAAGACAAAGAAAAACAGAGCTTAAAGTCTCAAGCTTCACAGGTAAAGTCCCTTTGTCTTATTATTGATAGCATTACGCGACAAATTTACGTGTGGTTTAAGAATTACTCAATAATTATTTAACTTATACGATGTTGTGCTCATTTAAGGAAGGGAAAAGGGATGTGGTGGCAAAAACAGATACAGCTTAATGCGCGGGAAAGAGGGTTCCATTTAGTGACAGAGGAAATTTTAAGGCAAATTCCTGAACTCAGTACAGTGCGCATCGGAATGATGAATATATTTATTCAACATACTTCTGCTTCATTAACGATTAATGAAAACGCGGACTATACAGTGCGAGAAGACTTTGAAAGCTTTTTTAATAAGGCGGTTCCTGAAAATGAACCTTATTTTAAGCATGATTATGAAGGTAGCGATGATATGCCTGCGCACCTAAAAAGCAGTTTATTAGGAGCGAGTTTAACAATTCCTGTGACTAATGGGCGTTTGAATATGGGGACGTGGCAGGGAATTTATTTGTGTGAACACCGGAATTTTGGTGGAAAGCGTAAGTTAATCATTACATTACAAGGTGAGATGGCTAGCTAAAAAATGGGCAATAAAAAACCCGATAGCATTAAAACAAAGAGTTGGCTATCGGGCTCCTCAATATGGGGACATCAAAGAAAAGCAGTGGCATAAATTAAGACTCCATCTAAAAAGGAAAGTTCGCGGGTTGATGAAAAAAAGTGCAATTTTTGGTGGAATTTAAGTTAAATAGCACAAAAAGAACAAGCAAAGCATGTTTTCAACCTAAAAGGTGAGATGCTTTGCTTGCGGTAATACAAAATTAGCTGAGCTAATTATTTGTAAAGATTCAAATTTTCTTTTGCGTAAGCTTCAAAATCAGTACAACCACCGATGTGCTTCTCATCAATGAAAATTTGTGGGACAGTTTCCACAGGTTTACCAACCGTTTTAGATAAATCTTCTTTTGAAATACCTTCTGCTTGAATATCGACATAGCGGTAGTCAAAATCTTCAAGTTCGTTTTTCAGTTTTTCTGCCAGTTCTTTTGCACGAACACAGTATGGGCAGCCTGGGCGACCAAAAATAACAGTATACATAGTATCTCCTTTTTATCTTAAACTCAGATTCTAATCACAATGCTCAATACTATGCCTATATAAATTATGAAATAAAAGTCGAATTTTCCTTTTATAGCTATAGGTATGGCATATAATTTGTGAAGTAAAACGTCAGGTAACGGTGAAAAGGGTATCGAATGGATAACAAACCACAATCAAAGAGAACCATGCGTTCATTGGCGGATATGCCAAAACCCATCTTGATCTTAGAAGGCGTTGGGATAATCCTCTTGATTATGATTTTACTTACACTGAATGGCTATATTTCATTACCTGAACCGCTAATGCATCAGGGCGTGATAGTCGCCATCATTATGGTCGCGATCGGGTGCTTGATCCCTGCAATGATTAATATCGTGTGGCGGGCTATTCACGGGCTCACTTTTTTAGGCATTGATAATAAGCAGTCAGAGAACCCAAGAAACAAAAAAAATAATACTCAAGATGATAAGCAGGATGAAAAGCCCGAATAGCCGTGGTTTTACTGGCATTTTCCCTAGCAATGTGTGAAAATTATCCGCTTTTGTGTTAGGGGATGTTGCCATCCTCTGACGAACTGTTTTTGCATTATTATTGTTGAGTTGAAGAAGGTTATTGCCCATGGATTCTATTCGTTACCCTGACATTGCACAATTACGTGAATGGTTAGATCAACTCAAAACATCTTATTTCGAGTGCGACTCTTGTGCCGCGCTGCATTTACCTCATATGCAAAATATTGAGGGGATTTTTGATGCGAAGCTCGATATCGTCAATAATGTGCTGGTATTGTCTGCACTCGCCGAACTAAAACCTACGGCAATTATTACATTAGTAGCAAATATTAGCCAAATTAACGCTAGTTCATTGACAGCAAAAGTTTTTCTCGAAATAAATGATGAAAACTTGCCAAAATTAGTTGTTAGCCAATCATTTTCTTTAGAAGCGGGAATGACTTACCGCCAATTCTGCCATTTTGTTCAGCAGGCAGAAGACCAAATTTCAGCGATTGTCTTTGAGATCTTCAGTAATAATTTATTGTATGCCAATCAAGATGATTTTATTGAAGATGAAGATAACGGCGAAGATGACTCCGAACTCACTCCAGATGATAAACCCGCCATTATTATTCATTAAGTTTTAATTATGCACTGTGAAAAATATATTGCGGGTGAATGCCGCTCTTGCCAATGGTTAGAACTTTCTCCTGAACAGCAAATCGCCCAGAAGCAGCAGCAGCTTTCGGCGTTATTGCCAGCAATCGACCCTGCTATTTTTGCTGTACCTGTAACTGGCCCTCAAACAGGCTTTCGCAACAAAGCCAAAATGGTGGTGAGTGGGAGTGTTGAAAGGCCAATTTTAGGCATCGTTGGGAAAGATGGGGTGGGTGTAGATTTAACAGATTGCCCATTATATCCCGCGTCGTTTGCTGACGTCTTCAGTGTGATCACGCCATTTATTGCAAGGGCAGGGCTCACGCCATATAACATCGAGCGCAAGCGCGGTGAACTTAAGTATGTGTTATTAACACAAAGCTGGCACACAGGCCGGTTTATGTTGCGTTTTGTATTGCGTTCAGCGAAAAAACTCGAACAGCTTAAAAATGCATTACCTTGGCTGCAAGGGCAATTACCACAACTTGAGGTGATCACTGTAAATATACAGCCTGTGCATATGGCAATATTGGAAGGTGAGGAAGAGATTTTCTTAACGGAGCAACGCACGCTACGTGAAGAGTTTAATCAAGTCCCTTTGTTTATTCGTCCGCAAGGTTTTTTCCAAACGAATCCTGTCGTTGCCGCTAAGTTGTACCAAACAGCGAGGGATTGGGTTAAAGCATTAGATATTCATAGCTTGTGGGATCTATTTTGTGGTGTGGGCGGTTTTGGGTTGCACTGCGCTGAAAAAGACACCCGTTTAACTGGCATTGAAATCAGCGCGCCAGCGATTGCCAGTGCACAGCAATCCGCGAATGAACTTGGGTTAAGGCATGTTGAATTCAAAGCCCTTGATTCAACCCACTTTGCTACTGCGAATCAGGATATCCCACAGTTGGTTTTAGTCAATCCGCCACGAAGAGGGATAGGTAAAGCGCTATGTGATTACCTTTCCCATATGCAGCCAGAATATATTCTCTATTCAAGCTGTAATGCACAAACCATGGCGCAAGATTTACAGCAGTTGCCTGGCTATCAAGTGTGTAAAGTGCAGCTGTTTGATTTATTTCCACATACGGCGCACTTTGAAGTGCTGACGTTGTTAAAGCGAAAGAATAATTAAGACGAATTGATGAAAAAAAGCTTGGTATTTAGCCAAGCTTTTTAACGTATTGAATTAAAGATATTAATTTCGGTGCTCGAAGGCCAGTGCCTTGCGTTCGATTAAGCGCATCAGAATGGTTAAGATTGCATTAACCACCAAATAAATAATCCCCGCAGCAACAAACGCCATCACATCCCATGTCTGACCAAATACTTGGCTACTGTACCCCATGATATCTAACATGGTGATCGTACTAGCCAGTGAGGTACTTTTAAACACTAACACCACTTCATTGGAATAAGAAGATAAAGAGCGTTTAAAGGCATAAGGCAGAATAATGCGCATGGTTTGCACTTTACTCATTCCCAACGCTTGGCAAGATTGCCATTGCCCTGATGGGATCGCTTTGACGGCACCGTGGAACAATAACGTCGAATAGGCGGCACTGTTTAACGCTAATGCAATCATCGCACAGAACCAAGGTGTCGATATTAATTCCCAAAATAGAGGGTAGTTTTGTAACGACTTAAATTGGCTTGGGCCATTATAGATTAGGAAAAACTGCACTAATAAAGGCGTACCGGTGAAGATGGTGATATACACCTTCACAATTTGCGAAATGACTTTGGTTTTAAGGGATAAAATTAACGTAAATAATCCCGCTAACAGAAAAGCCACAATTAATGCACAGAACGTCAGTGATAGACTGGTTGGTAACCCCGGTAGAATTTTTAGGATCATATCAATCATTTGGAGTCACCCCGCTCAAAGCGCGTCGTTCTCAATTCAATGCGCTTTAATACCAATTGGCTAACCAGCGTAATGGCAAGGTAAATCAGACCGACTATAACGTACCAAGTAAAAGGTTCGCCAGTACGGTTAACAATGGTTTTTGTTTGTAGCATTAAATCATTCACGCTGATTAAAGAGACTAAAGCGGTATCTTTTAACAGAACTAACCATTGGTTGCCTAAACCCGGCAGGGCATGGCGCCACATTTGCGGCATAATAAAACGAAAGAAAATCGTACGCTTTTTAAGGCCGAGTGCAAAACCCGCTTCCCACTGACCATAAGGCACCGCTTTGAGTGCACCCCTTAGGGTTTGTGAGGCATAGGAGGCATACAGTAGGGCGAGGGCAATGACACCACAAACGAATGGAGTGTAATCAAACTCACCGCTATCGGCAAAGAAGATGCTGGGGTCAATTTGGATGGTGGTTTGCCAAAACCCGAGGTTAATATCAAAGCCATCCCCGAGTAGGTTGATCAGCTGTAATGTCCCAAAATAAACGAATAGGACAACCAGTAGTTCAGGTAACCCACGAATTAGCGTCACCCAACAAGTGCCTAAAAAGGCAATTGGCTTAAAGCGGACAGACTCCCATGCGGTAAATAGCATGGCAAGAATTAAACCCAAGATTAGGGCAGAAACAGCAAGGCCGACGGTGATACCGGTGGCACTTGTTAAAAATAGAAGGTTGTTCATTAATTATATCGATTACTGTTGAAACCATTTTTTGTGGATAGCATCATAAGTGCCGTCAGCTTTTACTTCTGCTAAGGCTTTATTCATTTTATCCAACAACTCTTTATTTCCTTTACGCACTGCGATACCTAAACCGATACCGAAGTATTGTGGATCAGTGACTTTCTCACCCACAGCGGCTAAGTTTTCGTTGCCTTTGGTTTTTAACCATTCGTCAGCAACGGCAGTGTCACCGAATACAGCATCAATACGGCCATTTTGCAGGTCTAAAACCGCAGATTGGTAGTTATCGTAAGGAACAGTGGTCATGCCTTTGTGTTGTTCCATGATGTATTTTTGATGCGTGGTTCCGTTTTGGACACCGATTCTTTTGTTTTTCAGTTGGTCAACAGAACTGATTTTTTCTTTCACTGCGATAAATTCCGCAGAGTTAGGGTAATAAGTTTCAGTGAAATCCACTTGTTGTTGACGCTCAGGGGTAATGTCGATACCCGCCATTAGCGCTTCAAAACGGCGGAATTTCAGGCTTGGGATTAAGCTGTCGAAAGATTGGTGAGTAAATGTGCAAGTCGCATTCATTTTTTCACACATAGCATTCGCTAAATCAACGTCAAAACCGACGATTTGATTGTTTTTATCAAACATTTCAAACGGTGCGTAAGTCGCTTCAGTCGCAAAACGAATGGTTTCTTTTTCTGCAGCAGTTGCCGATAGGGTTACAGCGCCCAGCAGCGCAGCTAATATAATTTTTTTCATTGCTTAATCCTATATCTATTAATGTGACAGATAATTTGCAAATGCGTCAGTTTGAGGTGCTGCGAAATGGCTAGCATCCCCCTGTTCTACGATATGGCCGTTTTCCATATACACCACACGGCTAGCGGTTTTGCGAGCAATCTCCACTTCGTGAGTGACGATCACTTGCGTAATGCCTGTCGCAGATAATTCACGAATGATATCTACAACCTGAGCGGTAATTTCTGGGTCAAGTGCTGCGGTTGGCTCATCAAATAACAACACTTTAGGTTCCATCATAAGGGCCCGTGCAATGGCAACGCGTTGCTGTTGACCACCGGACAAATGCAGCGGATAACGGTCTGCAAATTGGGATAAACGTAAACGGTCTAACAACTTAGCCGCTTTGGCATACGCTTCTTGTTTAGAGAGCTTTAAGACGCGGCAAGGGGCTTCAATTAAGTTGTCCATCACACTAAGGTGCGGCCATAAGTTATATTGTTGAAATACCATACCAACATTTTGGCGTAAGTCGCGAATAGATTTTGCATCCGGCGTGGATGAAAAATCAAATTGCTGCCCAACAATATTCAAATGACCGGAACGCGGCATCTCTAATAAATTGAGAACACGTAGCAGCGAACTTTTACCTGCGCCACTTGGCCCGAGTAATACCATCGTCTCGCCAGCAGAGCACTCTAGATTGATATCAAAGAGTGCCTGATGGGAACCATAGAAACAGTTTATGTTTTTTAATTGAATGCTCATGCTTACCAATAATATCCTTTTTAACTACCAGCGATATTAATCCTGTAAGCATATTTATGCAATAATTTCTGCATAAAAATTTGGTTTTTACGCTAAAATTAGTCAGATTTTTCGGTTGGATGAGCTGCTTGTTGTTGCTTTGCGAGTTGTTTATCCCGTTCAAACGCGAGATCGCTAATTCGCTTTGCCATCCCCTTAAAGATAAACAGGTGAGCAGGCATCATGGCAAACCAATAGAGTAGGCCACAAAAACCTGCGGGATGCCACCAAGCCCGTACATCGATAGAACGTCGGCTGCCACTGTCATGGATAGTAAAGGTTAAACGACCGAGCCCCGGCGCTTTCATGCCAAACAGTAAGCTGAGCTGCTTATTGGGTTCGAGGTTAATCACCCGCCAGCCATCAACTTCATCGCCAAGTTGCAGGTATTCTCTGTCAGGACGGCCATATTTTACTTTATTCAACATCATGTCATCCATGATGGCGCGGGTTTTCCACAGGCCATTGGCGTAAAAATAACCGTCTTTGCCGCCAATTTGCTGCACCGTATGCCAAAGGGATTCAGAACTCGCCGTTGTGCCGAGAGTTGAACCCGCTTGTTTTGGATAATAACCATAACCTGGACGCCAGCGCTTTCTCACTTCGGGGTCATAACCCCAATCCGCATTGTCTACCGCGTCCGCTTCCTCAGCTAATGTGGTTCTTACCGCATCATCAAAGGAAATTAACGTTTGCGGGATAAGCTCTCGTAGCGCTTTATCGTCAGCGGGAAGGTCGTGTTGTAATCCTTGAATCAGCTCTTTTGCAATAGTCGGCGGTACTGAGGTGATCAAGCTAATAAAATGCACGGAAATCATGCTAATCGGGATTGGGATAGGGATCAGTAAGCGGCGTTTGCCACTGACTTTGATAAATCGTTTGAATAGCTCTTGGTAACTAATAAATTCAGGGCCGCCTGCATCAAATATGCGGTTTTCATTTGTTGGCATTTTGGCCAATTGTGTTAAGTAATACAGGATATTCGACAGCGCAATCGGTGATGACTTAGAACGTACCCAGCGTGGTGGGGTCAGGATCGCTAAGTTGTAAACCATATCCCGCATGATTTCGAATGCTGCAGAGCCTGACCCAACAATAATTGAAGAGCGGATTTCAGTGACAGGGATATTGCTTTCACGCAGGATATCCCCTGTTAAGCGTCTTGCAATCAGGTGGGGGGAATAGGTATGCCCATGTTGGAGTGCGCTGAGATAAATAACGTGTTTAACACCTGAACCTTCAAGCGCTTGTTGAACATTACGCGCAGCGCTACGTTCCCGCTCAATCAGATTAGCTTGGTCGGCCATGCTATGAACGAGGAAATAGACAATATCGATTTCCTTCATGACATCTTTTAAGGTCTCTGGGTCATGCAAGTCAACAAAGATACAGCGCGTATCTTGCCAACCTTGAGAGAGCATCCAATCAACACGACGTGCAGCCGCAGTAACGTCATAACCTTGTTCAATCAGTTGGGGGATAAGATTCTGCCCAATATAGCCGCTAGCGCCCAACACTAAAACACGTTGTTTTTCTGTCATGTTAATTTCCTGTTTCACGCAAATTAACGGCTATTGTGACTGAAATTTTACCTATGTAAAGAAGGCCATAAGAATTGGCGTAATAAGACTAAGTACGAAGCCGTGAACAATGGCGGCAGGCACAATGGAAACACCGCCGCTGCGTTGTAAAACAGGAAGGGTGAAGTCCATTGATGTGGAGCCGCAAATGCCCAATGCGGTTGAGCGGTAGCGATTAATAATAAGGGGGATCAGCATGATGGCCGCTAGCTCGCGGGCTAAGTCATTAAAAAAGGCGGCGCTCCCCATTACTGGGCCATAGGCATCCGTTAGTACGATCCCTGTGAGTGAGTACCAACCAAAGCCCGAGGCGAGAGCCAACCCCATCTTAACGGGTAAGCCAAGCAATAATGCTGCCAGTGCTCCACCCGCTAACGCGCTTACACCCATTACAAAGGCAACCGTTGTCCCGCGGCGGTTAATTAAAATTTGTTTAATGCTCATTCCGCTGTTACGTAATTGAATACCAACCAATAATAACAACAGCATTAAAGCAATTTGGCTGCCTTTATCGGCATAATGTAGAAAATCAAAGCCTGTTAAGCCTACGATAAAGCCTAAAAGCAGGACGCCACACAATTGCAGGGATTCAAGCACCATTTTGATGCGTGATGGGGGTTTTTCTTGTTTATGTTGCGGAACTTTCCACGGGTCTAGCTTATCGAGTAATAACAGCGAGAGAACATTGAGGGAAAAAATACAGCCAAAAAAAGTAATGGCATAAATTAAGATAGAAAAGAGGTGTTCGCTTAAGTTTTCAAGCAGTGCAAGGGTGATCCCCATTAAAAATAAAATTACATACACCATCGAGTTTAGTGACTTGTGGACACGATGGAGCACCTGCTTGTTTTTAATAGGAATAAGATAACCGAGTGTTAACGGTAGAAGAATAATTAAGAGTCCTGAATACATCGCCGCATCCTTAGTGGTTATCCCATTAACTTGGTTAATATAAACAATGAGTTATATTTGTTTTTTTATTTGCGTTATTGAAAATTTAACTCGTCGTGCTAAAGCATTTTTTCCCTATATAATTTTATTATTGGTGACTGAATGAAAAATAGGTCAAAAACACTAAAAAAGAAAGTTTTACTATTTTATAACACTGCCATTGCTAGCTCAACTCAGTTAGCTATTTTGTTGTGAAGATTTTTTATTCTGCAGACATACTTATAGTAAAACCAGTGGTTAATCGATAAGCTCTAAATGTGCGTTTTGTCAGCAAAAATATTGATAATCTAAATGCAAATTGACGAGTTTAGAGTATATTAAAGAAAACATGACAAGGAGTGAGATATGTATCTGGAACGTGTTGAAATATACGGATTTAGAGGGATCAACCGCCTTTCTTTAGAGCTCAATAACAGTACTGTTTTGATCGGGGAAAACTCATGGGGCAAGTCCAGTCTCCTCGATGCGCTCGATTTACTTCTCTCACCAGAACATCAAGATTACCAATTTAACCTGCATGATTTTCATCACCCGATGGGGGACGATGCCTCCCGCTATCGCTCATTGCAAATCGTTTTAAAATTTTGTGAAAGGCATAAAGGCCGCCATCAATCTTATCGTTTTCATAATCTTAGTTCAGTTTGGGTCGACAATGGCGATGATCTAAAACACATCTTTTACCGAGTGAGTGCTGAACTGCGTGATGACAATACGATTGTGGTGGATAAAAGCTTTTTAAATTCAGGGGGAAATAAACTTTCTCTGGATAATGTAGGCAAATATATCAAGGAGATTGTTAGGCTATATCCTGTTATTCGCTTACGAGATGCGCGTTTTTTACAATCTCTCAACCCTGAAACTATTGTCGTCGGTGAAAAAGAATTTCGGGATTCATTTAATGTTCGAATCAAGGAATTAACCAGTGCCTTGGTGAATAATCCAGAGCGTTTAAGTGATGATGACTTAGTTGACGGTGTAGATGCTATGCAACAGTTATTAAGCCACTATTTTTCAGGGCAAAGTGCGCATATGATCAAGCTTAATGACAATATGGTGAATATTGAACCGCGTAAGCAAGGCTGGAAAGCGCTGGATAATATTAGCCGTTTGATTGCAAAACCCAACCAACGCAACATTCGTTTGATTATCTTAGGGATGTTTTCTTCATTACTGCAATCCAAGGGCAATATTCATTTAGATAAACATGCCCGCCCGCTCATTATTGTTGAAGACCCCGAAACACGGCTACACCCGATTATGCTATCGATTGCGTGGGGGCTATTGAGCTTGTTTGCGTTACAACGGATTACCACGACAAATTCAGGGGAATTGCTTTCTCAGGCTCCCCTTGAAGACCTATGCCGTTTAGTACGTGATACAAACAAAGTATCGGCTTATCGTTTAACGCAAAATGATTTAAGTGCGGAAGAACTGCGAAAAATTTCGTTCCATATTCGTTTTAACCGGCCGTCATCATTATTTGCACGTTGTTGGTTATTAGTGGAAGGTGAAACTGAGATTTGGTTGATGAGTGAGTTTGCCCGCCAATGTCATTATTACTTTGAAACAGAAGGAATTAAAGTCATTGCGTTTGCACAAAGTGGCTTGAAACCGCTATTAAAATTTGCCAATAAAATGGGAATAGAATGGCATGTTTTAACCGATGGGGATGAGGCAGGGCGTAAATATGCGGCAACGGCGACCCATTACGCCAATAAAATCAACTCACCTGATAGAGACCGCTTAACCATGCTCACCGCGCCAGATATGGAACATTTCCTATATCGCGAGGGCTTTAAAAGCCTTTATCATGAAATTGCGGATATTCCTGAAAATGCACGGGTATCGACACGCCGTGTGATTATCAAAGCGATTTCCCGAACGTCAAAACCTGACTTAGCTTTAGCCACGGTGAACCGTTCCGCAGAACTGGGGCCCGATAGTGTTCCATTACAGTTAAGAAGTATGTTCTCAAGGGTGGCATGGTTAGCGCGGGGGAAAGCGTATTGATAACGCATATGAATATATTGTTGATTGAATATTTATAGATAGCGGGTATTTATCTGTAGTATGTTTAATTAAACGATAACTTAAGTGATATAGCATAGTATTTCGAAGAGGGCGTCGCCCTCTTTTTAATTATAGGAAGTGAAGAACGATGAAGGTAAAACCGAAAAAAAAGTGGCCGATATACTTGGTGATATTAATTGTTGCTGTCGGTGCTGCTGCATTTCTCTTGAAAGGTGAGAAAGAAGAGGTTTTCCAAACCGTTGACGTGACCCGTGGCGACTTGGATAAACAAGTCCTTGCAACAGGTAAATTAGATGCTGTACGTAAGGTTGATGTGGGCGCACAGGTTAGCGGGCAATTACAAACCTTATACGTTAAAGAAGGTGATTACGTTAAAAAAGGCGATTTACTGGCGGTTATCGACCCGAAAAAAGCGCAGAATGATGTCACTGAGTCTGAAGCGACGACCCGTGAACTTGAGGCTAATTTATCGTTAGCGCAAGCTGAGTTGAAACTGGCACAACTGACATACCAGCGCCACTTGAGCCTCGCTAAATTGCAGGCTGTTGCACAGCAAGAATTGGATAAAGCCAAAACCGATGTTGATGTAAAAAAAGCGCAAGTTGCGACGTATCAGGCACAAATCAAACGTAACCAAGCCACGCTAGATACGGCAAAAACCAATTTAAAATACACACAAATCACCGCGCCGATGGACGGCATTGTCACGTTTATCAAAACGTTACAAGGGCAAACCGTGATTGCAGCGCAAGAAGCACCAACGATTTTAACATTAGCAGACTTAGACACTATGTTGGTTAAAGCGGAAGTGTCTGAAGCGGATGTGATTTATTTAGAACCGGGACAAGAAGCTTCGTTTACGGTATTAGGCGCACCCGATAAAAAGTTCTCAGGTAAGCTAAAAGACATTCTGCCAACCCCTGAAAAAATTAATGATGCTATTTTCTATTATGCACGTTTTGAAGTCCCTAATCCTCAGCATCTCCTAAAATTACAAATGACGGCGCAAGTTAAAATCGAGCTCGATTCACGTAAAGATGTGCTGATATTACCCCTTTCTGCGTTAGGTGATGAAGTCTCACCGCAAGTTTATGATGTAGAAGTGCTAGAAGGGCAAAAAGCAGAGAAAAAGCAGATTGAAATTGGTAGTCGCAATGATGTGTCGGTCGAAGTAATTAAAGGGCTGAATGAAGGGGATAAAGTCATTATTGGGCACAGTGGTTCGGAGAGTTAAGATGAGTGCACTCATTGAGCTCCAAGGGATCACTCGCCGTTATGGTGATGGTGAAAATGAAGTCACCGTTTTAAAAAACGTTTCTTTGCAAATTAATGCAGGTGAAATGGTTGCGATTATCGGTGCTTCTGGTTCAGGTAAATCCACTTTGATGAACATTATTGGCTGTCTCGATAAGCCGTCATCGGGGGAGTACCATATTGATGGGCAAAATATTGCACTATTAGATAACGACCAACTTGCGGAGCTTCGCCGCGAACACTTTGGTTTTATTTTCCAACGCTACCATTTATTAAGCCACCTGAGTGCTGAGCAAAATGTTGAAATCCCGGCCGTATATGCAGGTTCTGGGAAAGCCCAGCGGCGGGAACGTGCAGCGCAATTACTTCAGCGATTAGGGTTAGGTGAACGCGTTAATTATCGACCAAGCCAGCTATCAGGTGGGCAACAACAACGAGTCAGTATTGCACGCGCACTGATGAATGGTGGGCAAGTGATTCTTGCCGATGAGCCAACGGGGGCGTTGGATAGCCATTCAGGCGAAGAGGTAATGAAAATCCTCAAAGACCTTTGTGCTCAAGGCCATACGGTGATTATTGTCACACACGATCCAACGGTCGCCCAGCAAGCTGAACGTATTGTCGAAATCAAAGATGGCGAGATTATTCGTGACTCAGGTTCAAAAAACAGCAAGTTAGCCAAGCCGCTATCAAAAGCACCCGCAAGGAAATTGTCGCTAGGGCAGATTTACGGTCGATTTAGTGAAGCATTATTGATGGCTTGGCGTGCCATGGTGGTCAATAAAATGCGCACTTTATTGACCATGTTGGGGATTATTATCGGGATTGCTTCCGTGGTATCCATTATGGTCATCGGCGATGCCGCCCAAGGCATGGTGCTTAATGATATCAAATCGATTGGTACCAATACCATTTCGATTTATCCCGGCACTGATTTTGGGAGTGATGATGCGCAAAATCGACAATCCTTAAAGGCGTCTGATATTACTGCATTGGCAAAACAGCCGTATGTTCATGCGATTTCAGGTGAGCTAAATGGCTCAGCGCGGTTGAGAAAAGGAAATTTAGATGCCCCTGCTCAGTTAACGGGAATTGGTCGCGATTATTTTAATGTGTATGCCTCAAAATTTTCAGAGGGTATGAATTTCACTCAAGACATGGTGGACAGGCGTGCTCAGGTGGTCATTATTGATGCCAATACCAAGAGACGTTTTTTCCCAAAACAGGCCAATGTAGTAGGGGAAACCTTGCTTATTGGCAATATGCCAGCGACAGTGATTGGAGTGTTGGAAGAGCAAAAATCAATGTTTGGCTCCAGTAAATCCTTATCTGTTTGGCTTCCCGATACCACAATGAATAGCAAGATTTTAAATCGACCGTATTATGACAGCATTACGGTGCGCGTGAAGGAGGGTTATGATGCCAAAAATGTGGAGCAGCAACTAACACGCTTATTAACGTTACGTCACGGCAAAAAAGACATTTTCACCTACAACCTTGATACTTTTATAAAAACAGCAGAAAAAACCACCCAAACTATGCAGTTGTTTTTAACCTTGGTGGCGGTTATTTCACTGGTGGTCGGGGGGATTGGCGTGATGAATATCATGTTGGTTTCGGTGACAGAACGAACCCGCGAAATTGGTATTCGTATGGCAGTTGGCGCGAGAACCAGTGATGTGATGCAGCAGTTTCTCATTGAAGCGATATTGGTGTGCTTGATGGGTGGTTTAATGGGGATTGCCCTTTCTTATGGGATCAGTTTACTCGCTCAAATGGCGCTACCGGGCTGGACGTTCACGTTTGACCCTGTCGCCCTAATTAGTGCATTTGTCTGTTCAACGGCAATTGGCATTATTTTCGGCTTCTTGCCCGCACGCAGTGCCGCACGTTTAAACCCAATTGATGCATTAGCGAGAGAGTGATTTATTGATGGTTATTAGCCTCTGCATCCGCAATGTATGCAGAGGCGATGAGATATCAATGTTTTGAAAGTCGGTTTAATATCTGCCCCTTCCAATTGATATAGATATCGTTCCCCATGTAACTTGGGAATTCCTGCATAGAATTGTTAATTAAATCGACCGTTTCGTTGATATCGTTGAGTTCAGAATAAATTATGAAAATTCTTTTGCCTAAAGGGAGTTTAAGTATCAATTCATTGTTTTCTTGATAATATTCTTCAAAAGACAATGTTACATCCTTGTTGAGCTTAATCACTGTTTTGCTGTCAACAAGGTGCTTTTTAGTTAGATGATTTTTATAAGTTATAACAGGAAGGTGTAATTTTTTTGACGGTGTATTTGATTTTTGAAAGTTTCGAATATGCCCGATAAGTAAAGGATCAAATTTTTTTTCATACCCATTGTATGTTGGTATTCTCGTTAAAATATCAAAAAACTCTTTTTTAGATTCTGTTTGTATTAATCCTTTATTAGGTTCAAAAAAGCTAAATATATAACGGTTTTTAAGCATGTCATACCGACAAACAATAGCCATTGCATGGTCTGTTGTGCTAAACATGCAAGAAAGATCTTGTTTTTTCGTTATACAATTAGTTATGTCATGTTTTAAGTCTTCTAATGTGACTGCCTTTTCACGGTGGTAGATATTGTTAAATGAAAAAGCAGATTGATCACGATAAGGCGAAATTCCTAAGTTAACGTTCGTTGAGGCTGTTTCGCTCGCATAATGCAAGCCGCAATAGTTATAAGCAGCTTCAATAAGAACTTGCATCTCATAAGGAGTTAAGTTTTTTTTATGCCTAATTTTATTATAAATAGGCATCATTTCCTTACTATTGCCTGAAACAGGCATCTCTGTATTTGATTCTATCTTAGTATAGAAGTTTTTAATTAGTTCTTTTTCAATCTCAAAACTAATATTACATCGAGATGAGAAATGTATGTTTCTATCATTTTTAAACTTCTCTAAACACTGAAAAATATAATCAAATTGAGTGATATTTTCAGACCGTGGAGGTAACGTAAACGAATAAAGTTTACTGGCCATATTATAATAGTAATTGTAATAAGATTGGTTTATTTGCAAGTTAAATATATCAGTACAGAGATGACTGAGTACATTTTCTAGGATTGAGTTGTGTTCTACATTTAATTGATTAATAGGTTTTCTAATCTCATTGTAGGGTGACTCTATAGTTGTAAATGAATTTTTAGATGATTTTAGCAAGTTAATATAATGAGCCCCAAGCCCCTGTTTTTCATAAGCAATAAAAGTGTGAGATAGGCCTCTGCATATACCTTTTTTGCATGCATTTTCAATATTTTCAATACTTTTAAGCTGATGTATAAGCTTTCTTGCTACGTTTTTGTTTGTATATACATAACGTTGCAAATCAGATTGATGAAATTTTATGGGGTAGTTTATTTCAGTTGGCATTTCATGTTCCCGATGTTAACTATTTTTAGCACACTAACAACTCACCATGTCTATTTCTTTCATAAATCATTTATTCCAACCAAAGCTAAATTTCTTTCTTGCCGAGCAACATCGTACTCGGATACTCAAAATTGGAGTGAATGTTGCTATCTAGAAGGAAATTTACATCAAAGAATAGTCCTGTTTTATGGAACCGAGTTCCTCACTCCAATTCTGCTAATTAAACACGTAATTTTTAACCTATTCATTTATCGATAAAATTTTTTACTAGTACGGTATTTCCTCGCTCCGTGAAATATTCCATAATAAAAAAGTTATCTGAAAAGATAAATTCTGCTTGCGATTCGATATCGATCATGGATATTATCTGCATGTAGAATAAATGAAACCTAGTTCCATATAATGGAACAAATAATTAAAGCCAGTAAAAACTAAGCAAAGACAACCACACAGCAGGTGCAAAATGGCGAATAAAGCAGGTGAAGATTATTCTTTGGCTCGAGTACCCCAAAGTGCTCGTAGGCCGTTCTATGAAGTGTTAATTCTACGAATTGGCGCACTCGCTTGTGTTTCACAAGTGATGTTAGGTGCAGCCCTCGGTTACGGGTTAACTTTTTGGCAGGCGTTTTGGGCGACCATCCTTGGCTCTGTAATTTTACAGGTTGTCAGTTGGGGGCTCGGAGCAGCTGCATGCCGCGAAGGAATGTCAATCAGTCTACTATCAAGGTGGTCTGGTTTTGGAAAGTTAGGTTCAGCTCTTATTGGTGGCGCGATTGCCATCTCCTTGATGGGCTGGTTTGGCGTCCAAAATGGTTTCTTTGCGGATGGAATGTATAAAGCGACTAATGTGCTAACACCAGGGACTTGGTCACTTATTACAGGTATTGCGGTGACGATTATTACGGTATATGGGTATCGATTTTTATCTATTACCGCCAATATTTCAACGCCGCTCTTTTTATTCGCGTTAGGCTGGGCAACGTATAATTTATTATCGGGTCAGGATCTTGGTACGCTTATCAATGACACTGCCCCTGCCGGGTCTTTAATGACAATGCCTGCGGCAATCACCATGGTTGCAGGTGGTTTTATTATTTCAGCGGTGACCACACCAGATATTAGCCGCTTTATGAAAAAACCGAAGGATGTCTTTTGGATGACAT
Organism: Providencia sp. UF-224; assembly: GCF_058245955.1. Taxonomy (NCBI): domain Bacteria; kingdom Pseudomonadati; phylum Pseudomonadota; class Gammaproteobacteria; order Enterobacterales; family Morganellaceae; genus Providencia; species Providencia sp. UF-224. Next base: position 102,520 of record NZ_JBSICC010000005.1, on the reverse strand, counting down.
TAATAGGCACATTTTTCGGTGAGCTTTTAGTCAATATGATAGCGGTACTGATGGCATTAGCATTACGTACTAGCCAAGTATTTGACTTGATGATGGCATTAACAGGTTTATTAGGTGCATCGATTGTTATCTTTGCCACTATAAAAATGAACGACATTAACCTGTATTCATCATCATTAGGTTTTTCAACACTACTTAACGCTATCTTTAATAAGCGTTTTGACCGTCGTTATTTAACGTGGGTGATTGGTGTCTTCGGTACGATTGCCTCCATGTTAGGTATTTTAGACAACTTTATTAGCTTTTTGATTTACTTAGGCATCGCTATCCCGCCTGTTGCAGGGATCATGGTTGTCGACTATTACATTTTAAAACGTGACCGCAAAGAGCTTGATATCACCCGTGAACAAGGCGTGTTGCCATCTAGCTGCGAAGCTTATAACCCTGTGACTCTCGTTGTGTGGTTGTTAGCCGTTATCGTAGGCTGGGGAACATCAGAATTAGGGCCATTCCATGCTGATTATGGCATTCCTGCACTTAACTCTTTAATTACAGGTGCGCTGGCTTATTGGATTGGCATGCGCTGGCAAGCGAAAGCAAAAGGTGTCGATACCGTGCATTTTCGTAAAGTGGCTCACTTAGATTAAGGAAAGCGCGATGTCAGGTAGCAAGGTCAAAGTTGCCCTTGCTCAGTTTGATTCTGAGCTGGGGAATAAACACGCTAACTTGCAGCGCATGGCGCTGTTATGCGAACAAGCGGCAGAGTCTGGGGCGAAGTTAATTTGCTTTCCAGAATTGGCCACAACAGGTTATCGCGGTGATTTATTGAAGACTAAACTGTGGGATCTTAGTGATTCTACAGGAAGTGAAACGTATCGTTTATTTAGTGAACTTGCAACGCGCTTAAATATCACCATTGTAAGTGGTTTTGTTGAACGTGGTGACTACCTTGGGGATATCTATAACGCGGTTGGCGTTTGGAACCCTGGTTGTGAAGGTATCAGCGGCGTATTTCGAAAAGTTCATGCCTTTGGCATAGAAAAACAATGGTTTAGTCGCGGTGATAGCTTCCCTGTGTTTGATACGCCAATTGGCAAAATTGGCATCATGATTTGTTATGACATGGGGTTCCCTGAAGTTGCGCGTATTCTCACACTTCAGGGTGCTGAGTTGTTAATCGCGCCTTCTGCATGGTGTGTGCAAGATAAAGACATGTGGGACATCAATACGGCGTCTCGTGCTTTAGAAAACGGGGCACATTTACTGGCGGTTAACCGTTGGGGCCATGAAGAGGATTTACACTTATTTGGTGGCAGCAAAGTACTAGGCCCTCGCGGACAAGTGCTTTGTGAAGCAACCTGTGATGGTGAAGCGTTGCTCATGGGTGAAATTGATTTTGTTCTACAAGCCCATACACGTTTAACCATTCCGTATTTACGTGATAGAAAACCGCAAGATTACGGTGTTCTCACTCAAGGTTTTGATACATGAGTATTTTAAACAGCGTCGTTGATGTTTATCAGTTATTTTTGCGTTCAGGTAATGAGCTTACCGTTACGACGTTAGTCAATGAATTGGGTATGCCAAAGAGTTCCGCATCTCGCTTATTAAAACAAATGTCGGAACTGGGGCTGCTAGAAAAGAAAAATAATGCGCCTATTTATCGTCCGGGCTTATTAATCATGGAATTAGCACACCGTGCACGTGGAATGAACCCACTGATTGATATGACGTTAGAAGCCCTTGATGAATTGACGAAAGACTCTGGGTTTACCAGCTATGTTTCGGCGCTCGATGATGAAATGGTGCGAGTTGTTCATGCACGTTTTGGCAATAGCATGTTGCAGGTGATCACACAACCGGGCACTCGTTTGCCAATTCTTGGCACTTCAACGGGGCGGGCTTTACTAGCGCGCTTACCATTACATGAAAGAGCAAAAATTATTGGCCGTGAAGACAAAGATTTGCAAGCGAAGTTAACAGAGCAAATGAATCTGATTAATGAACGCGGATGGGAGTTTTCCGTTAACGAGTCTGTAGCGGGGGTAGCTTCGGTGTCCAGTACGGTATTTGATCCCTCACTGAATACCTTGTACGCGTTATGTCTAAGTTTGCCAGAAACACAAATGAATGAACAGGTTATGGAGCAGCTGTCCACTAACCTATGCCGTAAGGCGTCTTACCTTGGTTGCATGGTCGGAGATCCTTATTGGTTGCAAAGAAGTACCAACAAGTAATGTTATGTCATGTAGTAAAAGTAAGTAGTGAAAGTAAGTAGCACACCATAAGTAGTTTATATTATTAGTTTTTTATTTTAAGTGCGTGAATACGCCTTCATCAGGAAAAATAAGGCTTTTTTAACAATTAAGCCTTAACTTGGGTGAAATGGAATTAAGCCGTATTTTGTGTGGTTTAATTTCAAAGTAGCCCTACAACCAAATAAAAATTATTAAAATTCAAGGAAGTACAATGAGTCTAAAGCAAACCCTTTGTGCGTATGAGCTAATTGATTGCGCAAGTGTTAAGGGGGAAGATGTTGTTGCATTGTTCAAGACTTTCCCAGCAATTAAAGTTTCTTCTAAAACGGTCAAAGACCTGAAAGGTCAAAGTGATTTTGTCCGTATTCTCATTCCCGGTACTCAGGGTAAATCTCAAGGTTATCAAGCGCCTACATTGGGTATTATTGGCCGCTTAGGTGGGATTGGTGCTCGGCCTTCATGTATTGGCGTGGTTTCAGATGCTGATGGCGCTATTGCTGCCATTGCAACGGCACTGAAATTAGCACAAATGCATGAAAAAGGAGATAAATTAGTGGGTGATGTGGTGGTTACAACCCATATTTGCCCTAATGCACCGACTCGTCCTCATACCCCAGTTGATTTTATGGACTCTCCTTTGGAAGATGCTACGATGAATCAACATGAAGCTATCCCTGAAGCGGATGCTATTTTATCAGTAGATACCACCAAAGGTAATAACTTACTGAATTATAAAGGTTATGCATTATCGCCAACCGTTAAAGACGGGTACATTTTGCCTGTTTCTGATGATTTAATTCGCTTGATGGAGTGGAGCAGTGGGCAGCGTGCGGTGACATTTCCTTTATCCATTCAGGATATAACGCCGTATGGTAATGGCCTTCATCATATCAATAGTATTATGCAACCTGCCGTGTCTACCTCTGCCCCAGTTGTTGGTGTAGCTATCTGTTCTGAAACCGTGGTGCCCGGTTGTTCTACGGGAGCAAGTCATGAGATTGATATTGCTGCTGCGGTGAAATTTATGATTGAGGTAGCGAAAGCTTTTACGCAAAAACAGTGTGATTTTTATGATGCGGAGCAATATGCGTTATTGACGTCACTGTATGGCAGTATGTCTCACTTACAAGCCTCTGGCCGTTAATACTATAAAATAGCCACAGTTAATTATTAACAGCATCAATATAATTGAAATAATTAACTGTGCTCTATTGCGCAAAAACTAATTTGATTCCGCCGTGTTTTCTGTGATTTCTTCAGATTCGAGCGGAATAATCATATTGGCATGATTACCTTTTGGCCCAATTGTCACACTAAATTGGACTTTTTGGCCTGCTTTTAGTGTCCTGTAACCGTCCATTTTGATGCAGGAATAATGAGCAAAAATATCCTCTCCACCATCAGCCGGGCAAATAAAACCAAAGCCTTTTGCGTTATTGAACCACTTAACGATACCCGTCTCCATATTTTATCCTTTAGGTTGCTAGTTGTGTTTTACAGACATGTACAAAATACACACAGAAACTAAGTAAATATACGCTGAAAATTGTTCGTAAAACATACTGTAGTAAATTGCATTCTAAGGTCAAGAGGGGAGTTTCAGGAATTATGGTAAAGTGGTAAGAATTCGATAAGCGCCAAATGTTATTTTCTGTGATATTTGATATAGCTCACAGATTGCTAAAGATAAGCGTTGAGGCGAGTGGCATGATACACTGCAAATGAAAGGCTTATTTGAGAAAAGCCATGAAAGAATTTAATGGTATAGTTTTATGTCACTATCATGTGGATTGATAGAAATCGTTGATAATAAAGACTATGCTTAATTTGAAGTTAAACACTGAGCAAGAAAGTAATGAGCGATTTTCTAGGCACATTTAAAACAGACGTCATATTCAAAGACGAAGTGGAACAAACCTTACAGCCACCGTCGATGTATAAGGTATTATTGAATAATGATGATTACACTCCGATGGATTTTGTTGTCGAAGTGTTACAAAAATACTTTTCTTTTGATGAAGAACGCGCTACACAGATAATGTTAGATGTGCATATTCAAGGAAAAGGAATTTGTGGGGTTTTTACCGCAGAGGTTGCAGAAACAAAAGCGGCGCAAGTCAATACATTTGCCCGTGAACATGAGTATCCTCTGCTTTGCACTATAGAGAAAGTCTGACCTGGCTTAATATCAATTTTGGGAGGTGCTTATGCTCAATCAAGAACTGGAGCTTAGTTTAAACGTAGCTTTTACGAAAGCGAAAGACAGTCGCCACGAATTTATGACTGTTGAGCACCTATTGCTGGCGTTACTGAGTAATATCTCGGCACGCGAAGCTTTAGAGGCTTGTAAGGTTGATCTTGTCGCTTTACGTCAAGAACTGGAACACTTCATCGCGCAAACTACACCCTTGTTACCCGAAAATGATAACAGAGACACCCAGCCAACACTCAGTTTTCAGCGTGTGTTGCAAAGGGCGGTATTCCACGTGCAGTCATCGGGGCGTAGTGAAGTTAGCGGGGCAAATGTCCTTGTCGCTATTTTCAGTGAACAAGAATCACAAGCTGCGTACTTATTGCGTAAGCACGATGTCAGCCGCTTAGATGTGGTCAATTATATTTCCCACGGTACAGTAAAAGGTGAAGAGTCGTCATCGTCAGATAACGACATGTCCAACAATAGTGCGCCGAATGAAGAGCCACCGGTCTCAGAAGACCATATGGACAACTTTACGACTAACCTGAACCAACAGGCCAAAAAAGGGAATATCGACCCGCTGGTGGGGCGTCAGGCCGAATTAGAGCGTACTATCCAAGTCTTATGCCGCCGTCGTAAAAATAACCCATTATTAGTGGGGGAGTCTGGCGTTGGTAAAACCGCGATAGCGGAAGGCCTTGCATGGCGTATCGAACAGGACGATGTGCCTGATGTCATGAAAGGTTGCACGATTTATTCCTTAGATATCGGCTCATTATTAGCGGGAACGAAATATCGTGGGGATTTTGAAAAACGTTTTAAAGCGTTGCTTAAAATGTTGGAAAAAGACCCGAAAAGTATTTTGTTTATCGATGAAATTCATACCATTATTGGCGCTGGAGCCGCATCGGGTGGGCAAGTCGATGCCGCAAATCTCATTAAACCACTGCTTTCAGGTGGGCGTATTCGAGTGATAGGCTCAACCACCTATCAGGAATTCGGTAGTATTTTTGAAAAAGACAGAGCCTTAGCGCGTCGTTTCCAAAAAATTGATATTGTGGAGCCGACACCAGAAGAAACTATCCGTATTATTAATGGGTTAAAGCCTAAATATGAAGCGCACCATGATGTGCGTTATACCGCGAAAGCCATTCAGGCAGCGGTGGATTTATCCATTAAATATATCACAGATAGGCATCTGCCAGACAAAGCGATTGATGTGATTGATGAGGCAGGGGCGCGTACGCGCTTAGTTGCGCCAAGTAAACGTAAGAAAACGATTGGTGTGCCTGAAATCGAAACGGTGGTTGCGCGTATTGCACGAATTCCAGAAAAAACGGTTTCATCGAGTGATAAAGATAAGCTCAAAACGCTTGATTCACGACTGAAAATGTTAGTGTTTGGTCAAGATAAAGCCATTGAAGCGCTCTCTGAAGCGATCAAAATGAACCGTGCTGGGTTAGGCTTAGAAAATAAACCGGTTGGTTCCTTCTTGTTTGCAGGCCCTACAGGGGTCGGTAAAACGGAAGTGACCGTGCAATTAGCCAAAGCGCTAGATATCAAATTATTGCGTTTTGATATGTCCGAATACATGGAGCGCCACACTGTCAGCCGTTTAATCGGTGCACCTCCGGGGTATGTCGGCTTTGATCAAGGCGGTTTATTGACCGATGCCGTGATCAAGCATCCGCACTCTGTGGTGTTATTGGATGAAATTGAAAAAGCGCACCCGGATGTGTTCAATATCTTACTGCAAGTGATGGATCACGGCACACTGACTGACAATAACGGCCGTAAAGCGGATTTTCGCAACGTGATTGTTGTTATGACGACGAATGCAGGGGTGCAAGAAACACAGCGCCGCTCGATTGGTTTTGCTGAGCAAGATAACAGTACGGATGCAATGTCTGAAATCAAGCGTGCTTTCTCGCCTGAGTTCCGTAATCGCCTTGATGGCATCATTTGGTTCAATTCACTGACGCCAGAAATTATCACTCAAGTTGTTGATAAATTTATTGTTGAGTTGCAAGCACAGTTGGATGAGAAGGGCGTATCTATCGAAGTGAGTGCAGCAGCACGTCGCTGGTTGTGTGAAAAAGGCTATGATAAAGCGATGGGTGCCCGACCTATGGCACGCGCAATTCAGGATAACCTGAAGAAACCATTAGCAAACGAATTACTGTTTGGTTCATTAACCAACGGCGGCTCTGTAAGTATCGGGCTTGATGAAAAAAGTAACACACTGACATACAGCTTCAGTAGCGTGCACAAGGCCTCTCCGGAGGATGCGGTATTCTGACATAATTAACCACAGGTGTATCATGCACCTGTGGTAATGTCAGGCCTTGCCTGAAGAGGTAATCAACGGCTACGGAAAATGATTCGGCCTTTGCTCAGGTCATAAGGGGTTAACTCTACAGTTACCTTGTCGCCTGTCAGGATGCGGATATAGTTTTTACGCATTTTTCCAGAAATATGAGCAGTCACCACGTGACCGTTTTCCAGTTCAACACGGAACATTGTATTTGGCAGGGTATCTAAAACTGTGCCCTGCATTTCAATATTGTCTTCTTTGGCCATCTAATCCTCTAAGTTTAATAACCGTGATTTTTAACGGGCAAGATAATGCCCAAAAACCCGCACTAAGTAAAGAAGTGTCGCATTTTAACGCAATCTTTATACTTATGTGAAGGAATAAAATTAATAATAAACCAATGTTCACTAGTCGAAAATTGGCGGTAATTCAATCGATTGCGGTATCCAGCAGGCGGGGTCTATCCCTTTGTCACGCCACCGATAAAGAATATGTAAAAAATCCCTACGGGATATTTCTTTTGCGCCGAGTGAGGCGGTGTGGTGGTTAAGTACCTGACAATCAAAAAGCTGCCCATTATAGCGCAAAAAATGAAAATAGAATGTAATAAAAGCAAATTTGGATGCATCATTCATTCTACTGAACATAGATTCCCCACAAAACAGGTGCCCCATGTTCACACCGTACAAGCCACCAACCAGTTTATCGCCATACCAAGCTTCAACTGAATGGGCTAACCCTTCATGGTGTAACTCAAGGTAACCTGCTTGCACTTCAGGCAGGATCCATGTTCCTTCTTCACGCACAGAACACGCGTCAATAACATCCTTGAAAGCATGATTAATAGTAATGCGATAAGTCTGCTTTTTTAATACTTTTTTCATCGAGCGGCTGATGTGTAAATCTCCCATCATTAAGACTGCTCGAGGGTCTGGTGACCACCATAAAGGCATCTCACTTGGATTGAACCAAGGGAAGATACCATCATAATACGCTGCTTGCAGCCTTTTTGATGAAAGATCTCCCCCGATGGCTAATAAACCATTGGGTTCCCGCATCGCTTCCGACACGGGAGGGAACAAATATGAGTCATCATCAAGTTGATACATACCGCGCCTCAGTGCGTTTTCTGAGCCCAATGGCGCTGACGGAATTGGTAGTATTGACCTTGCCTATCTAACAGCGCTTGATGGGTGCCTTGTTCGACAATTTTACCACTATCCATCACGCAGATGTTATCCATTTCTTCAAGACCTTGCATGCGATGGGTAATCACAATTAATGTTTTATCTGCACATTTTTCTTTTAACAGCGCTAAAATTTGCTGCTCTGTCTGTGCGTCTAGCCCTTCTGTAGGCTCATCCATCAGTACCAGCGGTGTGTTGTGCAATAATGCACGAGCTATGCCTAAACGGCGTTGTTCACCCCCAGACAACTGGCGGCCACCTTCCCCCATCCATGCATTAAGCTTTAATTCATTTTCAAGCAAATTGCCTAAACCAACTTGTTGTAAAACCTCATTCAGCTCAGCATCGCTAGCTTGCTCATTAGCTAATAATAAATTATTACGCAGCGTATCACTAAACACATGCACGCGTTGCGGTACAACCGACATGATGCTACGCAGCGATTTCTCACTAAATGCGTTAATTGGCTGACCATTTAATGTAATTGCCCCGCTATCGACATCCCATGCGCGGGTTAACAATTGTAAGAGTGTTGATTTACCACAGCCCGTTTTTCCAAGCAGAGCAAGGTGTTGGCCTTTGGTTAAACTCAACGACACATTATTGAGCACGGCAAAAGGCTGTTCAGGGTAGGTAAACGAAATATTATCGACCGTTAGGTTTTCCAATGTGGTCATTGGAGGGCTTTCACTCGGGAAAGTCACCTCAGGTTTTGCGGTCATTAATTGGGATACGCGGGTCGCAGATGCAATAACTTGCCCCATATGTTGGAAAGCAACGGCTACAGGACCTAACGCTTCAAAAGCCGCTAAGGCGCAGAAAACAAATAACGCAATCAAGGCTCCGGGTTTAGTGTCACCGCCAACATGCTCTGCTGCCATCCACAATAGCAAGGTAGCAGTCACACCTGACGCAAATAAAATAATGGCTTGGGATAACCCTGTCAGTGCTGCTTGTTGTTGCTGACGTATTTGCCAGTTGTTTTCAATTTGCCAAAGATTTCGGCGAAAACGTTCAGTGGCACCAAATAAGGTTAACTCAGCTTGCCCTTGCAGTGCTGACGTCAAAATCGTGCGGTAATCGCCGCGAAGTTCGGTCAGCTCACGGCCAATGGGTTTACCTGCGCGATAAAAAACAAATGGCATGGTGAATAGCAAGAACAACATCACGCCACCTAGCGTCCAAGCAAGGCGCGAGTCAAGGTAGCTTAAGCCAAAAATTAACACGAACGTGACGAAAAATGCGGTGATAATTGGTGATAAAACACGTAAATAGAGGTGGTCAAGTGTTTCGACATCAGCCACTAGGCGGTTCAACAGATCCCCTTGGCGAAAGCGGCTAATTCCTCCCGGTGAGAGTGGCAGTACTTTACTAAAGGCGAAGACGCGTAAATGCGCAAGGACTTTGAATGTCGCATCATGGCTGACTAAACGCTCGCCATAGCGCCCCGCAGTACGAAAAATTGCCGCACCGCGTACGCCAGCTGCAGGTAGCATGTAGTTGAAATAATACAGGCCTGGGAAACCTGCGATAGCCGTACCCGCTAAAAACCAACCTGAAAGTGTTAATAGACCAATACTGGCAAGTAGCGTCACAATTGCCAAAATGATCCCAAGAGTAATCAGGAACCAATGACGGCGGTAGAGGGCTAAGAAGGGATATAAAACTTTCATTATCAGAGCTCCTCACTGCGGTGGGCTAATAACTGGGCAAATGCACCTTCAGACTGGCTGAGTTGTTGGTAACTACCTTGTTGAACGATTTGGCCGTTTGCCATCACCCAAATTTGGTCGTAATCCACGGTTTCTTCTAATAAGTGAGTGACAAGCAACGTGGTTTGTTGCTCAGATAGCTGGTTCAGCGTCTGCATGACTCGTTGTTCACTATGTGAATCAAGGCTTGCTGCGGGTTCATCTAGCAGCAGTAGCCGCGATGGTTTTAGTAACACACGCGCGACAGCAACACGTTGCGCTTGCCCAACTGAGAGCCTCGCGGCGTAATCACCAAGGCGGGTATTTAAACCATCAGGTAAATGAGGTAAAAACTCGGAGACATAAGCCTTGTCGATGGCACTTTGAATTTCTGTCTCGGTCGCATTAGGTTTACCTAAGCAGATATTTTCAATGAGCGTTTGCTCAGGTAGGTGAGGGTTTTGCCCAACCCAGCCTAGCAATTCACGCCATTTATCAGGGCACAGCTCACGCAGTTCAATATCATTTACAGTCACTGAACCGTGGTAAGGCAAAAAGCCGAGTAATAAATTGAGTAATGAGCTTTTACCTGCACCACTTTGCCCAACGAGTGCGATACGTTGTTGTGGCTCGATGGTGAAGTTAAGTGGGCCTGCAAGGCGGACACCATCGTGGGATAAAATTTCGAGCTGATTGGCTTGAATGCGGATCGGTTCACCCGAGAGCGTTTTCGTCCCTTGCTGTGGCTTTTCTTCGCCATCGCTATTTAGCAGTGTTTCTAAGGTTTCAGCCGCGCCAACGGCTTGCGCTTTAGCATGGTAATAAGTACCCAGATCGCGAAGTGGCTGGAAAAATTCAGGGGACAGGATCAACGCAAGGAAGCCAGCAAACAACGTAACAGGTAAGCCATAGCTCCCAAAATTCATTTCACCTAAATACGAGAACCCGAAGTATACCGCGACGACAGCAATGGAGATCGAGGCAAAAAATTCCAATACACCAGAAGATAAAAATGCCATGCGCAGCACTTCCATGGTTCTGGATCGGAAATCTTCAGTTGATTCACGAATTTGCTGTATTTCGGCTTTTTCTCGGAAAAATAAACGAAGGGTATCAAGCCCCCTTAGTCTATCTAAGAAGCTACCGCTTAATCGACCAAGCGCAATGAAGTTACGACGGTTTGCATCAGCAGCCCCTAGGCCGACTAATGCCATAAAAATAGGAATTAAGGGCGCTGTGACAAACAAAATCATCGCTGCCGCCCAGTTAAATGGGAAGATGGCGATAAGGATCATGACAGGCACAATCCCAGCTAAATACATTTGAGGAAGGTAGCGTGAGTAGTAATCCTGCATATCTTCAATTTGCTCAAGAATAATGGTTGCCCAGCTTCCAGCGGGTTTGCCTTTAACCCATACAGGGCCGAGTTCTTGAAGTTTATCGAGTACGCGAGTACGAATTTCTTGGCGAACAACTTGACCACAACGAAAACCAACCCGTTCTCGAATGTAAGTCACTATGGCACGTAAAATAAATACGCCAATCAGAAGGCAAAATGGGGTCAATAGCTGTTCTCGCGGGGTGCCATCCATAATCAGGGCTTGAAGGATGACCGCTAAGAACCAAGCTTGAGCAATAATCAGTAATCCACTTACCATGCCTAATAGCATGGAGATCCGCAACCAGCGCTTAGCAGGTGCACTGTGTTGTTTTAACCAACGTACCAATTCAGTCTGTCTTGATTTATCCATAATGATTTAGTTAGCAGGTGTCGTTTTAATGTCATTGAGTATAGTTAGGTTATGAAAACCTAACAGCGTTTTGTCGTTCACTGTGAGTCAAATAACATCAGGGCGGTAAATGATGATCAAACAACGCATTTAATAAAAATAGTGAAAGCGGTGTTTTTGATCTCGACCTGTAATTCGATTATTACGCTACATCATAACAGCTTAAGTGGCAGATGTTGCATAATAAAAGTCGGTTATTTAAGGTGGAAAGTGCTTTGTTATCAAATTGTTCTGTAAAGGTAAAATGAATATTTCAATTCAGAACAAAATCTAAAAGTGGTGGAATGCTACCGTATTTTCACGTAATGAGAAGACGGCTTAACATAAAACTGTTAAGCCGTTGGCATTTTAAGGGGAATTAAGGGATGGGGGTAATGTTTAACCACTCTTTCGGTTTTAAGGTAAATTGCCCATTTAGCAAATTATCCCAAGCTTGGTCTTTTTTCTGAACGGTATTGAACGAATGGCTTTGTGTATCGACAACTTCCCAGCTCTGTTCTATTTCTTGCCAAACATTGCAATCAATGGTTGAACTGGTGGGGTAGGAATAACACATAATGACATCGTCTTTCCCATCTTGATTTACATCTGCCATAAAACCTAAGCATGAATAAGGTTCATGCTTCGATGTGCAATACCATGCACTGCTGAGGTTCTCACCCAGATCAAACCAACTATCCGGTAAGGTAGGGCTATTTTTCGCCTGTATTAGCACTTCTTTCAGTGGTATTCGTTGCTCCTCGGCATAAGGGCTGGTTTGGAATTGCTTTTGGTATTCAGGATTGCTATTGAGTTGTTCAAACGCGAGCTTACCTTCAGGCCCTAATTGTTTTAAGTCATACGCGAGTGAGCTATTTACTTTGATTTTGCCGTTATTCACGCCCGTTACAATGCTATTGATGGTTATAGTTTTGAAATTAGCAATAGGGCTATTAATGACTAAAATAATCGCAATAAGGGAGAGAATACCCACTTTATTAATTGTGCCGAGTGAAGTCATCCACAATGCTTTTTTGCGAATGATAGCAAGGCTATAGGCCAAAACAACCAAAGCTAAAAATAGCGCGACGGTAAAGGCATATAATCGCTCGACGCTCCAACTGTATTGGTTAACTCGCACAAGAATGCCGTACAGTGAAAGCCCTGAGAAGGCGTTGAGCAAGATAATGTTAATTAACACAAAGGCATTCAGCCCTTTGCGAAATTGATATTGTGTACTGCCATCACCATAAACAAAATTAATAAAAATGAGATTAAGGATAACAAACCACAGCATTACGGCGGAGCCTAAGCCTGCGGAGTCCAGCCCTGAAAAATAGGAAATAACAAAGCCACCTAAGAAAATGACTGCAACTACGTTTAATAACGGCAGGAAAAAACGGGCAATAAAGCTCACAAAGTTACTGAGTTGAATATCAACAGCTGCACGTAAAAAGGTTAAACCAATATTAAAACCAAGGGTAAAACTGACCCAATAAATAACTTCATTATCAAGGGTATCACTTAAAAAATGTAAATTAACAATGCCAAATAAAAAGCTAGCTAATTTCACAATTAAGGTCAATAACCCACCAATTGCTGCGGCTGATATCCCTAAGAAGGTATTTTTAATATATAACCCCATTAAGCAACTGTAATTAATTTTCCATGTGCGTGTTGTTTGCAGTAATTGCATCCATGGGAGCATGAAAAATAACAGGACAGTCAGCGTAAGGAATGCAATAAAGGGGTTTGCATCTGAGGCGTTTTTAAAATCTTGGCTATGCCAAAAGTTAATCCAATAGGTAAGAGCGATGGTTAAGACGATGCTGAGATAAAAAAATATGGATTTAGCGTTAGTGATTAAATAGCTCACTACTGATGGTACGAATATCGCCAGTAACATTGGCAGGAATACTGTAGCTGCATCTAACTGACTGTCAGAGCGAATGGAGTAATCTGTTGTTGCGGCAATGACGATACCCTGAATGATGGCGAGTATGATAACAATTAAATACGAATAGCCACGAACGATATCACGCCCTGATGGTTGCTCCATATCGATACCTATAAAGTTAAAATCATGTAAAAAACAGTATAGACAGAGCAGGGGAAGGGCAATATAAACTTGCTCTTAAAAATACGTAGCGATGCGAAGTATCAGAAATGAAATCATAAAAAAGGCAGCCACCTGTTAAAGTTACTGCCTAAACCGAAAGTATATTGCGATTATTTAGATGCTAAACCGTCAAGATAGCGCTCGGCATCTAATGCCGCCATACAGCCTGTACCTGCGGAGGTAATCGCTTGGCGATAGATATGATCCATCACATCGCCTGCTGCAAATACACCCTCTACAGAGGTTTGTGTTGCGTTTCCTTGGGTGCCAGATTGTACTTTGATATAACCATTATCTAAATCGAGTTGACCATCAAAAATAGCGGTGTTTGGGCTGTGGCCAATCGCGATAAAGGCCCCCATCACTGGGATATCTTCAGTGGTATGGGTTTTTGTACATTCAAGGCGTACACCTGTTACACCCATATCATCACCTAACACTTCATTTAAGGTACGATCGGTATGCAGGATGATATTGCCGTTTTCGACTTTATCCATTAAACGGTTGATCAGGATTTTTTCTGCGCGGAAGCTATCACGGCGATGAATTAAATGCACTTCAGAAGCAATATTGGATAAATACAGGGCTTCTTCAACAGCTGTATTACCGCCACCAACGACAGCAACTTTTTGATTACGATAGAAAAAACCGTCGCATGTTGCACATGCAGAAACACCTCGGCCTTTAAAGGCTTCTTCAGAAGGTAAGCCGATATAACGTGCAGATGCACCGGTTGCGATAATAAGTGCATCACAGGTATATTCGTTTTCATCACCAAATAAACGGAATGGACGTTGTTTTAAATCCACTTTATTGATGTGATCAGAAATAATTTCGGTTTCAAATTTTGCAGCGTGCTCATGCATACGTTCCATGAGACCTGGACCGGTTAGGCCTTCAGGGTCACCCGGCCAGTTTTCGACTTCAGTTGTTGTCGTTAATTGACCGCCTTTTTCCACCCCAGTAATCAGTGCAGGACTTAAATTTGCGCGAGCGGCATAGACTGCGGCGGTATAACCTGCGGGGCCTGAACCTAAAATGATTAACTTGCGATGTGTGGTTGTACTCATGAATTCCTCTTTTAATCTCAAAAAAAGCATTCTTAGGATTGTAGGAGAAATAGGAAGGTAACAAAAGTGATTTAAGTGCGACTTAGTTTTGTGCCACTTATTTCTCTGATAGGCAAGACGACTAAATGTAAGAAAGTGTGACAAAAAGGTAAGGCCGTCACGCTTCATAATTTTTAGGAATTATCTTGAATTAGGGCTGCGAAACGTTTTACTGGAAAAAAAAGCGAAATCTTGTACTGATTTTTATTCATTTGCTTTGACAATCGGCTGCGCATTTGCGAAAACATCTATGTAAGAGTTAATTATCTAGCAGATCAATGAAAATGGCGCATTTTTGTTCTTGATGGAAAGTTGGCTTTACACTACTTACAAACTTAAAAAATAAGTCACGATTGTGAATGATCATTACATTCACACGAACTTCAGCACTATAAATAGAATTTGCCCTGAACACGAATTCCTAATAAAAAAGGTGGTTGGCAAGGGGCTCATTTTATAGATGTAGAAAATAACAATTAGAGAAAGAGAGATAAAGAGATGATTGACAATAAAAAGCGTCCTGGCAAAGACCTTGACCGTATCGACAGGAATATATTAAACGAACTCCAAAAAGACGGGCGTATTTCTAACGTAGAATTATCCAAGCGTGTTGGTTTATCACCAACGCCTTGTTTAGAGCGTGTACGCCGTCTTGAAAGACAAGGTTTTATTTCAGGCTATACCGCCCTGTTGAACCCACATTACTTGGATGCGTCCCTGTTAGTGTTTGTTGAAATTACACTAAACCGTGGTGCGCCAGATGTGTTCGAACAGTTTAATACTGCAGTTCAAAAGCTTGAAGAAATTCAAGAATGTCACTTAGTATCAGGTGACTTTGACTACTTGTTGAAAACGCGTGTGCCAGATATGTCCGCATATCGTAAGCTACTAGGTGAGACGCTGTTACGTTTACCAGGTGTAAACGACACACGTACATATGTAGTTATGGAAGAAGTTAAACAAAGCAACCGTTTAGTGATTAAAACTCGCTAATCAAGGCTTTTGTGACCTCACTTCAGCACAGCATTATCAGCTTTGTTGTCGCACTGCAGTTTCAACGCTGAGTTTACTCAGCGTTGTTCCGTTTTAGAGCCTAATAATTTCCGAAAATTTCCCTTTTAAATCGGCCAGTTGATTGTAAGCTCAGCCTTTCTTACGTAATTTTATGAAAATCCCTTAGTTATCGATAAGTTTTATTATCAATTTATTGATTTTAAAGCTATAAATAATTAGGAGTTTTGTCGATAAATAGAAATTGAATCCGATTTCATTAGATGAAATACTGGGTCATTATGTATTAATCGTGCATTTATTTTCCTTAGGGGCCGCTAAACAGGCATCATAGGGCGATTAATGTTAGAATAAACAGAATCAGTAAAGAAAATCAGTTAGTAAAGAAACAATAATGAGCCAAGAATATACAGAAGATAAATACATCAAATTTAAAAAACTCAGTAGCGGAAGACGGCTACTTGAGGTGATTTTGCTCGCGATTTGCTTAAGTGCAGTCTTTCTTATGGTTGCATTGCTAAGCTTTAGTCCTTCAGACCCTAGTTGGTCGCAAACCACATGGAATGCCCCAGTGAAAAACTTGGGTGGCAGTGTGGGGTCATGGAGCGCTGATATTCTTTTTTCTGCTTTTGGTATTCTGGCTTTTGCCATTCCACCGTTATTATTATTGGGCTGTTGGGCTATCTATCATTATGAAAGCCAGCGCCGCTACATCGACTTTTTCTCGCTTTCTTTACGCCTTATCGGTGGTCTAGCTCTGATCCTTTCTTCCTGTGGTTTAGCCGCACTTAATTTTGATGACCTGCCCAATTTTGCTTCAGGTGGTGTGATTGGGAGCGTATTTAGCAGCGCTATTATGCCGTGGTTTAATTCATTAGGTGCCACACTGGCATTGTTGTTCTTATGGGCAATAAGCTTCACCTTATTTACGGGTTGGTCATGGTTGACCATTGCGGAGAAAATTGGTGCCGCAATCCTTCTTCCGATTACATTATTAACGAATCGCGCCAGAGGCGACGATATAGATGATTATGATGTAGAGGAAACGGAAGATGCGTTGCAGAGAGCGCAAGAGGCTGAGCACTTAGCAAATGATAACGATCAGCTCCTTGATGCTGACGATGTGCTATTTTCAGCGCCAACTGTTGCTGAGCTTGCGATAGAAAACGTACCACAAGCGGAAGTGATTGAAGAACAACGTCATGTCGAAGCACCAGTAGCAATGCCAGAAGTCGCTTCAGCGACAGAGCTAGATACATTGCCATCATTTACAGCGGCGGATGAGCCAAATACATATCACTTTGAAGTCCCAGATGATTACCAGCCACAATTAGGTGGTGGTTTTGAGAAACAAGCAGAACCGATATTTGAACCTGCCGTCTCTTCGCCAAATTATGTACCTGTCACGCCGCCAGCGTTCAGTCCAGTCAATGATGTTCAGCCACAACATCAAGAAAATCAGGCGTTTGTTGAAGCCCTTAACACGCCATCGACGCCAGCCATTCCTGAGCCACAAAATACATTTATTCCTCAATCCCCTTCTGAATTATTTACACCTGCACCAATGATTGGGGATGTTGCAGTTAGTTCTTCAGTGAGTGATCGGGTTGCTGACCCAGCGGCTTTAGCCGCTGCAGGAATTTCCATTGCTGCACTTGAGCGCCATGCTCAGATTAAACAAAACATGGAACCTGAACTACCAAGGCCTAACCCTGTGCGTTTACCAACGCGTCGCGAATTGTATGGAATTCGCATTCCATCACAGCGAGATGCAGAGCTACAACGTCGCCAAGAAGAAGCCTCTAAACGCGAAGAAATATATCAGCAGTGGTCAACAAATGATGTGGAAGATGAACAGAACAGTGATGATGCACAGCAAGCTGAACTATTACGGGCTGAATTCATAGAGCAGCAACGTGAACGTTACGGTGAGGTGGATAATTCTGATTATGAGCCGCCTATTGCGCAAACCTCTCCTGTAGATTTACCTGAGCCTCTACAGAATGAGCAAGGTGAACAAACGCCTGCCAATTCATGGACGCAGCCAGCAATCGAACATCGTTGGCCATCTTCCTCTGATTTATCGACAAACACGCATAAATTTGCAGAACCAGAAATTCCATCTATTGTTCCTAGTGACTCTTTTGAGAGTCCTATTGATGATGAACAAGATGACTTTGAACCGAAGATTGATTTACGAAAAGAGTTCTCAGTATTAGACAGCTTCTCTCCTGTAGATGATTTAGTGGATGAAAAGCCAGCGGATCCACTCTTTATGCCAACGTTTACCGCTGTTGAGCAGCCAGTGGTTCCTCAAAATAATTCATATTCAGGACTTGGCAATAGCCAGCCAGCAACACACACTTTTGCGCAGCCACAGCAGCCACAGCAGCCACAGCAGCCACAGCAGCCACAGCAGCCACAGCAGCCACAGCAGCCACAGCAGCCACAGCAAGATAGCTTATTCCACCCGTTCTTGGTGCGTAATGACCAGCCATTACCAAAACCAACAACGCCGATGCCTTCTCTTGATCTACTGGCAAGTCCACCAGAGCAAGAAGAACCCGTGGACATGTTTAAACTGGAGCAAACAGCAAGGCTAATTGAGGCTCGGTTAAATGATTACCGCGTGAAAGCCGAAGTTGTCGGCTTCTCACCTGGGCCTGTTATCACTCGTTTTGAGCTTGATTTAGCGCCGGGTGTCAAAGCAGCCCGTATTTCGACATTATCCCGTGACCTTGCACGCTCATTGTCAACGGTGGCTGTGCGTGTCGTTGAAGTGATCCCCGGTAAACCGTATGTCGGGCTTGAATTACCGAATGAAAAACGCCAAACCGTTTATTTGAGCGAAGTATTAGATTGTGATGATTTTAGAAAAAATCCATCACCACTGACCATCGTACTTGGTAAAGATATCGAAGGTGATCCTGTTGTCGCTGATTTAGCGAAAATGCCACACTTATTAGTGGCGGGTACAACAGGTTCAGGTAAATCGGTTGGGGTCAATGCGATGATCCTCAGTATCTTGTATAAAGCGAAACCTGAAGATGTGCGCTTTATCATGATCGACCCGAAAATGTTGGAACTTTCTATCTATGAAGGGATCCCACACTTATTAACCGAAGTGGTCACAGACATGAAAGACGCGGCAAATGCACTGCGTTGGTGTGTCAACGAGATGGAGCGCCGCTATAAACTGATGTCTGCATTAGGCGTTCGTAACTTAGCGGGCTATAACGAAAAAATTAAAGCGGCGGCAGATATGCAGCGCCCAATTCCAGACCCATTCTGGAAGCCGGGTGACAGCATGGAAACGGAACATCCAACGCTGAAAAAAGAGCCTTATATCGTCGTCATGGTGGATGAGTTCGCAGACTTGATGATGACCGCTGGGAAAAAAGTGGAAGAGTTGATAGCTAGGTTGGCACAAAAAGCCCGTGCTGCGGGTATCCACTTAGTTCTCGCGACTCAGCGCCCTTCAGTCGATATCATAACTGGGTTAATTAAAGCCAATATTCCAACGCGTATCGCCTTTACGGTATCGAGCAAAATTGACTCGCGAACAATCCTTGACCAAGGTGGCGCAGAGTCACTATTGGGAATGGGTGACATGCTTTACTTACCGCCTAACTCATCAATCCCAGTGCGTGTACATGGTGCGTTTGTTCGTGACCAAGAAGTGCATGCGGTGGTGAATGATTGGAAGGCACGCGGTAAACCGCAATATATTGATAGCATCACAACATGCAGTGATGATAGCGAAGGTGGCGGTTATGATGGTGGCGGTGAAGAACTTGACCCACTGTTTGACCAAGCTGTTGAATTTGTTGTTGATAAACAACGTGTTTCTATTTCTGGCGTTCAACGCCAATTCCGTATTGGTTATAACCGTGCTGCGAGAATTGTCGAGCAAATGGAACTCCAAGGCATTGTCAGCGAACAAGGTCATAATGGGAACCGAGAAGTACTTGCGCCGCCGTCAATGGGGCATTAAAAGTGGATAGCAAATTAATAATTTAATGTGCTAATTGCGGGTTTAATTTAAGGGGTGTATAACGTCATCACGCCTCTTAAGGTAATCATACTAAGGTCTTTGTTCGATGAAAAAAATGATGTTATTAGGCGCATTAGCCTTCAGTTTACATATCGGCCAAGTGCTGGCGGATGCGAGTCAAGACCTTCAGGCGCGCCTGAATAAGGTTAATAGCTTTCAAGCGAGCTTTTCACAAAAAGTGACTAGCCCTGAGGGCGATCTTGTTCAAGAAGGCGTTGGCGATTTATGGTTAGAACGCCCTAACTTATTTAACTGGAATATGACATCCCCTGATGAAAGCGTGTTAGTTTCTGACGGTAAAAATTTATGGTTTTATAACCCATTTGTTGAGCAAGTGACTGTCACAAACTTAGCTGATGCGACGCAAGACACGCCATTTTTATTGATCACACGTAATGACCCAAAAGATTGGAAACAATATTCAATCATTCAACAAGGCAATACGTTTGATCTTAAACCTAAGCAAACTAATGGCACGTTGAAAAAATTCTCGATTACCGTTTCACCAGAAGGCACAATTGAGAAGTTTTCTGCGGTTGAGCAAGATGGACAAACCAGCGCTTACCAGCTAAAACAGCAAAAAAATGGCCAAGTTGATGCCAGTAAATTTAAGTTTACAGTACCAAAAGGCGTGACGTTGGACGATCAACGTTCAAGCGCAAAATAAGCCTTAAACCTGTTTTTATCGCTAACTATCGGTGTTTTCTGCTGGTGGTTAGCGAGTCAGTCATTAGCTTTAAGCGGTAATAAAGAGGATATTGTGGGTAACCTGTCTCTCGACTTTTCGCAGAATGAATTTCAACCTTTAGCAGCGCGTATGCGGCCCGAAACTCTTGAGCAATATATTGGTCAACGGCACCTGCTGGCTGAAGGAAAACCCTTACCGCGAGCAATCAAGGCTGGGCATCTGCACTCCATGATTTTATGGGGGCCTCCGGGAACAGGCAAAACAACACTGGCAGAAATCATCGGCCATTACGCCCAAGCGGATATTGAGCGTATTTCAGCGGTAACTTCAGGCATTAAAGAAATCCGTGAATCCATTGAAAAAGCACGCCAGAACCGCAGTGCTGGTCGCAGAACTATCTTATTTGTTGATGAAGTTCACCGCTTTAATAAAAGCCAACAAGATGCCTTTTTACCGCATATTGAAGACGGCACGATCACCTTTATTGGCGCAACGACTGAAAACCCTTCATTTGAATTAAATTCAGCATTGTTATCCCGTGCCAGAGTCTATTTGCTCAAATCCTTAGAAGAGGATGATATTGAGCAAGTGTTATTACAAGCTCTGGCTGATACCTCTCGTGGGCTTGGCGGGCAAAATATTGTCTTGCCTGATAGTACACGCAAAATGATAGCGCAGCTTGTTAATGGGGATGCGAGGCGATCGCTAAATTTACTTGAAATGATGGCGGATATGGCTGAAGCCGATAGCCAAGGACAGCGAGTTTTAACCGCGGATTTACTCAAAGAGGTCAGTGGCGAACGCACTGCACGGTTTGATAACAAAGGCGATCGTTTTTACGATTTGATCTCCGCATTGCATAAATCAGTTCGGGGATCCGCACCCGATGCCGCATTGTATTGGTATGCAAGGATCATCACTGCGGGTGGCGATCCCTTGTATGTGGCACGTCGTTTATTAGCCATTGCTTCCGAAGATGTCGGGAATGCCGATCCTCGAGCAATGCAAGTGGCCGTGTCTGCTTGGGACTGCTTTACGCGAGTCGGGCCAGCAGAAGGCGAACGGGCGATTGCCCAAGCGATTGTTTATTTAGCCTGCGCCCCTAAAAGCAATGCGGTTTACACGGCATACAAAGCCGCGATTAAAGACGCGCAAATGCAACCTGACTATGATGTGCCTGATCACTTACGCAACGCCCCAACAAAACTATTAAAAGAGATGGGGGCGGGGAAAGAATACCGTTATGCCCATGATGAGCCCAATGCTTATGCTGCGGGTGAGAATTATTTTCCAGAACCAATGCAAGCGACCCGTTATTACTACCCAACAAAACGTGGATTAGAAAGCAAGTTTGCTGAAAAATTAGACTGGTTAGCCCAACAGGATCAAATTAGTACCACAAAACGCTACCGCTAAACTGGGCAATGCGGTAAGGTTATATAGCGAAATACTTTACTTTATTGATAGTGCTAGAATGCATCATCAAAAGTATCATCTATTACTCACAATACTCACAGGATAAGCATGCTCGATCCCAATTTACTGCGTACGGAGCTAGACGCGGTTGCTGAAAAACTGGCTCGCAGGGGTTTTACCCTTGATGTGGAAAAGCTGCGTGAACTCGAAGAACGCCGCAAAGTTTTACAAGTTGAAACTGAAACCCTGCAAGCAGACCGTAACTCGCGATCGAAAACTATCGGTGCGGCTAAAGCACGTGGTGAAGACATTGAGCCATTACGTCTGGAAGTTAACCAATTAGGCGAAAAATTGGATTCTGCGAAGGCAGAGTTAGACAAGCTGCAACAAGAAATCCGTGATATTGCGTTAAGTATCCCGAATATTCCAGATGACCAAGTGCCTGACGGCAGAGATGACTCTGATAACGTCGAAGTTGCACGTTGGGGCGAGCCTCGCCAGTATGATTTCGAAGTTCGCGATCACGTTAGCCTTGGTGAATTAACAGGCGGCTTGGATTTCCCTGCTGCGGTTAAACTGACAGGTGCACGCTTTGTTGTGATGAAAGGGCAAGTTGCCCGTATGCACCGTGCGTTAGCCCAGTTCATGTTGGATTTGCATACTGAGCAGCACGGTTACCAAGAACTGTATGTTCCGTATTTAGTTAACCATGATACGCTGTATGGTACAGGCCAGTTGCCGAAATTTGGTGAAGACTTATTCCACACAAAACCACTGGAAGAAGAAGCCGATAGCAGCACTTATGCGTTGATCCCAACGGCTGAAGTACCTGTGACTAACTTGGTTCGTGATGAAATTTTAGATGAAGATGCGCTTCCTCTGAAAATGACCGCTCACACACCATGTTTCCGTTCAGAAGCAGGTTCTTATGGCCGTGATACCCGTGGTCTTATCCGTATGCACCAGTTCGACAAAGTTGAATTAGTGCAAATTGTTCATCCTGAAAAATCGATGGATGCACTGGAAGAGTTAACAGGTCACGCTGAAAAAGTTCTGCAATTACTGAATTTACCATACCGTAAAGTGATTTTATGTACTGGTGATATCGGTTTTGGTTCACGTAAAACTTACGATTTAGAAGTGTGGCTGCCAGCGCAAAATACTTACCGTGAAATCTCTTCTTGTTCAAACATGTGGGATTTCCAAGCGCGCCGTATGCAAGCACGTTTCCGCGGTAAGAGTGATAAGAAAACTCAACTTGTTCACACGCTGAATGGCTCAGGCTTAGCAGTCGGTCGTACATTGGTGGCAATTTTAGAAAACTACCAATTAGCTGATGGTCGTATTGAAGTACCTGAAGTATTACGTCCGTATATGAAAGGCTTAGAATATATTGGCTAATTAATCGCCATATAGTTTATGCACAAAAACCGCCTCGGGTAACTCTGGCGGTTTTTTTATCTAAATCAAGCAATCCATCCTCCTCAATCTTTACCTAACCCCCTCTGAATATATTCCTGATAGTGATGTCTCTGAGCTATCGATAGTCTGTGAGCTATCGTGCGTATGAGAGATAAATTAAATGGAAATAATAATTGGTGTTTTTTTATTGGCTGGAATTATTAAAGGGGTGATTGGGCTAGGGCTACCAACTATTGCGATGGGGCTTTTGAGTACGACTATGGAGCCTGCGATTGCGGCAAGTATTTTGATCATACCTTCCTTAGTGACTAATATTTGGCAACTACTCATTGGTCCCCAATTTATCGCATTAATAAAGCGACTATGGGGATTGATGGTGGGAATAATTGTTGGCACATTATGGAGTTTTTTACCCTCTTTAACTGAAAATTCAGGTTGGACACAGCCAGCATTAGGCTGCGTGCTGGTGCTTTATGGTATTTGGGGGTTATTGGCAAAAAAGATGCCTTCCAGCGGAAAATCTGAGCGTTGGCTTTCACCTGTAGTGGGTTACCTTACCGGGGTAATTACCGCCGCAACCGGTGTTTTTGTTATTCCCGCGGTGCCTTATTTGCAAACACTCAAGCTAAATAAAGATGAACTAATACAGGCGCTTGGCTTAGCCTTCACTGTATCGACCCTCGCATTGGCAATTAAACTTTGGAACAGCGGTCAACAAGAGTACATCGATTATGGTTTGTCTTTCATCGCATTACTCCCTGCATTAGTTGGGATGTATTTAGGGCAATACCTGCGCAAAATTATGAATGAAAGCGTATTTCGCCGCTGCTTTTTTAGTGGATTGGTGCTTTTGGGCATGTATATGGCGATAAAACCTTAAGGTTTATTTTGCCAATTAATTAAAAAATCAATGAATTCATTGGTATATTCAGGAAGCTGATTAAAATCGCGGGCACAAATAACCAATTTTCGTTGTGCCCATTTTTCTGTCAGTGTCAGTATTTTTGTTTGTGAAGACAGAACGCGTTGTGCGGCCTGTTTAGGAATAATGGCAATACCCACTTCATTCGCCACCAGTTGCATAACTGCATCAAGGGTAGGAAGGCGAACTCGATAGTTCAAACGAAAACCTTGCTGCTTGGCATAGTTATCAATATGTTTCTGTAATGAATTATCTTCAGATAACCCAATAAAATCTGAATGTATAACATCATTGAATGTCACATGCTGCTGACTCGCTAATGGGTGTTGGTAATGAACCAGCACGATAAGTTCATCTGAACAAAAAGGGTGAAATGCTAACCCTGATAAATCGGTAGAGTCTGCCACTATGCCAATATTGGCCATTTTATTTTTAATCGTCGTGACAATTTCATGACTTGGCAATTCTTTGACGGATATCGACATATTTGGTTGTTGCTGTAAATAAGCTCCAATACGTTCAGGCAAAAACTCCATTTGAGCCGAGGCATTGCACAAAAGATTGATATGTCCGCGTAGCCCTTGGCTATATTGGCGCATTTCATCCTTCATCAAATCAATGTGTTGTAAAATGACATTAGCGTGCTCGATAAATGCAAAGCCTGCATTTGATAAGGAAATCCCTCTAGGCGAACGAATGAATAAGGCTGTACCAAGCTCACTTTCAATGCCTTTAACGCGCTCGCTGGCAGATTGTAGTGTTAGGTGCGTTAAACTTGCGCCGCCAGTGATGCTGCCGGCATTGGCGATATTTACGCACAATTGCAAGTCGGTAATATCAAAGTGCATAGCTTGTTAACTCCAATTTAGGGCGAAAATATATATTTTTAATTATTAGGTTAATTAATCAGAAACTAGCGATAAAGAATAGCATTATCACATTAGCTTGCTCCTTTTAAAGGCGATTTTACAATAAGAGGTGGAATTATAGGGGTCTCTGATGCGTTGTTAATATCTTGCTGGGTCATTCGGAATTCAACTGGGTAATGTTCTCGCTCCGTTCGGCGTACTGGTTCTGTATTTCTCCAGGTATAAAGGCAGCATTGGCACTGGTATATTATCCATATCCCCTCAATGGGGGAGTTTGCCATGACATCTATTTTTTCACTTGTACAACGAGGGCAAATCATATGATCTCCTTATTGACGGTTAGCGAGCAGAGTCGTTAATTTATCAATCCACAGTGCAGTTTCTGGTAAATCCTTGACGGGTTGACTGTAACGGCCGCGATTATCGGGTGCAACGGGTGTTGTCGCATCAATGATTAATTTATCCGTGATCCCTGCAGGATTAGAGCTTGGGTCTAGTCCGAGCACGGACAGGTTGGGTATTTGAATAAGGTCACCTGACGGGTTAACCTTTGCAGAAAGTGCCCACATCACTTGAGGTAAATTGAAAGGGTCAACGTCTTCGTCAACCATAATCACTATTTTCGCATAACCTAAACCATGCGGAGTGGTCATTGCCCGCATTCCCACGGCTCTCGCGAAACCACCATAACGTTTTTTAGTGGAAATGATAATGAGAAGGCCGTGGGTGTACATGGCATTGACAGCCTGAACTTCTGGGAAATCTGCTTTCAGTTGTTGATAAAGGGGAATACAAGTGACTGGGCCGATAAGATAATCAATTTCTGTCCAAGGCATGCCCAGATAAAGGGATTCGTAAATGGGGTAGGTGCGATAGGATACTTTATCAATGCGGATTATTGGCATATTACGCCCACCTGAATAGTGCCCAGTAAACTCACCGAATGGGCCTTCAAATTCTCTTTGTCGACTCTCAATGACGCCTTCAATAATGACTTCTGAACCCCAAGGGACGTCAAATCCTGTCAGGGGAGCGGTGGCTATTGGGTAAGGGCTTTCGCGCATTGCCCCTGCCATTTCATATTCGGATTGGTCGTATCCCAGTGGTGTGGCACCCATTAAAGTGATAATTGGGTCATTACCAAGCGCAATGGCAACGGGAAGGTCTTCACCAGATTCTTCCGCCTTGTGAAGTTGTAAGGCGATATCATGCATGAGAACGGGCTGTATGCCGAGTTTACGCTTACCTTTAACTTCCATCCGGTAGATACCCACGTTTTGCTTACCAAAATGCTCAGGATCTTGAGGGTCCCGAGAGATAACACAGGCTTTGTCGAGATAGAAGCCGCCATCGCCATCATTTAGGCGAAACAGAGGGAGGATATCAAATAGGTTAATATCATCACCGTTTACTTCATTTTGAGCCCAAGGCGGGTTATTTCGGCGTTCAGGTGAAACGGGAAATTTTTCCCAGCGGTGAATCAGTTCTTGGATTTGTTGTTTAATTGGAGTAGTTGCAGGAAGGCCGAGTGAAATTGCGTGGTTTTTCCAAGACCCAATCGTGTTCATAACGACATGAGCATGCTTAAATCCTTTGATTTTTTTGAATGAAATCGCAGGAGCCCCTTCACCAATCCTTCCTGTTGCATTTGCAGCCGCAGCGATATCAGGCTCTGCTTGTACTTCTTCTTGAATTTCCAGTAATTGCCCTGCATTTTCAAGCGCCACTAAATAACTACGAAGATCATCATAAGCCACCTTTAATTCTCCTTATTGTCAGTATCTTTGTGGTTTTAATTTATGGAAATTGATATCGCACTAAATGGTGCAGTGCTCAACGTTGCTCTCGCATAGTCATGACGGAGGTCGTTAAAACAAAGCCAGCTTCTTAACAGGCAGTTTTAGACGCTACCTTTATTAATTGATAAGGGCAAGTTATTGTAAACCAAGTATTTGTTTGGTCTTTGTTTTATTTTTTGTCCGGATGGTGACGTTATTTGGGATTGATTCGATTGAATTGGTAGGTGGTGTTACGCTGTGGCAAAAAAGGTCATTTAAATGAGAAGTCGAAGAATGAAAGGTATCAAAAGTGTATTTTTGGAAAAGGGAAAGCATTTGCTTTCCCTTTGAGTAAGAAGGAATAACGGTGTTATTCGAATCTATTTTACTTGTGAGAAAAATAGGCTGCGGTAGCTGCTGTAATAGCAAACATACATAATAGGCATAGAAACTAATAAACCTAAGCCTAATGGGATCACAGAGATAATCATTAAGATAGACAGAACGATAAAGAACAAGATACCCGGTAGAATATTTTTCTTAACCGCTTGCAGGCTAGCTGAAATTGCAGCACCAACAGTGAAATCGTGGTTCATGACTAGAGCAGGGGCAAACCAAGTTAACGCAGTACCCACTAAGCCCGCAACTGCCATCACAATGATAGCAAAGAAGAATGAACCTGAAGATGCTAAAATCGCCGCATCAGATGGTGAGCCGTATTGGTTGCTTTCCATTAATAAGCCAAACATCGCAGAACCACCAATGATAAAGGCGATGATCATACCGACTAAGTTAGCAGCAAAGTTAATGGCACCAACAGCAAACAGCGCGCCAAATTTGTTTTGGAAACCTGCGAATAGTAAACCAATTTCTGCTTGGCCAGTTTTACGCTGGTTTTCACTGATAGCAATAATACCGCCAACAAAGATTGGGGTAATAAAAGTGATCAGTAAGTTTAAGAATGGGATCATGGAGATAATCATAATCAATGCAAATAATACGATATTGATTAAGATCCACATGCCCAATTTTTCTTTAACCAGTGACCATGATTGGCTGATCCAGTTTACACCTTCACCTGCATCAACAGCGCGAGGCTCAGCGTGAAAAACAAAAGTATCAACTTGAGTTTGAGCGTTAATTGTAGGTGCAGGGTTGTTATCTGCACTGAAGTTTTCATTATTCATGATAAAAAAGGAACCTATTTTTTTGTAGTGAATTAGCAATAATTATTATAAAAAAGTTTGTGAGTTTATATGCACTCTTTACTTTATCGGCTGTAGTATGCAGATAAGTTAATACATTATAAAGCAGACTATTCTGGTAAGATATTTTTGATTAATTTTTTCTTAATAACCTATTTTTTAGGGTAATAAAGCAATTACTCACTTTATATTGAAGTTATAGACTGTTTGTATTGGTGTTTTTTGGTTGTATGTAGGGTTATTTTTACTTTAAATAGGGCGGCTGTTTCTAGAAAATGGTTATTGTACGAATAAAATATAATTAATAACCATTATAAAGAGTAAGGTAGACTTTGATAAATCATTCAAAAATAGATATAGGGTAAGCATCAAGCGGTTTGATTTCTTTTAATACAAACATACTTTGCATCTCTTTAATACCGGGTAATCTACGAATGACTGACATCGCAAAATCTGCGTAAGAATCTAAGTCATGAGAAACCACCTGTAATAAAAAATCAGTATCACCACCAATGCTATAACAGGCAACAACGTTTTCAAGCTCACTAACTTCTTGCTCGAATTTTTGTGCTTCCGCCTCGCTATCGCTGTCAATAATTACGCGCAC
Source organism: Providencia sp. UF-224 (assembly GCF_058245955.1). Classification (NCBI taxonomy): domain Bacteria; kingdom Pseudomonadati; phylum Pseudomonadota; class Gammaproteobacteria; order Enterobacterales; family Morganellaceae; genus Providencia; species Providencia sp. UF-224. Next base: position 73,907 of record NZ_JBSICC010000005.1, on the reverse strand, counting down.
AAATACCATGACACCTAAGCCAATTTTCTTGCGGTTTAAAATCGCGCGATAGCCTTGAATAATATTATCTTCTTCGAGTTTTTTAACTCTACGCCAGCAAGGTGAGGCTGACATACCCACTTTTTCAGCCAGTTCATGGTTGGTGATCCGCGCGTCTTCCTGTAGTAGTGAGAGAATTTTTGTTTCTGTCTTATCTATTGCCATAAATGAAAATTTCTACCTTTTTTGGAATAATTAGAGAAAAAAATTACCGAATAACTAGCTTGCCATAGCTGAGTTAGAAAGCCTATTTCTTTCTTTAAATGCCATAATTATCGGGAAATTGAACACAATTAAAAACAGTAGGGGACAGAAATGATATTTAATCCAGCTGAGCATCGCTGCGCGATCGTCGTCAATCAGGATTTATCTAATGGGCTTGCTATGAATGCAGCCAGTGTGATTGGTGTGAGTTTAGGAAATAAAGTTAATAATATGGTGGGGGAGGATTTAAACAGTGCGGATAATATTCATTATCCAGGGGTAATTTATGCGCCTTTACCGATTTTAAAATCGCCAGAACAGTATATTAAAGATATTGAAGTGGCTGCATTAAAGGAAAGTGAAATTTATATCATTCCATTTAGCTTATTAGCGCAGTCGTGCCGCACTTATGATGAGTATCAGCAAAAATTATCAGAACATGAATATAAAAATATTCAATTAGCGGGCATTGGGCTGGTGGGAAATAAAAAGGCAGTGACTCAGCTTATTGGTCATTTACCTTTATTTAGATAGGAATAATGGCAGATAAAGAAGAGGCTCTATTAAGAGCCTCAAATTGGTTAGTACATGACTTTATGACCATAACTTTCAAGGATATTTTTGACGCGCTCCATCACTTCTTTTGACGGCGGTTTAACTCCATCAAGTTTATATTCTTCACCCATGGTTTCCCATTTGTGTTTACCAAGTTCATGGTAAGGCAATAATTCGATTTTTTCGATATTGCTCATATCCTTGGTAAATTCACCGAGCAGATGCACGGAATGGTCGTCATCGCTCCAGCCTGGAACAACGACATATCGGACCCACGTTTTTTGATTACGTTTAGCTAAATATTGCGCAAACTCTAAAGTGCGGTGATTGGATACACCGACTAATTTTTGGTGAATATCATCGTTAATTTGTTTTAAATCCAACATCACCAAATCAGTAACATCCATGAGTTCGTCAATCACAGGATCATAACGACGGACAAAGCCGTTAGTATCTAAACAAGTATGGATATTCTCTTTTTTACAAGCACGGAACCAATCACGTACGAACTCGGCTTGTAAAATAGCTTCACCACCAGAGGCCGTGACACCACCGCCCGTAGCATTCATAAAGTGGCGATAAGTGACGGCTTCTTTCATTAATTCATCGACGGTGACAATATTACCGCCGTGGGTATCCCAAGTATCGCGGTTGTGGCAATACAGGCAACGCATTAAGCAGCCTTGGAAAAAGACAATAAAACGAATACCGGGACCATCAACAGTGCCACAAGATTCAAATGAATGAATACGGCCTAATGTTGCTGGAGCTTCCGTTTTAGTGATATCGGTTGTTGTAATAATTTCGGCAGACATAGCAGGTACTCCAAAATATCCGTCATACTTCTAAGACTTTATGCATAAAATAGTGATTTGTAGTCTTTAACTGACAGTATAGATAAAAAGACCCCATAAAGCGGGGTCTTTAATTTACTTTATTTTAATGAGCTAATTATTACATTGAACTTGTGAAAGTACGAGTAATAACGTCTTGCTGTTGTTCTTTAGTCAGTGAGTTAAAACGCACTGCATAACCTGATACACGGATAGTCAGCTGTGGATATTTCTCTGGGTTTTCCATCGCTTCTAACAGCATTTCACGGTTCATAACGTTAACGTTCAGGTGCTGGCCGCCTTCAATAGACGCTTCGTGGTGGAAGTAACCATCCATCAGACCTGCTAAGTTAGTTTTACGAACATCGTCATCTTTACCTAACGCATTTGGTACGATAGAGAAGGTATAAGAGATACCGTCTTTTGCGTAAGCAAATGGCAGTTTAGCAACAGAAGTCAGAGAAGCGACAGCACCTTTTTGGTCACGGCCGTGCATTGGGTTTGCACCTGGTCCGAATGGTGCACCTGAGCGACGACCATCTGGTGTGTTACCTGTTTTCTTACCATACACAACGTTTGAAGTGATGGTCAGAATTGACTGAGTTGGTACCGCGTTACGGTAAGTTTGCAGTTTCTGAATTTTCTTCATGAAACGTTCAACTAAGTCACAAGCGATGTCATCAACACGTGAGTCATTGTTACCAAATTGTGGGTATTCACCTTCGATTTCGAAGTCAACAGCGATGCCGTCTTCGTCACGGATAGGTTTAACTTTTGCGTATTTGATAGCAGACAGTGAGTCAGCAGCAACAGACAGACCTGCGATACCACATGCCATTGTACGGTAAACATCACGGTCATGCAGAGCCATCAGCGATGCTTCATAGCTGTATTTATCGTGCATGTAGTGGATGATGTTCAACGCAGTGACGTATTGCGTCGCTAACCAATCCATAAAGTGGTCCATTTTGTCCATCACGGTATCGAAATCAAGGACTTCATCCATGATTGGCGAGTGTTTAGGGCCCACTTGCATTTTCAGTTTTTCGTCCACACCACCATTGATGGTATACAGCATGGTTTTCGCTAAGTTAGCGCGAGCACCGAAGAACTGCATTTGTTTACCCACAATCATTGGGCTAACGCAACATGCGATTGCATAGTCGTCGTTATCAAAGTCAGGACGCATCAGGTCATCATTTTCGTACTGAACTGATGAGGTATCGATAGACACTTTCGCCGCGAATTTTTTGAAATTCATTGGCAGTTTTTCTGACCACAGGATAGTCATGTTTGGCTCAGGAGATGGGCCCATGGTATACAGTGTGTTCAAGAAACGGAAAGTACTTTTTGTTACCAGTGTACGGCCATCAAGACCCATACCTGCTAAAGATTCAGTTGCCCAAATTGGGTCACCAGAGAACAGCTCATCGTATTCAGGGGTACGTAAGAAACGGACCATACGCAGTTTCATGACTAAGTGGTCAATCAGTTCTTGCGCTTCTTGCTCAGTGATTTTGCCTTCTTCGATATCGCGTTGGATATACACGTCTAAGAAAGTAGAAACACGACCAAATGACATTGCCGCACCGTTTTGTGATTTAACCGCAGCTAAATAGCCGAAGTAAGTCCACTGTACTGCTTCTTGTGCGTTAGTTGCTGGTGCAGAAATATCATAACCGTATTTCGCAGCCATTTCTTTCATTTGACCCAGTGCACGGTGCTGTTCAGCAATTTCTTCGCGCAGTTGGATAGTCATTTGTAAATCTTCACCTTTCTCTAATTTTTCTTGTAGAGAAGTGAATTGTTGGAACTTGTCTTTCATCAGGAAATCAATACCGTACAGCGCAACGCGACGGTAGTCACCGATGATACGACCACGACCGTATGCATCTGGTAAACCGGTTAACACACCTGATTTACGGCATTTTAAGATGTCTGGCGTATAAACGTCGAAAACACCTTGGTTATGAGTTTTACGGTATTCTGTGAAGATTTTTTTCACAGTTGGGTCTAATGTACGGTCGTAGGCTTTACATGAGCTTTCAACCATTTTGATACCGCCGAACGGGATAAGACCACGTTTCAGAGGTTCATCAGTTTGTAAACCAACGACTTTTTCTAATTCTTTAGTAATGTAACCTGCATCATGGGAAGTGATGGTTGAAGCAACATCTGTATCAAAATCAACAGGCGCATGTGTGCGGTTTTCGATTTTGATCCCTTCCATAACTTTATCCCACAGCGAGTCAGTTGCTGGGGTAGAGCCTGCTAAGAAAGATTCATCACCTTCATATGGAGTGTAGTTTTTCTGGATGAAGTCACGTACGTTGACGTTTTTCTGCCAGTCACCTTGGTTAAAACCTTGCCATGCTAAAGCGAATTTTTCATTTAATTCGGACATGATACTTTTACCTTTTAACAGTGGATCTTTTAGGGATCTTAATAAATCTTTTCGTGTGTGTCAGTGGCGATTAATGTTTTTTGCCACCACGTAAATGCATAAACCAGTAAATGAGGCCGACTAAAAGTGCGCCGCCAATAATATTTCCGATAGTGACTGGAATTAAGTTATCTGTAATAAAATTTCCAATCGTTAAGTGCGAAAACTGCTCAGGTGCCATATTGATTTGTGTCCAATATTCAGCTGGAGCGAATTCTTTAATCATAATCCCTAATGGGATCATAAACATGTTTGCGATGCTATGTTCAAATCCGCTGGCAACAAACATCGCAACAGGCAGAACTAAAACAACCAGTTTATCGGTTAAACTGCGACCTGCATAACTCATCCAAACAGCTAGACAAACCATTAAGTTTGCTAAAATTCCGAGTGCAACTGCCTCAACAAAGGTATGGTGCAATTTATGGCTACTGGTTTGTAAGACATTTAATCCCCACAGGCCATTAGCCGCGGTGTATTGCCCAGCAAACCAAATAATAGCGACGAAGAATAGAGCACCAATTAGGTTGCCAATATACACATTGAACCAATTGCGGAACATTTGCCCCCAAGTAATTTTACCCGTGGCTTTAGAAACGATAGTTAAGACAGTGGAAGTGAAAAGGTCGGCACCACAAACAACGACTAACATTAAGCCGAGTGAGAAACAAATCCCACCAATCAGTTTGGTAAAGCCATACGGTGCGTCGGCAGCCCCAGTTGTTGCAGTAATATAGAAAACAAAAGCAATAGAAATAAAAATACCGGCAGTGAATGCTGACAAGTAAGTAATTGCAGGATGTTTGTTCGCTTTATAAAAGCCAGCATCATCCGCGACTTGCGCCATTACAGCAGGTGGCAATAAATTAAAAGGGTTGTCAGCTTTCATACTAACACTCTCTTACAAAGTTGATTAATTATAGCACGCAATAATAGTAACAAAGGGGATAAGTGAGAAATTTGATATGGATCATGAACACTCGCGAGAATACCCCTGAAATGGTTAATTAATTGTTAATTTATTAGCTAACCAATTGAAAAATATAAATTAAATATTTTTTAAATTTTATTAAAAATTTTTATAAAGAGCATTTTTCGCGACATGAAAAGTGAAAATGTGCACATAAATGTTAATTATTTAAGTGTAATATGAATCCTTTGCTACGGTATTTAACTTATGTCTAAATTTAGCACTGGATTTATTGATATAAACCTCAGAAACCATCTGTTGCATTCACGCTAAATTGTCATATTTTGCTAACAATCAATAAAATAGTATGGCATACAAAAACCGTTGTTCCAGATCATTTTAGACTCTATTTGCCAATATTGAATTTTATTATCTATAAAATTCAATATTATCGAGCGTGTTAAGTTCTTGTTCGATGCGTTCGCGACTGGTTAACAGCGTTTCGATGACTTGGGCAATTTTTTCATTGTTACCGCGGAAGGTGGGGATAGACACACTGATAGCGGCAATAATTTTATTTCGTTGGCGTAATGCGACCGCATAGCAGATGGTTTCTTCATTGATTTCTTTATTATCAATGGCATAGCCATTTTCTTTTACAGCGTTTAGTTGCTCGCGTAATTGTGGCAGCGTGTGAACACTGTATTGTGTCAGCGGTGTGAAACCTGCGGGATAAAGCTGGGAAATTTGTTCATCACTGTAGTTAAAAATCATTGCCTTACCTAGCGCTGAATAGATAGCGGGTAAGCGGGTGCCAATACTGGAGACTAACTGGACTTTTTGTGCAGATTGCACTTTATCTATATACAAGACATCAGCACCATCTAAAATGCCCATTTGGCAAACTTCGTTACATTGCTCAACAATCACCCCCATCTCGCGGTGGATCATTTTCAGCCAATACGATTTTTCGAAGAAAACCCGAGAAAGAATTGAGCAGGCGATGCCAAGGTAATAAAGCTGGCTGTTATCATCGTAATTAATATAACGGTGCTCAACCAACGTTTTTAGAATAGGGTAAATAGTCCCTTTTAAAATGCCTGTTTTATCAGAAAGTTGTGTTAAAGATAACCCTGTGTTTTCAGCTGCTAATACTTGAAGTACCTCTAAAACACGAATTGTCGGCATGTGTCCGGTAGACATTGAACCACCTCCCTGATTAATTGTGCCGCTATTCTAGGTTCAAAACTGCACTATGTAAATCACTCGCAAAAACCCATTTCTTTTCTAAATCTATCCAATGACATTGTGCGCTTGATGGCAAAAGTCGTGATCCTGTTCAAAATTTACCAATAAAAAATGACCTTTTTGTTTTTAACACAAGCAATAAATTCATATTTATTTCATTTAAATCAAATGATTAAATCATTTTTATTTTAACTTTGTTTAAATTTGACTCAATCCATTTTTCATGGTTATTTAATTCTGTTTTTATTTATGAATAAGGTTTGTATATATGAACAATAAGATGGAGTCATTCAGTATGGAAAGTCGCTATATCACCCCTGTTGTAACTATTTTTGATGATAAAGGCCGCGTTGATACGGAACAAAATCGACAAGTCTATGATTCGCTAAGTGGAAAAGTATCGGGTTTTGTCACAATGGGCAGTACAGGGGAATTTTTTGCGTTGGACATGGACAGTTCGAAGACCTTGATTGACCTTTGTGGTCATTACCCTAAAGGGGATATGAAGGTCTATGCAGGGGCGAGCCGGTTGGATGTCAATGAATCGATTGAACTAGCCAATTATGCGAACGAGCAAGGGGTTGATGGGGTGATGATTATTAGCCCATATTATTTCCCGTTGGATGACGAGGGTGTATTTCGCTTTTACAGTACCATTGCGGAAAAAACCTCAGCAAAAATCTTTATTTATAACTTCCCTGAGCGTACAGGGTATTCCGTATCTCCTGAGGTGTGTTTACGCTTAGCAGACAAGTACCCTCATATTATTGGTTTAAAAGATACCATTCCCGATACCAATCATACGGCGCAAGTCATTGATGTGGTGAAATCCCGTATTCCTCACTTTGAAGTCTACGCAGGTTACGACAACAACTTTGCCCATGTAGTGTTATCGGGTGGAAGTGGTTGTATTGGTGGGCTTTCAAATATTATTCCACAGTTTTTTTCTTCATGGATGCAAGCCTTTGCAAAAGGCGATTTAGCGCTCGTTGCTAAACATCAACAACGTGTTGACCAACTGATGGCCATTTACGGCGTGAATTCTCCGTTTATTCCAACCTTTAAAAAAGCGTTGCAATTGAAAGGGGTAATTAATTCAGACCGTTGTACCTCACCCTTTATTGGATTGAGCAGTGTACAGACAGAGCAACTTCAGCAATTATTAGCACTGGCTGATTTACCGCTCTGATCTTTCCTATAACAACACAATAGAACATCTTACCGACAGGGAAAAATATCATGGCGACAACACAAGCTTATAACAATCCTGTTTTAAACTCCGCGATTAAAAAGTCGTGGAAACGTTTAGTACCCCTGATGTTTATTTTGTATTTTGTTGCATTTATTGACCGAGTGAATGTTGGCTTTGCCAAAGATGCCATGCAGTTAGATATCGGGTTATCGGACTCTGCATTTGCGTTTGGGGCAGGGATTTTCTTTGCGGCTTATGCATTATTTGGTATCCCCGCAAACCTAATTTTAAACAAAATCGGTGCTCAAAAATGGTTGAGTATCACTACCATCATCTGGGGCGTGCTGTCTGCGATGACAGGCTTTGTCACTAATGAAACGCAATTTATTATTTTGCGCTTCTTATTGGGGCTAGGGGAAGCGGGTTTCTATCCGGGAATTTTATTATTAGCGTCAATTTATTTCCCGAATAACGTCCGTGGTTCGGTGATTGGCATTTTTGTTTTAGGCGTGCCTCTCGCATTGACGTTGGGCTCTCCACTTTCTGGTGCATTATTAGAGTTACATGGCTGGCTAGGCCGTCCGGGCTGGTTCTGGATGTTTGTTATCGAAGGTTTACCTGCGGTTGTTATTGGTATTTTTGCCTTCTTTTATCTGGACGATAGCCCTGAAAAAGCGCGTTTTTTAACTGATGAAGAGAAAAAAGCGCTAACAGAACAGCTTGCGAAAGAAAATGCAAAAACAGAAACCACCTCAGTCCTTTCGGCACTTAAAAATACCAAAGTGTGGCACCTTGCACTGATTTACGGCACCATCCAAATATCTGTGTATGGTTTGATGTTCTTTTTGCCTTCCCAAGTGGCCTCGTTAATGGGGGCAAGTTTAGGGTTCAAACAGTCGCTGGTGGCTGCTATTCCGTGGGCTTGTTCCGCTTTTGGTGTCTACTATATCCCGCGTTTTGCTGATCGCCATCCAACTCGTCGTGTTGAAATCTCTGTCCTGTGCATGTTAGCTGCGGCAGTGGGCTTAGCACTATCGGCATTTGCCAGCCCTGTTTTTGCCATTGCGGCGTTGTGCTTAAGCGCAGTGGGTTTTTTATCGGTTCAACCTGTTTTCTGGACGTTCCCACCTCAATTACTCAGTGGCCCTGCATTAGCCGCGGGGATCGGTTTTTGTACCACAATGGGGGCATTTTGCTCATTCCTTGCGCCTATCATCCGTGTTGAAGTGGATAAAATGATGAACAGCAACACGGCGGGGATCATGACATTGTCTGTAATAACCGTGGGTTGTGCTGTGTTAATTGCGTTACTCAAAAAGAATTCCCATAAAAATGACCATAGAGTTTTGTCGTCAAATTAAAGACAACAATTGGAAGGTGTGACATGCAAAAGATTTTACGAATTGATGAAAGCGACAACCTGATTGTTGCCTTGAAAGACTTACAGGCTGGGGAAGTTTACCACTGGGGGAATGACGAAATTGCCTTAGTGACCGATGTGAAGGCCAAACACAAATTTGCATTAGAAGCGGTACCCGTCGATGGTGTGGTATCCATGTATGGCACGGCAGTGGGTAAAGCGACTCAGTCAATCGCTAAAGGCGAAGCCATCACGGTAAACAATATTCGCCACTATGCAGCCCCTGTTTCCTTAGAAAATGATTCACCATACGAATGGAAAGCTCCCGATGTTTCTGCTTATGAGAACCGTACTTTCCAAGGGTATGTACGGGATGATGGGCGTGTAGGCACAGCGAATTACTGGTTAATTTTTCCGTTAGTATTTTGCGAAAACCGCAATGTGACGAAGTTAACCGATGCTTTGAATGATGCGTTAGGCTACACCAATAACAGCTTGAAAAGTTTTGCATTAGACTTAACCGCAGGAACACAAGCACCGACAGCAAAACCAAAGCTATTTCCGCACATTGAAGGGGTTCGATGTATTACGGTCACCAGTGGCTGCGGTGGTGCGACATCGGACAGTAAAACCATGTGTGATGTACTGGCGGCTTATGCAGATCACCCCAATGTGATTGGTATTACGGTATTTAGTTTAGGGTGTGAAAAAGCGCAGCGTAAAATGTTTAAAGAGTCACTGGCAGCCCGTAACCCAAATTTTGATAAACCAGCACTCTATTTTCGCCAGCAAGAGTGGAATAGCGAAGAGGAAATGATGCAAACTGCACTCAGACAAACCTATGAGTGCATGAAAGCGGTCAAGCCACACTCGAGGGTCGATGTACCGTTATCCCATCTCAAACTGGGGGTGAAATGCGGGGCATCTGATGGTTTTTCAGGCATTTCTGGTAACCCTGCGATGGGGCTCGTTTCTGATTGGTTGGTCACGTTAGGTGGCGCATCTGGCTTGGCAGAATTCCCTGAATTATGTGGTGCAGAAGGGGATATGGTGAAACGTTGCGTATCTTTCGATGATAAAAAGAAATTTCTCGAATTGATGGAGCGCTATGAAAAAACGGCAAATTTCTTTAATACCACCATTGCAGATAACCCAAGCCCCGGCAATATTGCAGATGGCTTAATTACCGATGCAATAAAATCCACCGGTGCGGCTAAAAAAGGCGGTACTTCACCCATAAGTGCAGTGTGTGATTATGCAGAAGCCATGCCAGAGAGCGGGTTGTCACTAGTTTGTACGCCGGGGAATGATGTGGATGCAGTAACAGGCCTTGTTGCCGCAGGTTGCAATGTGGTTATTTTTTCGACGGGGCTAGGTACACCAACGGGTAACCCAATTGTACCTGTGTTAAAAATCTCCACTAACAGTGCGATAGCGGAACGTCTATCTGACATGATTGATTATGATTGTGGGCCAATTATTGATGGTGTACCTCTACCGACAATCAGTCAGGGGCTTTTTGAACGGGTGATTGAAACGGCAAGTGGTGATTACCAAGTGAAAGCGGATCGTTTAGAGCAATTTGATTTCTTATTGTGGAAACGTTCCCTAGATTTATGATGTGTATAAATAGATAACGCGGTAAATGTTGACGGGAAAGGCTTCCCGTCAACATATGGGCTCAATTACCCGTTAGCACGTTTGGCTTTTTGCAGTTTCTCATAAGCTGCAAGCAGCGCTTGGTGAGCCGGTAGCGCTTTTAGCTCGTCATCGATTGACCACAGACCATAGAAGCAAGACTCACCCGCAACAGCGGCGGAAGCTGCATCGACAGCTTCTTGCCCATACATACGGACAAACGCATTGTAGTATTGCGCAGGGTTTCTTTCTTCTTCTTGCGATAATAGCAGCAATGTTTGCAAGCAGCGGTAGTAATTTGCACGTTCAGGGGTGAACACTGAACTGTTAAAGTCTTGCGTCCACTCAACCCATGCAAGGGCTTGCTCGAGGTCACCACCTGCAAGGGCTAACATCGATTTTAGCTCGCCGATGCGCAGGTTGCTCCAACCATTGTCTTTGCCAACAGCTAAGCCAAGCAGCTCACGTACACGGGTAAAATCGTCTAAACCGTCATCGTCCAATTGCTCAATCAGGGCAAGGTAGTCTTGTTTTTCCCATTGGCTATCCGGTAAACCGATGATGGTATCACGCAAGTAGGCGCCCATTGCGTTGTTCGCAATATGCAAATCTTCAACAGGGTAGATATCTGACATGCCCGGTACTAAAATGCGACATGCGTACACGCCTAAATGGTTATAATCCGCGATGTAAACTTCGGCATCTAAGGTATTGAAAATACGGATAAGCGTTGTAAATTCTTCCTGTGTCGTGCCTTTGAAGCTCCAATCAGCAAATTCATAATCCGCATCATCTTTGAACAGATCCCAGCTGATTAAACCGCTTGAATCAATAAAGTGAGTTTCAAGGTTAGTGTGTTCAGCGACTTCTTCATCATCAAAAGTCGGTGCATTAAAGACGTCTAAGTCTTTTAAGCCGCGCCCTTGCAATAATTCAGTGACGGTACGCTCAAGGGCAACACCAAAGTCAGGGTGTGCGCCGAATGACGCGAAGCAAGTGCCATTTTGCGGATTAAATAGCACCACGCAAATGACAGGGTATTTTCCACCTAATGACGCGTCGTAGCAGAAAATTGGGAAGCCTTCTTTTTCAAGGGTATCAATCGCTTCCACTACGCTTGGGTAACGCGCCATCACATCTGCTGGGATCGCCGGTAAGCTGATGCTTTCCGCGATAATTTTGTTTTTCACAAAGCGTTCAAATACTTCAGAAAGCCCTTGTACACGCGCTTCGTTTGCGGTGTTACCTGCGGACATACCGTTAGAAACGTATAAGTTCCCAACAATATTCATAGGAATATAGACGGTTTTGTCATCAGACTGGCGTGTAAATGGCAGGGCACAAATGCCGCGTTCTTCATTGCCGGATTGCAGGTCAATGAGCTGGCTTGCAGCCAATGCCTCATCAGGGTCATAGAACTTAATCAAACGACTGTCTAACAAGCCTTCAGGCAGGCTGTCATCTTCTGTGAGTGGGAACCATTTTTCATTTGGATAGTGGACAAAGTCACCTTCAGAGATGGATTTACCCAAGTAGAAATCAGCAAAGAAGTAGTTAGTCGATAAACGTTCGAAATACTCTCCAAGGGCAGAGGCTAACGCGGCTTTCTTGCTCGCACCTTTACCATTGGTAAAACAAAGAGGGCACTCTTTATCGCGAATATGTACTGACCAAACGTTTGGTACAGGGTTTAACCATGACGCTTCTTCAATATCAAACCCCAATTTTTGTAATTTGGTTTGGAATGCATCAATGGAGTCTTCAAGAGCGGCGTCTTTGCCGGGGATAAATGTTTGGCTCATTGTCAGTCACTTGTGAATAGAGTGTGTCAAACGGGCTATCATACGGATTTTTGTCTCAACCTCACGCTTTTTATTCATTCATAGATAAATCATCTTAAAACTCATTATTTATCCTAAAATAATTATATAGATCACAATAAATTCAGCATAATTCCACATAATAACTGAAGTTTATTAATGAAAGGAAAATAGGATGAAAAACAGAAATAAAGCGCTGCTCGCGACACTGGTTTCACTGTTTGCCGTATCTGCTATCGCTCAGCCGAATATTACGGTATTGGCAACGGGGGGAACCATTGCTGGGGGCGGGGATTCAGCAACGTCTTCTAGCTATCAAGCGGGTAAAGTGGGTATTGATGCGTTAATTAATGCAGTGCCAGAAACCAAGAAAATCGCCAATTTAAGTGGTGAGCAGTTGGTGAATATCGGCTCGCAAGATATGAATGACCAAGTTTGGTTGACGTTGGCGAAAAAAATAAATCAGGACTGCGATAAAACTGACGGATTTGTGATCACTCACGGAACAGATACGCTAGAAGAAACGGCCTTTTTCCTTGATTTAACAACCTATTGTAAGAAACCTATTGTGTTAGTCGGGGCGATGCGCCCATCAACTGCACTGGGCGCGGATGGCCCGCTAAATTTGTATAACGCAGTGGTACTTGCAACGGATAAATCAGCAGGTGACCGTGGCGTACTCATGGCGATGAACGATAAAGTGGTTCAAGGCCGTAATGTGATGAAAATGAGCACAACAGAAGTACAGGCATTTGATGCGGTTAACGCAGGTGCTGAGGGCTTTATTCACGATGGCAAAGTGACCTATTTCCAAGCCCCTCAGCCACGTGGTGACAAAGCTGCATTCGATGTGAGTAAGTTAGAGAAATTACCCGCGGTGGGTATCGTTTATAACTATGCCAATGCATCCGCTGCTCCTGTTAAAGCATTGAGAGAGGAAGGCGTAGAGGGGATTGTCAGTGCGGGAGTTGGTAACGGCAACATGTATAAAACGGTATTTGATGTATTAGCGAAGGCAGCAAAAGAGGATGTGGTTGTGGTACGTGCAAGTCGCGTTCCAACAGGCTATACCACTCGTAATGCCGAGGTTGATGATAATTTATATGGTTTTGTGGCATCGGAAAGATTAAATCCGCAAAAAGCTCGCGTGTTATTACAGTTAGCGTTAACTGAAACGAAAGATCCGCAGAAAATTCAGGCAATGTTTGAGAAATATTAAACTGAATGTGTTTTAGTCGTTAATGTAGCGGGAGGCAGTTTTCTGTCTCCCGTTAATTTTATGGTAATTCACCATAAACAAGAAATGAAAATATTTTTCAGTAAATTGAAGCATGTTCGTAAAATTGAGGCGAATTTTTGGGGCAAACTCAATATTTAATGTCAATGTGGTGATAGGCTACGCAAAATTACGGCATTATTGGAAAATTTAAATCACTAATTAGCAATTTATTTGTTTTAATCTAATTCAAATGAATCGTAAGGCCTCTTTTATTTCTTTATTAAATCAATTGGTTGAATCTCACCCTGTGAAAAAACATCATGTGTGATAATGACGGTTAATTAAAATTAATGTGTCGTCGATCATATTTTGGCAACAAAGCCAGTATCTGTGTTGATAATTCGCGTCGCAAAAAATAGGCTAATCACATCACAAATAACATAAGTTATTGTGAATATTTAGATTTAAATGGAAAGTTAAATCGTATTTCGGCCGAAAAAATAAAACATAAAAAATATTAGAGGAATACAAGAATGGTTAATAAACATGTCAATACTGGCAGGAAGTTGCTCGTCTTAAAAATCGCCATCGCGATGCTGCCTATCGCGTATCAGCCAATGACTCACGCAGAACAATTCCTTGAAGATTCAAAACTCACAGGTGGACTTTATTACTGGCAAAGGGATCGTTCTCGTAAGGATTTAGACCCAAATAGCGATAAATATAAAAAGTATGCAGATAATCTTAAACACTCAACATTCAATGCCAGCCTAGACTTTTCATCTGGCTATTTTCAAGATGTTATCGGTTTGGATTTAGCGGGTTTTACCGCTATTGAATTATCAAACAGTGGCCCTGCTGCACCCAATGAAATTGGTTTTAGTGACGCCAAATCACGTTGGGATGAAAAATGGACTGGCGACCGTAGTGGTGTAACGTTTTATAAAGCGGCGGCGAAACTAAAATATGGTCCTTTCTGGGGGAGAGGGGGCTATATTCAGCCTACGGGACAAACGTTATTAGCTTCACACTGGAGTTACATGCCGGGGACTTATCGTGGTTTGGAAGTCGGTGGTGTATTTGATTTTGAGCAAAATGGTGAGTTAAGCATGTCCTATATGTGGACAGACCGTTATAAAGCACCATGGTATCGCTCAATGTATGATTTCCGTGAAGCCGATGGCAAAACTGGGATCAGCTATTTGCATTCCATTGGGTTTAAATATGATTTTAAAAATAACTTAGTGCTAGAAGGGGCTTATGGTCAAGCAAAAGACTATATGGATCAGTATTTTGCTAAAATTTCGTATGCTGTGCCTGTTGCTGAACGCGATTTGCGTCTCTCATATCAATTTTATGGTTCTAAAGATAAAGTTTCTGATGGCGGTGTCAATGACGTTTATGATGGCTTAGCATGGTTGCAAGCGATGACATTAGGCTATACCTATGAACAGTTTGATTTTAAAGTTGAGGGAACCTATGTTAAAGCGGAAGGTAATCAAGGCTACTTCTTGCAACGTATGACGCCGGGCTGGGCGACATCCAATGGGCGTATGGATATTTGGTGGGATGGTCGTTCAGACTGGAACGCCAACAATGAAAAAGCATTATATGCAGGTGTGATGTACGACCTTAAAAATTGGGATCTCGCAGGCTGGAAAGTGGGTACATCCTATATTTATGGTTGGGATGCAAAGCCAAGCACAAATACCCAATATGCCCAAGATGTGCGTTTAAAAGAAAGTGCATGGAACTTTGATATTCTATATACCGTTCAAACTGGCCGAGCAAAAGATACGCTCTTTAAATTACACTTTACCAAATATGATAACCATACCGATATTCCTAGCTATGGTGGTGGTTATGGAAATATCTTCCAAGATGAAAAAGATATTAAGTTTATGGTGATGATGCCATTTACGGTTTTTTAATGAATTAAATAAATAGTGGTTACCATTGAAATAAATATGATGGTAACCGACTAAAACACACATAGCATATATACGTAGTTTCAAATGGCCTAATAAAATAAGAAAATATACTTATATTGCGAGTTTGAAAATTAAAAATAAGGTGGATTACATTCACCTTATTTTTATTATTTAGTCATTATCCTAGTGCAGAAAAACAAATTTTTATAACGAAGCAATTCCTTTATCACCTTCATTATTGATGATAGGTGCATCATGTTTTACTTTATCTTTTAATTGCGTGACTTTATCTGTATGAGTAACACTATTTTTGACTTTAGCTTGTCCAGAAAGGATGCCACCTTTTTTAATCGATAAACTGCTGTAGTGAATCGTTCCATGGACTTCGCCGTTATTTTCAATGCTAATGGATTCAGAGGTGCATTCACCTTCAACTCGACCATTAATAATCAACTCTTTACAAATAATATTACCCGTCACTTGGCCATTTAGCATAACTTTAACGGTATTATCTTTTCCTGTAATGTTACCAACGACTTTGCCATAAATGTGGACCTGCTCATTAGAGGTAATATTACCTTCAAACATCACATCCCTCGAAATTATCGTATTCGATTTTTCTTCACTAAGGGTTGGCGTTGATATCGTAACGTGTTCTTCTATCTTAGAAGTAATTTCAGGTTCACGAATGGTAGGGGTTTCTTCAGGGGTTTGTTTGTTTTGTCTTTTGGTGAACATTTTACTTACCTTTTTTTGATTGAAGTATAAGATCAAGAACAGAATTGATAATACAAATGAAAATAAGGTGATGGCTGTATGACGAAAAAACCATCCTATTAAAGTAAGAAACCAGAAGAAAAAACTAGTATTAATAAAAAGATATGTTTTTTTCATCAGTTAATCTCTTACGAAGTACGAGAACAATCCAAATAAGTCTAGCTAAAAATATACAAATTACATCATATAGTTGTAATTTAACTTTTTTATTACACTTAAATTGTTTATTAAATTAAAAAAAGTAAAACTATATAGCAATATACTGAACTTATTTTAGACGTTAATTAGATAAACTATATGACAGTGATATGAAAAAAAGATGCAAGGTATATTTTAGATAACGTTATGCATCACTATGATATCATTGTAAATATTCTCAAATAGAGAAGGTGTGTTCATCCGTCAAACAATATAAAGGATTTGAAGTGAATTGCAACTTATTATAGAACACTTCAATATTTCACCTTAACGACATATTTTAGTGATAAATATAAAGTAAATGAAAGAAATTATGGATATTCTCACTGAGAATGCTTAATTTATCGGTGGATGGATACAATAAAAAAGCCCGATAATGGTGGTTATCAGGCTTTTGAAGAATGGGTCACCATCAAAATATGATGGTGATTAATTTATTACTCTTTTGCTTCGTGTGCGTCAGCGTTATCGCGGCAATCACCATCAGCGCAGTGGCCATATAAGTACAAACTGTGGTTAGACAGCTTAATACCGTGACGTGCGGCGATATTTTTTTGGCGAGTTTCAATCGATTCATCAGTAAACTCAATCACTTTACCACAATCTAAGCAAATTAAGTGGTCATGGTGATGCTGCTGAGTTAATTCGAATACGGATTTTCCACCCTCGAAATTATGGCGCGTAACGATACCTGCATCATCAAACTGGTTCAATACACGGTATACAGTCGCTAGCCCGATCTCTTCGCCCATATCAATCAGCTTTTTATAGAGATCTTCCGCACTGACGTGGTGGCACTCAGGCTCCTGAAGTACTTCCAAAATCTTAAGTCTTGGAAGAGTGACTTTGAGTCCAGCATTTTTCAATGCTTTATTGTTGTCTGTCATGCGGGTTTGTCCTGTATCTTAAATCATAAATTTAACAATAATGAGACATTTTTAACATAAATCCAGTTGTCTTCTAAACTGATTTACAATTATAGGCATGGAAAATAAAAATAGAAACCATGCATTGTCTCATTATTTTGATAATCTCTTATAAGTCTATCCAATTAGGATATTTAATCGATTATTTTAGACCGAATGACGTTCCGCGATGGTGCATTTTGAGCGGAAAGGAATTCGGCCTAAGCGTAACACTTGTTTTTAATCGACTAGCCAAGAATTTCAGCTAATGACATCTCTTCAGAGATTTGTTTGACCCATGCATCCACTCGTTCATCTGTTAACTCCGGTTGGCGATCTTCATCAATCGCTAATCCGATAAAGTGGTTGTCATCTGCCATACCTTTTGAAACTTCGAAGTGGTAGCCTTCGGTTGGCCAGTGCCCAACAATCACCGCACCTCTTGGTTCGATGATATCGCGAATAGTCCCCATCGCATCACAGAAGTATTCTGCATAGTCTTCTTGGTCTCCACAGCCAAAGAGAGCGACGAGTTTACCTTCAAAATCAATTTCTTCTAATGTTGGGAAAAAGTCATCCCAATCACATTGTGCTTCGCCGTAGTACCAAGTTGGAATACCAAGAAGTAGAATGTCAAAAGCTTCAATGTCTTCTTTGCTGCACTTTGCAATGTCATGAACTTCTGCTACGTCTTTGCCTAATCTTTCTTGGATCATTTTGGCAATATTTTCTGTGTTACCTGTATCACTTCCGAAGAAAATACCGATGACTGCCATAAACTGATTAACCTCTTGTTTTTCTAAGAGAGAAAGAAGGAGTGTCTCAACTTCTAGAACTCATTTAGAACGAAAATAAATAGAATTTTATGCCTTATTCTGGCGAAAAAACTTTTATAAGTCTGTCAAATTTGTGTGATTTACTAAGATAGCGTTACTTGAGTATTGTCTCATCAACTTGTTGAAGTTGTGACATCAAAATTTCTTCTATTAATTCACTACGGCTTATATTTTTTTCTTCAGCTAACTGATTCAGTACAGCAACAGCTTCTTCGTTTAGTTTAAGTTCAACTCGGCGCAATCCATTCACTTTATCGCGTTTTAATTGATTGCGTTTGTTGATCCTTAATTGTTCATCCCGTGATAGTGGGCTTGTCTTAGGTCGCCCAGGCCTTCGTTCCTCAGCGAACAAATCCAGAGTAGTACGATCAGTTTGTTCTTTTGCCATGTCTATAACTGCTAAAAGGGTGTGCCAATAATTCAGCGCGCCATGATACCCTAGCTAATCCCCTAGTGCTATAGCTGCAAGGCGAGGGAATAGGTTTGATTGGCGAAAAAAAGCGCGGTTTTAAGAAAAAAGCACCCCTTGCTATGTGGGTGGTGCTTTTTTGAACACTTATTGTGTTTGTTGTTGCCACAAGTTGGCATAAAGCCCGTTTGATTGAAGTAAGTCTGTATGTGTACCTATTTCAGTAACCTCCCCATGGCAGATCACACAAATTCTATCAGCATGTTTAATTGTGTTTAAGCGATGGGCGATACTGATGACTGTTCTCCCTTTAGAAATTAAAGGCATATTTGCCATGATCGCAGCCTCAGATTCATAATCTAAAGTTGAAGTGATTTGGAATTTTGGATGTGTGAAATTAATCGTTGTACATCAGCCAGTTAAAAGTGTTAGATGTGGCTTTTGACTGGCTTCATTCTTCGACTGTGTCGAGATTGTGACATGCTCACTATATTTGGTTAAATGTTGCCCGCTAAAGTGTGCATATTTCTGAACCATTTCTAATGTCTCCCATCCTCCCATTTCTTTAAGTACCATGAGTGGAGTTCCACTTTGTGCGTGCCAACTTGCCCATGTATGTCTGAGGTCGTGAAAAGTGAAATCGGTTATGCCAGAATCAGCTAAAGCTTGATAGTAGCATTCACGATAGTGACAACTTCTTCGCTTTCCGTCGTTTGAAAAAACATAGTCACCATCTTTTTCAATTCCATTTAGAATTTCAATGGCCACATCATTTAGCGGCACTGGTCTGGCACGCCCTGACTTTGCATTATCCGCTGTGACGTGAGCAACTCTTCTAGCCAGATCAACACTTTTCCACTTAAGCGATAATATTTCGCTCTTTCTCATGCCCGTTAAAATCGCCATGGAAACAAAATCCCGCATCCACTTAACTTTAATGTTTGATAGGAGTAGCTCGGCTTCCCACTTCTCTAACCATCGAACCCTGACAGTAGGCTCTTTCATTCGTGGGATGTATGTTGACCGAACCAGCCATCCCATCTTGTGAGCTAGTGAAAATGCACGCATAATGAATGAGCGATATCTATTTTTTGTTGCATTAGATAGCTTTTTCCTTGTCATTGGGCTAAAAATTGGCAGGGAATCAGCTATCTCATCATTTGTTATTGTTGATACTTTTCGTCCTTTAAATATCGATTGAAAATACTCTGCATATGCTAACTTAGTGTCATAACATGATTGCCCCTCAGCATCCTTCATTGTTAGTAACATCATTTCTTCAAATGACTTATCTGGCATTTTATCTAGCTTTTCCATCTGCCAGAGTTCGTGCTTCAGTTTGTCATGATATTCTTGGGCTTTGACTTTGTCCTCCGTGCCAGCAGATTTGCGAATTCTTTCTCCGCTTGGTGCTGCAACGTCAACCCAGTATTTTTTACCTCTTTTGTAGATCGGCATGTTTTTCTCCCACTACCGACTACAGCCAGCCGATAGACATTATTGTCGTTAAACTGCGCCTGTTCAAACTTTTTCAGGCTTTCCTTGTTTGCTCTCCATGAACTACCGACCCTGAACATGTAATATCTTGCAGGGTTGCGGTATATCGTTGAAGATGACAGTCGGATCATCGATGCGTATTCTTTTATTGTATAAAGAGAGTCATCCACTATTAATCTCCTTATCTATCGTCATGACGTAGTGATTGAGCCACATGTTAGGTGTGTACTTTAATTTCTTATCGGGTGGTAAATATTTAGTGAATTCTGGAAGGTGTTTGAGTAGAGTTTTGGTTGATATTTCGTTGGTTACTTTGTCGTATTTCTTCAGTTCTTTGAGGTATTTCCTTGCCACTGCTCGCAATCCGTTTTCATGCTCCTGTGGTGTCATAGGCCACCTATGCTATTTAATTAATTCCGATATTTGACTTGATAGGCTAGTTCTGAGTTGGTTTATTTTGTCATTCATATCTTGCAGCGATTTAATGTCATCAGATTTAACTTCAAGCATAAACAGTTTTTTTATTAGCATTTCCATTCTTGGATGATAACTAACAGTAACCATTGTTTCTTTGCCTGCGTTTTCACCTTCTTTTATCGTTTTAATTTCATTAAGAATGAATTGATACTTGTCAGATGTTATTACATATTTACCTAATTTAATTTCCATTGCTATTCTCCGCATCCTTCATTAATAAATATGCTAGGCATATCGCACGAGTTAATTTTTTATCTTCTGCCACATTCCAACCAGAGCCACATTGCCAAATTTCATCTACATAGCTAATGGCAATTTTATTTGTCTCTACTAGGCTCATTGCCATAGCTTGACCAAAGAAATCAATCCATTCTGTTTCTTCCCATGTTTCTTCATTATCATATTTAATATTGGCTTTTAGTTGGCGCTTAAATAACTTTAAACTTCCAGTTCGCTGCTTGATATCTTTATACTGAATACAGTCATCTTTGCAGTTAAGGATGAATACCTTTTTATTAATCTCGAAGTCAGAGAGTTTGGTGTATTTATTCATTGATAATCTCGCACTCGTAACCTATATAAAAAGAAAATGGCGAATTAAAAACCTCTTCGCGATCACATACGCATCCAATGTTAATCATCTCCTCACCAGATACGTATGCAAGGCCATCACTTATCCCTCCATCTATTCTCAATAGATTAGCGGTAATGGGGAACTTTTTAGTAAAAGCGAATCCTTCATGACCGCTATAACCGCCATCATTTAATAATTTAATTTTCATTCCACACCTCACCACATTTAATCTCAACATCCCGCACCTGCATTATCTGCATAGCTCGGCTCTCGCATTCTTGCTGTGTGTATATTTGCTCAGATACAGGCACAGCAGAACCCTGCATTAGTATGAGTAATACATATCCGATTATTTGCATGGTTATTTATCTAGGCGGTAGAGTGGTATATTAACTGATTCTGAACTTTGCCTCTCAGCAAACAAATAAGTGAATATTTTTAAATCTGAAATATCTTTTTCTGATGCATAAACAACAGGCTGTAAGTTGTTAATTCGCTCAATCTCATTACATAATTGAATTAACATTTTAGGGTGAATTAATTTATCCCAATCATTCAACCTAAAAGTAAACTCCTCATTCTCAAGTTCAGCTTTAATTAATGACTCACTACGTTTTTTTAATTCTTTTGCATATTCTAATATTTCATTATTCATTTTTTATTTTCACTCCGTTGCTTATTAATGCCTGATTAACTAAATCTTCGTCATAGCACCAAGTTTCATTTGCAATAAATGGCTCGGGCAATTCAACCTCCAAACTCTCGCGTGATGCTTGCCATACATCGAATAAATTTATCGTTGATGATTTATTCTTACTGCGCCACTCTTCAAATTGCTGCCTTGATTTATCCATCACTCCACCTTTTTAAACTCAATGACCCACACCCACGGATTTTTATAAAAACTATCTACGCCATACATTGATTGCCATAAGGCGCAGAATGCTGCTTTTGCTGTTTGATGTGGTTGATTGCTGTTTGGCAGATAAAATCCTTCCCGCCAATTACCATCATTTCCATAACGACCAGTGATAACCCCCTCGGCTAATACATCCTGATCACTTATATCTTGCAGATGCTCCACTCGAATATCAGTAATTTCTAACGTTATACGTGAAGCCCAGCGCGGCATATGTGTTGATGGCGCCCAATTCAATGCTTCGGGATCATTTGGTTCAACATCCCATCCAGCGGGTTTTTTGTCTGAGTACTTAGGTGTTGCCCTGTAATCAATCCAATTTTCTTCGCCAAACTGTTCGTCATGTACAATACAAAATGTTTCACGAACCCAAAGGCGATCGCCAATTTTACCAAGTGGACAATGCAATCGAATGGGGTTTCCACGCATAGACAGAGCGTTATTAGACCAACAAGCTCTACCTTCATCTTTTGAGTGTATGCTTGATACTACCCATCCATGGAAAATATGTTTGTTTGTTGCACCTTTAACTATGTGACGAATTTGGGTTTTACGACCATCAAGGACAGCGCGCACCATTTCAGCATTGAGAATCACCCCTCGCTCTTTCATATTCATTCCTCTTCATTGCATCCCTGCGATTTAGTGACGGCTCTTTAATCCGTAGTAATAGCCACGCTTCAGCCAGCGGTATATTTTCTTAACTGCCCCGGGCTTGGCTCTAATTTCTTCGTTAATATACAGGCGTCCAATTTTATTGAATGGCAAACCTGTACAGCCATGATTAGCGCCATCATTGATAAACAGCCAACGGTAATTTTCTAACCATGCATCTGAGTTACATTTTGGGCATGGAATAGTTTCCATTGGTTCGTATAAATTACCGCTACCGTCACAAGCGTCCATATCCCACAAATAGCCATCAATACACTGACTATCAAGATAATGAGCGCCAAAGTCATAGCCTTGGTAATCACATACATGCTGAGTTTTATTTTTCATATCTATCTCCTGTTTGCATCCTTGCAAATATATCCTTTGGTTAAATCACATAAATAGCGTGGCGTGGGTAGGGGAGTCCGATAGGAGCGAATGGGATATCATCTGGGAAGTCCATCGGAGGCTCATTATTTTGTTGGGCCGGTTGCTGTGGCTGTCCCCATCCACCCTGTTGTTGCGTAGACTGTGATTGAGGTTTCTTGTCTAGAAACTTCACAATACCGTCCATTCCTACAGTTACCTCAGTTGAATACCTATCTTGTCCTGATTGGTCTTGCCATTTTCTAGTTCTGAATTTTCCTTTTACAAAAACTAGAGAGCCTTTTTTAAGATACTCACCAACGTTCTCGGCTAGTTTTCCGAACACAACAACACGTATCCATTCAGTTTTTTCTTTTTGCTCGCCCGTTTTTTTGTCTTTCCAACGCTCAGAGCATCCGATAGACATAGTTGCGATAGCATCACCGCTAGGTTGGTATCGAATTTCAGGGTCGTTACCAAGATGACCAATAATATTTACTTCGTTTAGCATGGCTTACCCCACTGATTGCCAAATTGAATACCTAATTTATTTAAACCCTGATCCATTACTTCAATGAACTCGGGCACTAATTCGTCGAATTCTTTCATCATGTTTTCGTCTCGCTCGACAGGGAAATATGCGATTTCTTTCCCTGCTGGCATTCGCGGGTCAAAATTTGCAAAGTGCCAGATGTCCTTACCTGTAACCCACATGGAATATTGAACTTGAGCCACATATTCCTTTTTCATTGCATCTATTCCGTTCAATGCTAAGTCGATAAATACGTCCGTGTTATTCGGGCATTTAAGCTCTAATCCTGAGCCATCACTGCAAATGCCGTCTGGTGAGCAAGCTATCCGTAATTGCTCGTCTTTGAATATTATTGGCACTTCCTTTGCCGTTAACCCGGTATAAAACTCGAATGTCATCCTTGCTTCTAATTCGTAGGTTTTACCCCATTCAAGCGTCCTTGCTGATATTTCCTTGTAAACTCCCGTGCAAACTTCACCAATAAGGGTGTTTAAATATGTTTTCTTTGTGTCTGACCATTTAGTACCTGACCTTGGTTTGGAGATGACTTTCCATGCCTCAGAGGCAGTCACAACACCTAACCTGATTGACAACCACTCTTCGCTTCCTTGCTCTACTTTGGTTAAATCGATGCCTGTTTTGCTTAGAATGATGTCATTGCTAATCATTTTCCTTCAGCCTTTTTCCTTAGCATGTCGATGATTACGTTCGCTTCAAACACAGTTATTTGCTCAGGGTGGGTAATTGGACGATTGAATTTCTTGCTGATGAATTCCATAAACGTATCGCTCCATTCGCCATCTACTTTCATCATCAATGCGGTGATATCGTCCATCTGTTGCTCGCTGGCTGGCGTTACATCACGAGGCTGTGATTGTTCGCTTTTAAAGTCGATACCTTCGCCAGCTTCGGTGTTAACGTAGTCAATGGCTTGGTCTAGTCGTTCTCTACGAGGCCAGTATTTACTAGCGCGCTTAACTATTGTTTTACGCGCCATTTCATCCCACCAAGTTTTCCATGGCCCATTAGCTGATTTGCTCGCAGCTTGCACAGTTTTTATTTCAGCTAAGCTCATTTCTTCAGTGAGATAATCACCACTGGCCGTCTTTACAGTGCAATAACCACCAACAATCGCGCCTCTATCGCCGAATGCGTTGTATTTATGTGTTGGCGGCGTATCTAATCCGTTAGATTCGTAAGTATCATTTTCATGAACTAGCTTGCATTGCCCCCATTCAATTGCTTTCGTTGCTTGGGCCAGATGTAAAAGTCCCATGTAACTGATATCCAAACAAACAACGCCTTTCCTTGGCACTAGATAAGCCAGTTTACTTGCTGGATTTAATGTGATTCCAATAGCTGCGACATTGATAATTGCATTCTGCGCGCTTGATGGATTACTCATGGCTACAGATGCTAGTTCGTTATTTCTCTGAAATGCCTGAATGGCGAATTGACTTTCCTTAGCCCATGTTATTGATTGGTCTGTAACTGCACTGCAAAATAATTGCTCTTGCTGTTTTACAAACTCTATTATTGATGTGCTCAAAACA
The DNA here is from genome assembly GCF_058245955.1 of Providencia sp. UF-224. Taxonomy (NCBI): domain Bacteria; kingdom Pseudomonadati; phylum Pseudomonadota; class Gammaproteobacteria; order Enterobacterales; family Morganellaceae; genus Providencia; species Providencia sp. UF-224. The sequence continues at coordinate 48,818 of NZ_JBSICC010000005.1, read as the reverse complement.
TCCTCCTTTCGCTTTTTGCAGCCTCAAAAAAAGCGTTCCATGCCTCATCTGATTCTTGAGTGGTCATTTTCCGTATGACCGATGAGGGAAGGGCATCATAAAACCGCTGAGCCATTTCATTAGTTAGCTCATCATCCTGATTTGCTATGTGCTCACGGTCTGGAATAGTGACGAAATTTTCATACTCTGAAATTCTCATGCTGCGTCCTTAATGAATAATATCCAGTGAGTTTTGTCGTTCTTGCCGACGCGCTGAACTATCGTTGGTTTATAGTCAGTAAGGGCTAATACTTGCTTTGTTGGAATTTGGGTTTCGTTCCACTTGAAAGCCAGTGTTCCGTTTGTCCGCAGCACTCGAAATGCTTCACTAAATCCTTTCGCTAAATCCTCTTTCCACGATTCTTTATTTAATCGCCCGTACTTTTTAAACATCCAACCATTGTGCCCAGCGCGAATTAAGTGAGGTGGGTCGAATACAACTTGATGGAATGAGTTATCAGGGAAGGGTAGGTTTTTAAAATCAGCGATAATATCTGGTGTTATGTTTAGCTTCCTGCCATCACATAGAATGTGTTCTTCTACCCTTATATCACTGTAAATTACTCTGTTGTCTTGCCTGTCAAACCAAAACATGCGACTGCCACAGCACATATCTAAAATCTGTTTCATGCTGCGTCCTTACTTAACTTGGCCACTGCCGAAAATATTAGGCTTCCTTTCCCTCTGGTGATGTACTCCTCCATAAGCGCATCAGTCCATTCGTGCTTTAAGAGGAAATCCACTATCTCCTCAATCGGTGCTTCCATTGCAGTAAAGAGAACGTCCGTATCTCCCTCTATTTTTTGCACTTCATGGTTTTCAATTGATAACCTGAAGTCTTTATCAAACGTTATTGACGGGTAATAACCTTTTGTATTTATGTGCAACGTCATATCCACCTCGGTATCAGTGTTATGAAGGCAAGTAGAGCGACAACAACAGCTATCCAATCCCACTTAATTTTGTTTTTAACTTCATCCTTGAAGCTCTCGCTATTCAGTCGATAGCTGAGTTCCTGACGTTTTAATTCGTTAATTTTTGGCATAAGAAATCCCTCACTTATCGATTGATAGCGATTGTTATTTAGGTTCTGGTGTTGGTGCGGTGGGTATTAGTAATTCATTGTCATGTGGGGGATTTGGTTACTTGCAACTAGCTTAATAAATTCAGTCGCTAGTTTTTCATCAAATCCGCTACTGACTAATGCTTTCAATGCTTCTTGGTTAAACACTCGGCGATGCTCTTTATCTTCTTGACGTTTAGCATCTTCCTGACGCTTACGTTCTTCTTCTGCTAATCGCGCCTGTTCTGCCTCAAGAGCTTTCTTGCGCTCAGCTTCGATAGCTAATTGTTTCTCGCGCTCTGCGCGTTGAATGGCTTCCTGCTTTTCACGCTCAGCGCGTTCGGCGGCTTCTTTTGCTTCACGTTCGCGCCGTGCTGCCGCTTCGATTTCTTGCTGTGCTTTTTGTTCGGCTGCTAATCTTGCTTGCTCTGCTGCCTGTCGCTTTAGCTCTTCGTCGCGCTCAAACTGTTCGCGTTTTGCTTTTTCGATTTTAAGGTCATGAAGTTCGTTCATTTGCAAAGCTTCTCCATGCATTTCAGGCATTTTTCTAGCTAACTCTTCAGCTGCCTTTCTTGCTTCGTCAGCAATTTCCCAATCAGTTACTGGTTGGCGAATGTTATTACTCAGCGAGTCAAGTTCATCACGGAATAATTTACGTGCAGCATCTACTTTCTTAGGTAACTCTTTCAGGTCATCAACAACCAGCTTGCCAGCCTTATCAATCGCTGTTTTTGTTTGAGTAACTTTGTATGCCAGTGACGCGAATGCCTTGCGGTTTTTAACCACAGATAAATCACCGTCGAGTTCTTTTCGTTCTTCCTCAGCGAGTGTTTTAATGTGAGCTAGCATCTGATTTACTTTTTCTGGTGTTGTGAATAAATCCAGCGCCGTTGCTTGGTCAATTGCGACTAATTCATTTGCCATTTCCTATATTCCTTATGTGCGTATTCCTCACTATTAATAGCGATATGAATGATTAAGTAGTGAGTTACTGCTGACCGATGGCTTTTGCGATTACTGCTTTAGCTACTGATAATGGATGGTCATGGTCTTCGTCTGGTTCGATGCCGTAAAAGTCATCATGATATTTTAGCAGCCGTTGCAAAGCCTCTAATAACTCTGGTGCTGCTGCGATTAGATGGGCGTTGGCTGTAGAGTTAGTCAATCCAACATAGCTTCCGTTGTCATCATATAACTCTATGAAAAACTCTCTTTTTGTCGCCATCCAAGGCGCTGGTGCGTGCTTAAACTCCATATCACCCCCTAGCCTTTAACATTGCATCTGCATATACATAAGCAAGCTTTGCATAATAATCAGCAGCTTCTTTAACTGAACTAAAAGCTACGTTACTCGTATCACTATGAGATAAGCACCCATTCAGTGCAGCCATTGCGAACTTGTCGCGTAACTCTTCCAGTTGCCACGGTAAATTCTGTTTATCTGTCATACTCCCTCCGTTATTAACTAAATTAATCTATCTTTTGAAACTCAATTTCTTCAGGTTCGTTAGAATCAAGATAGTTATCATCACTACATGAAAAACCGTATTTGTAGGCTATATCTGCTAGCTGAGAGTCGATTTCACTGTTTGTCATATCAGCATTAATCAACTGGTCATACTTATTAAAATCTTCAATGCTCATTTCCACATTCTTGCAATATACGACCAACTGCCTGCATGTTATCTGAACATTTACTTTGTCCGACATCTCTATCTCCTATCTATTAATCAACTCACCACAGCCCACCTTGATGGACTGTAATTAGTTAACTGTGCCTGCTTTTAACCACGTCAGGCGAGGTGGTTTCCTTCCTTTCCACAGTCAAGGAAAATTGATATATTGATTATTCCACAGTCAAAATAAGGATTTGTTATATGGCAAACTTTACGGTAAGGATTGAGTTAAGAGATGCCAACTCATCGGATTACGAGGAATTGTATAAAAAAATGGTATTAAAGAAATTTTCCAAATATATTTCTTCTGATGGTGGCAAGCTTTATAACCTACCTAATGCTGAATATAATTACTCATCTGATACTAAAACTACTGATGATGTTAGAGATTTGGCATACATCGTAGCTAAAGAAGTAAATTCAAGCCCCGCAGTTCTAGTGACAAAATCATTAGAGCGTTCTTGGCAAGGGCTTGATAGGGGGTAGTTTAGTCAGAGCCAGAGCCTACCTCTGGTCTTTCTGACTCCAAGGCCACAAATGCATCTCTAACTCTGTGGCCTAAATATTTAACTGCATTATCTGGCAATGCTAACTCCGACTTAAATTTGATTAGCAACATTTCAGAGAAAACCTGTATTGCTGCTTGTTGTGATTCTTTTGTTAACTCTTCAAATTTCATTTTCTATCTCCTATTTAACGTGCCGTAACACTTCCATCACTCATAATCGGCTTGCGTAGCCGTGGTTGCTTGCGTGTGTCTATGCTCTTGCTGTCACTTCACCAGACTCTAATAACGTTCCTGTCTTACGATATTTAGCTGAGTAAATACTAGAATTTGGCAAGCAGGTATTATCTGCTGAGTCATAAACTTTAGTGCTGCGAATTGAAATTGCTTTTTCAACTCGGCTAACTGGTTTGCGTGTTAGTGATAAGGTAGGGCGTTTTGTTTCTTCTACTGATTCGCCGTGTATTGCAGCTTTTAAGCTTTTGGTTAGCTCGAATGCTTCCTTTAGCGCCTTTCTGCGCTCCATTCTGCGTGATCTGGCGTTGTTGTAGCCGTGAAAGTTACACATAGTTTTCCCCTTTCAGTTTGCTTTGGTGATTGGTGGTAGGTGCTTATCTCCTACTTTCGGTCTGGTTGTGCCAGTTAACCGCATGGGTTAAGTGTCCATTGCTAATCAGCCTTAGCGTTCACCAATCCCAAAACATACTGTCTTTGGTTTGCGCTTTTTCAGCGCGTTCTGTTAAAGAGCGAACATCCTGTTTATCTATGGCTCCTTGCCTTCGATGAGTTATATATTGAACCAATAGTTCATAAAAGTAAAGAACCAAAAGTACAAAATAGAGATGAAAATGGAACTAAAAGTATTATTTTATTGAATTTAAACGGAATTTATTTTCAAAAATTATTTATCTTGCGAGGAAAATCACACTGGCGGGGAATTGCAGGCACAAAAAAGCCCTCGTGGGGAGGGCTGGGGGTTATTTATTTTTTAGTTCTGACAGGAAAAGACCAGCACTTATAGCCATAGGCGTGAGCATCTAACACTTTTCTCTCAGAATCAGGTGTTCCTGCCTTTGCTCTTGTCTTTCTATATCTGCATTTACACCAACGGTATCCTGCAGGTAATTCAGGTGTACTAATAGTTTTTAATTCCATTTTTACATCTCACCTCAGGCGGACACTTCCCTGAGGACTTGATTTAATGTCGGAGATCCACTATTGTACTTGTGTCTTATGCAAGTATGGTCGTGGGGTCCTGACATCTCCGATCTGAGCGTCATCCCCGGCAAGGGATTATGCTCAAATTTTTATTGAGGCCGAACGTAAACCTTCAGAATTGAGGAGATGCGTTCGGCTTCTTCGCTTGTAAGGTCTGTCGGAATCCCGCTTATAGTAACTGTTGTTCCAGATTCAGGGCGAATAACTACGGGTAGAGAATAAGATGAAGGTTGGTCATTCTTAAGCTCTACTTCAGGTGCTTCTTTAGCCAATTCTTTTTCCTCTTCTTGGCGATTTGAAATAGGATTGTAGGGAATATCCTCATTAGCCTGAAAAGCTTTGAATTTATTAATTGCGCTCTCCATACGGCTTTTATAAGCTTTAATGCTGGTATCGTTAGGTTTCGGCTCTGTTATTTCGATGTAGCGTTCTGCTAGAACATTTAAATCAAGCTTAGTTACATCCCCCATCTCTTCTTCTTTAACTACCGTTAGGAGGCGAGCAGATGAGTTTTTCAAGTTCCGAGCAGTAGCCTCCTTCATTATGTTCAGCGACATAAGCGATTCAAGGAAATCCTTAAATGCTTGAACGCTTAATTCTTGGTTATTCATGCTAATCTCTCTAAGTTATTGATGCAGATCGAATTCTAACCAGACTCGGGAAGATTTGCAAGACTTAATCTCAATGAATCTTTGATTTGGGCAATCTGAAAACTATTGCTGTACATGAACCCAGTAAAAATAGATTGGATATCAATTGTATTAATTAAAAAAAGACCGCATTTCTGCGGCCTTAAGCTATTTAGATGTATTTTGTTGTACGATATACTCACACCCTAAAACGTGTCGTCAGGCCACTAGACTAGTTTCATCATCATCTGCACAGCGACACCTATAATTTTACAGTTTCCATTGATTGGTGTTATGGGCCATGCAGGGTTTAATCCCTTTAAGAATTTCTGACCGCCATCAATAACTAATTTTTTGAAAGTGGCTTCATTGGATTCAGTAAGTTTAGCTATGACTAAGCTGTTATTTATTGGCTCTCTACCTGTATCAACTAATACTAGGGAACCCTCTGGCACACTTTGACCTGAGGTTGCTGTCATAGAGTCGCCTTCAACTCTCAACCAGAATGCGGCACCTTGCACATGAGCCTCTGATTCATACCATTCATCAATCTGGTCTAGCGTGTACGGCTCGCACGCTTCGTTCCATGATCCAGCTTGAACCCAGCTAATTACAGGGTATTTAGGTGCAGGTCTATATGCTCTAGGACTGGACACATTAGAATCAAATCCTGCCAATTCACCATGTTGTAGCCACACAACTTCCACTCGCAGTAACTCTGCAAGTTTATTCATCGCATCTTGACGAGGGATGGACTCAGCATTGAACCACTTGCTTACAGCTTTAGGTGTTAAACCTAGCTTTTCAGCAATTTCAGTTGCCTTTCCATGTTCGCTATAGCCAGCATCTTTTGCGGCTTGTGCTAACCGACTGGCGAATTTTTCACGCACATTATTCATTTGTACCATGAGTTCAATAATAAACAGGTTGAAAGGAACTGTCAGTTCAACTAATATATGTACTGAAAGTTCAAATAAGGATATCAACATGCAAAACATTCAGGAGCCAATTAAAGATATTGGCGTTGCAGAAGTTGCAAAGGCATGCGGCGTAAGTGAACGAGCTGTTTATAAATGGATTGCTAATGGTTTTCTTCCAAAGACTGAGTTTTTTGGAAAAACAAATTACGCAGAAATCATTCAATCCATATCAAACGGCAAGTACAAGGCAAGCGACTTGCTCACACTAAGCCAGCAAAAGCTACTTGCTGCATAGAAATTTCGCTCTTTAACACCTCTGCGCTGAAAAACGCGCACTTCAAAACTTAACTCACAGGATCGTGAGCAACGGACTAACTACGTCAAAAGGAATTTAACAAATGGACTACGCAACAACACGCAAAAACTTCAATCAATTCGTATCAAATCACCTAATCGCTACGGCATTACAAGCATTGAGAGCTAAATCTCAGTCTGTAGTGGCCAAAACATTAGGTGTCCATGACTCAACCATTCTACGCAGAACTGACAAATTTCCTGAGCTATGCGAAACGCTGGCAGCTTCTGGGATTAAAGATTTTGTGCTGGAAGGTGAGAGAAAAATATCTGAGGAAGAATATCGCTTTTTGTGGAAGCAGATCGGCGAGCTTTCTTTGATGAGAACAAAAGAAAACGCCCAGATTGTTGGAGCAATCGAGGCGCATTAATCAAAACGATGTGACGAGGTAATTATACATGAAAACTAAATTTAATTACAGCGCTGTGCATAAAAACGTCATGCGTGATCGGGCTAATCGCTCGGTCACTGAGCAGGGAGCCAAGGCGCTCAGGTCAGCATTGGAAGATGCAAAACTACGGCTTGAGCATCGTCAGGAAGTTACGGGAGGGAAGCGGCATGAGTAACGTTGCATACGCTGATTTTGGCAACCAACGACAGCAAGAGAGGCCGAAAGTGGCAAACCTTGAAGATGGCTATACCAGAATTGCTAATGACCTTCTTGAGGCTGCTATGTCGTCTGATTTGACAGCTAGGCAACTAAAAGTATTTCTGGCAATAGTTAGAAAAACGTATGGGTTTAGTAAAAAACTGGACCGCATCACAAATACTCAAATAGCATCAATGACAGGCATTCATCACACTCATGTATGCAAGGCCAAAAATGAAATGATAGCTATGAATATTGTTATTTCATCTGGTAATCAAATAGGAATTAATAAGGCGTTCAATGAGTGGAAATTTGATATTAGCCAAGTTAGCGAAACATTAGCTAAGTCAGCTAATAAAAGATTAGCTAAAGTAGCTAACGAGGATAAGCCAAGTCAGCTAAACACAAAAGAAACTCTTTCAAAAGAAAAGAAAGAAAGTAATACACCCCTTACCCCTCAAGAGGTGAAAGGGGGAGAATTGACTAAGCCTTCTAAGCGAAAATCTCAACCAGTTAACTACGACGAATATCTCAATGCCTACAATGAGGAAGTTGGAGATAGATTACCTCACGCTGTTGAAGCCAACGAGAAACGTAAAACTCGTATCAGGAAAATAATCAAAAACCTCGCAACGCAAAATGTTGATGGGTGGCGGGCCTATGTTCGAGCCTTTGTGAGAATGGCTAAGCCATTTTATTTTGGTGAAAACAATACAGGATGGACCGCAGACATTGATTATTTGCTGAGAGACACAACCCTGACAGGGGTTCGTGAAGGGAAATTTGCTGACAGGGGATTCTAATGGTCAACAACCAAATCGAAGCAAGTGTGATTGGTGGCTTGCTGAAAGACGGATTAACACTCAACGCATCTGATGTACTCGCCACTTTAAGGCCCGAAGCATTCGGATCCCATTTCTACCGTGAAACCTACAAAGTCATTCAGAAGCAGGCCAAAACCCGTGGGATGATTGATTTAATGATGGTTGCTGAGGCAATGGGTGGCAAACATTTCGCTGATATCATGCAAGCCGCTAAAGACTGCCCAAGCGCAGCAAACTTGAAAGGCTACGCTACGATGGTGACTGATAACCACAATCGACGTGAAATGATTAGCCTGATGGACCAACACCGCCACGTTATCGAGTCAGGCACGATTGACGCAGCTGCCGAAGCGATGGACCAACTCATCAAAAAGGCAAATGAATTACGGGCCGCTAACGATGAGATTAAACCAGTACACACCAAGGACTTAATAGCCGATTTTACGGAAGTGTTAGAACAACGCCTAACCAATGGCGATGAATCCGACACACTGAAAACGGGGATCCCTGAACTTGATGAAATTACTGGTGGTATCAACGCAGTGGATCTTGTTATCGTCGCGGCCCGTCCTGCAATGGGGAAAACCGAGTTTGCATTACGAGTAACCGAAGGCGTGGCTTCACAATTCGATAAAAAAACGGGCCATAGAAAAGGCGTTCTGATTTTCTCAATGGAAATGAGCTCACGCCAAATCATGGAGCGTCAAATTGCTGGGGCATCAGGCCTATCAGTTTCCTCACTGAGAAACCCTGCAAAGATGAATGATGAAGGATGGGCCAGAGTTTCAAATGGTATCGGTCGGGTTCAAGATTTGGATGTGTGGGTTGTCGATGCAAGCAAACTCGATGTGGACCAAATTAGGGCCATAGCAAAACGCCACAAGCAACAATATCCATCACTGGCATTAATTCTGGTCGATTACTTGGGCCTGATAGAAAAACCGAAAGCAGAGCGCAACGACCTTGCTATTGGTTATATTTCATCAAACCTCAAGGGAATGGCTAAAGAGTTACTAACGCCAGTTATCTCACTCAGTCAACTATCACGAGATGTTGAGAAGCGACCAAACAAACGGCCCGTCAATGGGGACTTGCGCGACTCAGGCAGCATTGAACAAGACGCTGACTCTATCATTATGCTTTACCGTGATGAGGTTTATAACGAGAACTCACCAGCGGCCCCATATGCTGAAATTATCGTGACTAAAAACCGATTCGGTAAAACAGGGACCGTATATCAGCGATTCAAGAATGGTCACTTTATGGATGTGGACCAGATGGAAGCCGCTAACGCTTGCCTACAAAGCAGCAAACCTCAGCAGCGCCGATTCCAAGGCGCGGACGTGTAACACACCAAATCATAAGGACTTCTAGATGAGCATATTATTTCACAAGGATAGAAATTGGCTTCAAACACCTCACTACATAGACGCAGGTCGATTAATGTGGAGCAAGCGGAAAGTTATAGCGATGCCAGAGGAAAAACATCTCCTTCGTAAAATTCGCAATTGCTACCCGAGAGGCAAGGCATACCGAAACCTTGAACGAATTGAGTATTTCAGTAAGCGGGGATTCTAGGATGAAAACCAAGCAAACTAAGATGAAGTTAACGCTATTTAGGCTCGGGGATGATTTCAAGCTAAAGAAATTTAAAGTAACCCACCACAACGGCGACACCATTCTCGAGCAAGACTTAACCGTTAAAACCGATGAGTGCGGGAGAGTTGAAGTCGACATGAGTATAGATGATTTCCCAAGCATGGGTAATGAAATCGAAGCAATGCTGAAATATGCAGACTGGCTAGAACGAATGGGAATAGCAATTCGCAGAGAAGCTAAGCGGGCAATTAAGCGAGGTGTTGAGTGATGAAAGGAACAACGTTAACAGGGCTGAATAAAGCTTACTTACGCCAAGGTAGATTTATAGCTGGTCGATACATTCATGCGAACGTTAAATATTTCAGACAGAGAACTGACGCAATATTTTTTGAACATGAACTAGCAGCCGACAAGCACAGACCACGCGGAAAAGCATATTTACGATTAATGGAAATCGAGAATTTATCCCGTACGATGAAGTTTAAAGCGTTGCAAGAAAAAATCAGCCAACGGGAGGCATCTAATGCAGGGAACTAACCCAACAGATTTTGAAAAGTGGTGCGCCAAGGAAATGGGCAATACGGTTGAATACATAATCTCATGCAGAAAACGACTAGGCATACTCTCTGAGTATTCAGACCATGAAGTTAATAAACGATATCGGGCATGGATGGCTAGCTGGAGAGGACGGGCTAAATCTTTCATCAATGGAGGTCAGGATGCAGGGAACTAATTGGGTTAATACAAACATGGCGCTGCCAGATGATAGCGAGCCCGTTTTACTCATCAGCGATGGTGAAATCATAGCGGGTGTATATCGTCTTGAATGGAACTCAGTAGAAGGTGAAATGCAGTGGTTTCTTAATGATGTTGTGGCGCCGCTACCAATTCTTGACGCTGATTACTGGATGTATTTACGTGATTTACCAATGCCAGAGGGTGAATGATGAAGATAAAACGCAAAGTTCACAATAAGCTATTTCCAACTCGTAAATTGGCATTCTATCAGCATTCAAAAGTAGATGAATGGAACTCGCTAGAGTGCTACATGGACAAGTGGCTGCTGGCTATTTTGTTCATACCGATTGTTGTCATTGGAACGCTAGTAGCTGGATTTCCTACGGCACTCAAAGAGGCGACGGTTTATTTCAGTAAGCCATATTCAGTCGATAGCCTGACGCTTGCAGAAGTTGAATCCATTAGGATGGAACAGGAGAGCTAACAGTGAGTGATGGAATAATACATATCAGCCGCTATCGAATGTATCGGCTTAGATTAAATGACGGGCGATATATTTACATGTCATGGCATCCGTATTGCGGTCCTACTATTTTCAAAGATAAATACGAAACCCGATGGATTGAAAATTGGTACGAAGATGAGCAAATTGTTGATGCTGTAAATTGGTTCGTAAACCGAGGGAAGAAAGCATAGGGGGCTAACTTGGAAATAGAAATGGTCAAATGCGCCAATGGCATATTTGCACCAGCATTCGAACACGACCTACCACGTTTAACAAAATTCAAAAATGGCGAGATGTACACATTCAGCGCCAAGCTCACAAGAAACCCCGCATTTCATAAAAAGATGTTCGTATTCTTCAAATTCTGTTTTGACCACTGGTGCGCAAATAAAGCAGGACTCGACTGTATGGACGAGCATAGCCAATTTGAGCGCTTCAGGAAGGATTTGACGATACTTGCAGGATTTTATGAGCAAACGGTAAGGCTAAACGGTGATGTGCGTATAGAGGCTAAGAGCCTGTCATTTGCAAGCATGGAACCAGATGAATTCGAACGCTGTTACAAAGACATGATTAACGCAGCAATAAAACACATTTTCAGGGGATGTAATGAAATCACTGAGAATCGGTTACTGACATTCTTTTAGGGGTAGAGAGATGAATCATATTCAGAAAATAGCGTATATCAGCAGTCGATATTTGGTTGCCTGTGTTTGGTATGACACATCCTCACTACCAAAACACAAGCACCTATTTGCAAAAGCAAAAGAACTTGTTGCGGGTGATAGGGCGCAAACAATATGCCAGCAGGAAATCGACAAGGAGCAGCAAGAGAGATGAATACAAAACAGCGATTAAGAAAAGCACTACTTGAAAATATTGATAAATTCTATATTACCGACGACGGTCAAATTATTATGAAAGCGCAGACGAAGAAATCTAGGGTAACACTCGGAGCCAAGTTATTTATGGTTGCCATATTTTCCTGTTTGATTGCTGGAATTTTGGTATTTAAGGCGGCGATATATGGCTAAACCAATTCGACGGCGATGTGCAATATGCAAGGAATGGTTTCACCCAAAGTATGAAAATATAGAGTGGTGTAGCCCGGAACACGGAGCTGAGTTAGGAATAAAGCGACAGCGAAAGAAATATGAAAAAGCACAGGCTAAACTTAAAAAAGAACGACAGCAAAAAGAAAAAGAATCCCGCGATAAACTCAAAATCAGAAAGCTAGCAGTAAAACCCCTCAAATACTTCACCCAGCAAGCTCAGAATGCATTTAACGCCTACATCCGATATAGAGACCGAAACGAACCTTGCATCTCCTGTGAGAGGTTTCACGACGGTCAATATCACGCTGGGCATTATCGAACTACAGGCGCAAACCCTGAGCTTAGATTTAATGAGGACAACTGCCATAAGCAATGCGCCCCATGCAATAACCACCTGTCAGGCAATATCGAAAAATACGCTCCTAATCTGATAGCGAAAATCGGACAGGAGCGATTCGATATTTTGATGGGATTTCATGAGTTACCGAAGTGGAAGCGTGAGGACTATGAACGAATAAGAGACCACTACAGGAAGAAATTGAAGGAGCTGAAAGATGTTCACTGACATAGGCGCAGCAATTGAAGAGTGCAGATATAGAGCATTAACAGAAGCTAGAAATGGATACAAAAAACGCTATATGTCAGTAATTCAACTTAAAAACGGTTTCATGAGAGTTGTTGAAACAGACCAGGCCAAGCGACTTAATTATCAGATTATGTATTCAGTAGGTTGCGACAGGTATCACACAGTATCTACGGAGGCAAGATGAGACTCGAAGATTTACCTAAGTATTTTTCACCTAAGAGTCTTACGTTTAGTGACTCTCCAGCCGCTACAGCCTCAGATAACCTAACAATCACCGATGTAATGGCCTCGCTTGGTTTGGCGACTTCGAAAGCGCGGATGGGGATTGAATTGTTTTTGGCGAAACACGGTATCAATAAGCCAGATGAAGCGGTGGAAAGTCTCTATCAATATGCACTAACTCAGGCGCATAAATACAGCGCTATCCAAAAGCTTAATGAAGATGATAGGGCATCAGTTCTGCAAATACTCGCAAATTATGCATTTCAGGACTACGCAAGAAGCGCAGCCAGTAAAAAGACCTGCCCTGATTGTGATGGGGGTTTTATTGAGGCTGAGGTATTCACGACAAAACAGAGTATGCATTTTGCCGCAAAGGAAATGCTTAATTTCAACAGAAAGTTAGGCGTCAAGGTAAAGCCTTATGAGCACGTACATTACAGGGAGGCTAGAGAGGTTAAGCGTGTAGTTTGCAGAACGTGCAATGGCAAAGGTGAAATAAGTCACTCATGCAGGTGCAATGGGCGTGGCGAGGTGCTGGATAAAAAGGAAACCGAGAAACAAGGCATTCCAGTTTATAAAACATGCTGTAAGTGCTCAGGGCGTGGATATTCACGATTACCAGCTGAAGATGTAAGGCGTGAAATCTGCGACAAGGTTTTTGATTTACCCGAAACATCATGGCGTAGAAATATTAAGCCATTCTATGAAATGCTAATTCAGGAGTGCTTCAAGGAGCAGGAAAACGCAGAAAAGCAACTGTCAATTGTCACAAAAAGAGAAAGTATTTCTATAAATTAACATTTAACTAGAAATATTCATTGCATGAATGGCGATAGTGGACTATCATGGTTCTAATGATGGGAATTTTGCATTTCATTATCCCAAGCGAAAGAAAATAGAGCCTCACTTCGGTGGGGCTTTTTTTATTGCCAAAATTCCAACGTGTAAGTAATCCTTACAAGTTCACATTCAAGAGGTCGCCTAGTGCGGCCCTTTTTCGTATACGCCGCCACAGAATTCTAATCACACACACTTAATTGACGCATAGAGATTGTGCGCGGCTATTTATTAACTAAAAACACAGGTGTTATATATGCCAAGTACCGCAGCTGGTGCTATCGTCGGCGCGGCAGGCGGTGGTGCAATCGGATTAATGACAGGAAGCTTTGACTATGGAGTGATAACCGGTGCGATTATTGGTGCAACGGTGGCAGTCATAGCGTCGAAGGATAATAACAAAAAGAAAGTCCTGTTATTTGTCTTATCTTTTTTAACTGGTGTTCTTATCTCTGAGTCAGTAGAGCGAATAATTTTTGCTGAGACAGGATATGAGATAGGTAAAACATTAACTGCCATTCTGGTTTCAGCGTTATTCATTTCATTGCTTCTCATTATCGCAAGTAGCGAGACACTAACAAAGGTCATTAGATGGCTACCTAGACTCATTGAGAATAATTTCTCTGTATTGATGAGCACCTTAACTGAAAAGTGGAGGGGCAAGAAATGAGTTACCAAGAGATTATCAACTATACGAATGTGGGCGTGTTAATCCTCATGTCCATTCGTGTATTTCTATGTAATTACGTTCGTCGCAGAGATTCATATATTGGTGTAGTACTTATCTGGCTATGCGTGTGGCAGATATCTCAGCTACTAACGCCTAATGATTTCAACACGAGCTTATCTAATTTATTTGGTGATGCATTCATCTGTGTTTTGGTTTTCGCAGCTAAAGGCAACATCATGCAGGTATTCAAGAAGGTGAAAAATGAACAACTTCAAATTCAGCCAGAGAAGCGAAAACAACCTTAAAGGCGTCAACCCTGATTTAGTGAAAGTTATTCGCCGCACACTGGAAATAACACCTGTCGATTTCATTGTTATTGAAGGTCTACGAACTCAAGAGCGACAAAAGCAACTGGTTGCAGAAAAGAAATCACAAACAATGCATAGCCGCCACTTAACAGGTCATGCAGTAGATATCATCCCTGTGAATACTAAATGGCAGATTGATGAGTTTAAACCACTATTGAAAGCGGTTAAGCAAGCCGCTGATGAGTTAGGAATTAAACTGCGCTTCGGTATCAACTGGAAGAATGACCCATCATTACCAATCGAAACTAAGTTCATTGATGCGCCCCATGTTGAGATTCCGGCATGACAACACTAACTAAAGTCTTGGGTGGTGCTTGCGCTATTCTTGCTTTCTGGCTTTGGTGGGTAATGGGTAGCTATGGTGATTTGAAAAGCGATTACTCAACATTGAAGAATAAATTCAATGAGCAAGTAGCCATTAACGCAGACTACGAAAAGCGCATTAACTCCCTTCACGAACTCGACACCAAACACACAACGGAACTCACAAATGCAAAAGCTGAAATTGACCAGTTGCGTATTGCTGCTGAGCGCAATCCTGATCGGGTGTACATCCGAGCCAGTTGTCCGAAAGGCGAAACCAATTCCACCTCCGGCTTGGGTGATGGAACAACCGCCAGACCTACTGACACCGCTATCGGAAATTATTGGCTACTCAGACAACGAATCGCAGAGTCCAAGCAAATGATAATTGGCTTGCAAGATTACATTAGAACGGAGTGTTTACGATGAATGAGCAGGTTTCAAAGGCGCTTACTGATTTATTGGAAAAAGCATCAAACGGCATTGATTCAACAGTTGCATTTAGTCACGCCAATTTGCCAGAGGTAATTCATCAATTACTAGCGTGGAAAATGACAATGGGCATTATCTGGTCTGTTGTTGGCGCGGTTCTTATTGCGCTAGCTATTTTTATGCCTGTATGGGCTAAGAGAGCTAAGTCTAACGGTGCTATATGGACATATCATGATGGAGAAAAAAAATACAACATCAACTCCACTATGTATGATTTTTCCAGAACGATATTCCCAGCGTTAATTTTGTTTTTCGGTGCTGTTATTGCTATTGGCGGTTTTTCTATGTGGTTAAAGATTCTTTTGGCTCCAAAACTATATTTAATCGAATACGCCGCATCCCTGATTAAGTAGCCGACAAGAAAGCAATACGGGAAATTGAACAACAACGAGCCTCCAACATCGGAGCCTCATAACGAATAACCCCGACAAGGTAAGCGCCGCATTGTCGCTGTCTCATATGTTAGCTATGACCCATCTTCCTTTTGTGGGTAGCGCATACTGAGAATCAAAAACAATGAATCCGGCACTAATTCATAGCGTAGTAGCAACGTCAGCTATCGGAGAAGAAACGGCGTGACTATGGAGAGACATAATCAACCCTACACAGATAAGGTAACTAAATGACTACGATTACAGCAGAAGAACAAATGATACTTGAGATATTGCGGTTAGTTATGAATGACACCGCAGCCGCGCAAGCAGCTATTGAGTTCATTGATGGAAACGAACGACGTTACGAGTTATTCAAAGACCAATGGAAACACGCTGGAAGTGAATGTACATCGGTGTCACGAGCACAGAAAGCGGTTCAAATGTGCAAAGAAGCAGAGCTGCTATTTCCAAAATAGTTAATTACACAGCTCATTTACGAGTGAGCTGGATAATTGATTAAAGGAGGATGTATGGCTGCACCAAAAGGAAATAGATTCTGGGAGGCTAGAAGCAGTCATGGGCGAGACCCTAAGTTTAAGTCTTCTGATGAATTATGGAGCGCATGTTGTGAATATTTCCAGTGGGTTGAAGATAACCCATTGTGGGAAATGAAAGCGTTTAGTTATCAGGGTGAGGTAACGCAAGAGCCAGTGGCTAAAATGCGAGCCATGACAATATCAGGCCTTTGCTTGTTCTTGGATATAGCTGATAGCACATGGCAACTATATCGCGCTCGTGAAGATTTTATGGTGGTCACTACGCGAGCTGAGAAAGTTATCTACGATCAGAAGTTCTCAGGCGCTGCTGCTGACTTGCTGAATGCAAACATTATTGCTCGTGATTTAGGTCTCAAAGACAGACAAGAGGTCGAGGATGTAACTCCAGATAAGGGAGACCGTGACAAGCGACGCTCTCGAATTAAGGAGTTATTCAACCGTGGAAAATCTGGATCAGATACTTGATAACTTGAATGACGATGAGCAATTCGAGTTGCTTGAGTTATTAGAAGAGGAAGAAGAGTACAGAAAAACGCATCGTTTATTTGAATACTCTCCCTATAGCAAACAAAGAGAATTTATTGATGCTGGTAGTGATTACTTCGAGCGCTGCTTCATGGCTGGTAACCAGTTGGGTAAGTCATATACTGGCGGTGCTGAGGTTGCATTCCACTTAACCGGAAGATATCCGGGCACTAAAGGTTATCCCGAAGATGGTGCATGGAAAGGCGAATGGAAAGGTAAGCGGTTCCTTGAGCCTAACGTATGGTGGGTTGGTGGTGAAACTAACGAAACGGTAACCAAAACAACTCAGCGTATATTGTGTGGTCGTGTGGAGGAAACAGGTGAGATAGGTTACGGTTCAATTCCAAAAGAGGATGTTATCAGCTGGAAGAAGTCGCCATTTTACCCAAATCTTGTTGACCATATACTTATCCGACACCGCAATGCTGAAGGTGTAGAAGATGGAATGTCAATTTGCTACTTCAAGCCTTACTCGCAAGGTCGCGCTAGGTGGCAGGGTGATACAATACATGGTGTTTGGTTCGATGAAGAGCCGCCATATTCAATCTATTCTGAAGGCTTAACCCGTACCAATAAATACGGTCAGTTTTCCATTCTAACATTTACCCCATTAATGGGGATGTCCACGGTAGTAGAGAAGTTTCTCAAGAATCCATCTAAGGCTCAGAAAGTAGTCAACATGACTATCTATGATGCTGATCACTACACCGAAGAAGAGAAAGAGCGAATTGTCGCTTCATATCCAGAGCATGAAAGAGAGGCTCGTGCTCGTGGTATCCCAACAATGGGTAGTGGTCGCATTTACCAAATACCTGAAGAGTCTATTAAATGTCAGCCTTTCGAATGCCCTGAGCACTTTTACATTATCGATGGTCAGGATTTCGGCTGGAATCACCCGCAGGCTCATATCCAGTTGTGGTGGGATAAGGATGAGGATGTTTTTTATCTTGCTAGAGTGTGGAAGAAGTCGGAAAACACAGCGGTTCAAGCTTGGGGCGCTGTTAAATCATGGGCTAATAAAATTCCAGTAGCATGGCCTCATGATGGTCATCAGCACGAGAAAGGCGGCGGTGAGCAGCTAAAAACTCAGTATGCAGATGCTGGCTTCTTGATGCTGAAGGAGCACGCAACATTTGCAGAGGGTGGCAACTCAGTCGAGTCAGGCATTAATGAATTGCGCGATCTGATGCTTGATAACAGATTTAGAGTGTTTAACACCTGTGAGCCATTCTTTGAAGAATTCAGGTTATATCATCGTGACGAAAACGGGAAGATAGTCAAAACAAACGACGACGTACTTGATGCTGTTCGCTATGCATACATGATGCGCCGCTTCGCTAAGCAGTTACGTGATATCAACAAGAAAAAAGAAAAGAAAATTCCCGCACCGATTAGGCCGATTAGGAGATAACAATGGTCGATAGAAACGAGCGGCTTGAGAAAATACTTCGCAAATTCGACCTCGATTACTCTGCATCTGAAAATGCCAGAACGGAGGCGAGAAACGATTTATTCTTTAGTCGCGTTAGTCAGTGGGATGATTGGCTTGAAAGCTACGTCACATTGCAATACCGAGGTCAGTTTGATGTAGTGCGCCCGATGGTTCGTAAGCTCGTCGCTGAGATGCGCAAGAATCCTATTGAGGTTCAGTATCGACCAAAGGATAACGCGCCAGCTGATGCCGCTGATATTCTTATGGGAATGTATCGAACTGACATGCGAAACAATAGCTCAAAGATTGCCGTTAACGTGGCAGTAAGAGAGCAAATCGAATGTGGTTACGGTGCTTGGCGACTCGTCACTGAATATGAGGATGATAACCCAACTAGTAATAATCAGATTATCCGACGAGTTCCAATGCATGAGTCATGCACTCACGTTATCTGGGACTGTAACGCTAAGGCAATGGATAAGTCTGATGCTAAGAATTGCACCATCATTCACGCGATGAATATTGATGGGTGGGAGGCATTCGCTGAGCAATGCGGACTAGACCCTGAAATTCAGCCATCATTCCAATCACCTAACAATGATTTATTGTTCACTTGGTCGAGTGGAAAAACAATTCATATCGCTGAGCATTATGAGGTTGAGGAAAAGAAAGAGTTAGTGTTTGTCTATCGTGACCCGCTAACTAATGACCTTCAAACTTACTCGGCAAAAGAAGTGAAAGAAAAGATTGATGAACTGGCAAATGCTGGTTATCAGAAAGTAGGTGAGCGCAGAGTTAAAAAGCGCAGAGTCTATAAGTCAATCATCACTAACACTGGCATTCTGAAAGATAAAATGCCAATAGCTGGCGAGCACATACCGATCGTTCCTGTATATGGCGAATGGTCATTCTTTGATGATAACGAGTTATACGAAGGAGTTGTTAGGCTATCGAAAGATGCTCAACGTCTGCGTAACTTTATCTTGTCCAAGTCTGCTGACACCGCTGCAAAGTCACCTAAGAAGAAGCCTTTCTTTTTCCCTGAGCAGATAGCAGGGTATGAGCATATGTTTAGCGGTGAGGATGACTATCCTTACTATCTACTCAATCGCACTGATGAAAATAATGCTGATCTGCCTCCTTCACCTGTTGCGTATATGGAGAATGCTGAGGTTTCACAAGCTGACGCACTTCTCCTAGAGGTTGCGACGGAAGCAGCCAAATCAACCGCTCGTGTAGGTGTTGATACTGAGGCGGCTAATGGGCAAGTGGCATTTGATACTGTCAATCAGCTTAATAGCCGCATAGACCTAGAAACCTATGTATTTCAGGATAACTTGGCTATCGCAATGCGCCGTGATGGTGAGATTTACGCATCAATCGCAGCTGAGATATACGACACGAACAGAACAGTAACAACAACTGCTGAGGATGGAGGTGAGAATCAGATTGAGCTAATGCAGGAGGAATTAGACTTCAGCAAAGGCGAAATGGTTACTCACAATGATATCCGAGGCAAGTACGAAACATTTACTGATGTGGGCCCATCTTTCCAATCGCAAAAAGATGCTGCTAGAGCTGAGATAGGAGAGCTTATCACTAAAGTTCCGGTAGAACATCCAATGTGGAATGTCATGATACTGACGTATGCAAACATGATGGAAGGCAAAGGCGTTGAATACATCAGGGATTATGCCAACAAGGAATTGATTGTTAATGGCTTGAAGAAACCAGAAACCGAGGAAGAGCAGCAGTGGTTAATGGAGGCTCAGCAAGCAGCACAAAGCAATCAGGATCCAATGATGGTAGCAGCACAAGCCGAGCAGAAGAAAGCGGAAGCCGAATTGGTTAACTCGCAGAATCGCATGGCTGAAACACAAATCAAAGCATTTACCGCTCAGAACAACGCCCTTGAATCACAAGCTAATGTAACTTTAACCCTGGCTAAGGCAGAGGACTTAAAGCAAGGCGCAGTGATGCAGGGAATAAAGCTTCTGAACGAGGTTGCCGAAAAGCAACAACAAAACATTCCTACCGACAATATCGTCGAGAATAATCCTCAAACCATGTAAGAGAGTTAAATATCATGAGCACAACCACCGAAATTCAGAATACAGCTGAAGAATTAATCCTGTCTGGCGATCAGGCGGCGGCATCCGCAGATGGCTTAGTTATCGATAATGCCAACGGTAACGCAGGACAAGAAGAAGGCTTCGACATTGTACTGAAAGACGATGAGCAACCGCAGGAAGGTAAGCCAACAAACAATGCGGTACAAGCAGCTAAGCGTATCGCTCGCAAACGTCAGCGAGAGATTGAGCAGCAAGTACAGGCCATTGAAAGTGGACAGCTTCCTGAAAATTTGCGCGTTAATCCTGAACTGCCAGATATGCCTAAGTTAGATGATTTTTTATCTGATGAGGCGCTGGAGAAATATAACTACGACACTCACAAAGCTACAGCCGCATTTAACGCTGAGTTGCAACAGTGGCAGATGAAAGCCCTTGACGCACGAAGCAAGGCTGTAGCGGATCAGGGTCGTAAAACTCAGGAATTTACGCAGCAAAGTCAACAAATCGCTAACGCAATGAAGGCGCACTATGATGCGGCTGAAAAACTCAACTTACCTGACTATCAGGAAAAGGAAGATTCTGCATTGCAAGTATTGCCACAAGGTGTTTATGAGGCAGTCGCAACAAACTTCCCAGAGAAATCAGCCGCCATCATTTACTACCTCGGGTCTAACCCAGAGCAAGCCCAAGAATTGTTTAGCAAAAACCCTGTTCAGGTCACTATCGAACTAACTCGATTAGCTGATCGTTTAACTCTCAAGCCTCGCGGTACACAACGCTCATCGGCTCCTCCTGCTGACGAACCAATTAGCGGTGATGTTTCAGCGGCAAATGTTTCAGCTTTACAAAAACAAGCCGACGCAGCAGCAAGCAATGGTGATGTTGATACTTACCGTAAAATAATGGCTAAATTACAAGGATTAAAATAATGGCTTTAAACGAAGGTCAAATGATTACCTACGCAGTAGACGAGGTAATTAAAACAGTAGAAAACTTAACGCCAATGGCTAGTAAAGTTGGCAAATATCAACCCGACGCTCCATCCATGCAGCGTTCCAATAACGAAGGGTGGATGCCTGTAGAACAGGAGTCACCAACTCAACGTGGTTGGGATGTCACTGGAAAAGAAACTGGTATTTTAGAGCCGTCAGTTAAGTATTCATTGAACGAACCAGATAACGATTTCTTCCAGTTACGCGCTGACGATTTACGTGATGAGCACTCTTATCGCCGCCGTATTCAGGCTGCATCTAAAAAACTAGCCAGTAACGTTGAAACTGAAATTGCTCAGGTTGCAACTGATATGGCTTCTCTGGTTATTACCAGCCCAGACCAAATCGGTAAGAATGATCTTACTGGTTGGGATATGACTGCCGATGCAGAAGAAATTATGTTTGCTCGTGAGTTAAACCGTAACGCTGGTTTATCTTATTTCTATAATGCTCGTGACTATAAGAATGCAGGTCGTGATCTAACAGGTCGTGATTACTTTGGTCGCATCCCTGAAGAGGCATATAAAAACGGAACAATCCAGAAGCAGGTTGCTGGTTTTGATGATGTTCTTCGCTCTCCTAAGTTACCAGTAGTTCCTAAGTCACTAGCGACAGGCGTAACCGTCAAGGGTGCTCAAAGCTTTAAGCCTGAGGCGTGGAGACAATCTACAGATGGCGGTCGCGAGAACGTCGATAATCGTATCGCGTGGCTAAGCGTTAGTGATGCGTCAGTCTTTAAGCGCGGTGATAAAATTTCATTTGCTGGCGTTAAGTTCCTATCTCAAATGGCAAAGAATGTTCTCACTCATGATGCAACATTTACAGTTGTTTCAACTGATGGAGATAAAATTGCAATTTCACCTAAGCCTGTAGCCTTAACAGATGCAACATTAAAGCCAGAAGAAAAAGCTTATGCAAACGTGAACACTACTCTTGCAGATGGCATGGCAATTAACGTTCTTAACATTGCCGATACAACCGCTAACGTATTCTGGGCTGATGATTCCATTCGCTTAGTGTCTCAACCTATCCCATTAGGGCATGAGATGTTTGCAGGGTTGAAAGCTCGTTCATTCTCAATCGATAGTGTAGGTATTAATGGCGTTATCGCATTTAGTGGTGATATTGGAACGTTAAACGGACGTTGCCGTATTGCATTGTGGTATGCGGCTTGTGCTGTACGACCTGAAGCAATTGGCGTAGGCCTTACTGGTCAGAAATAAATCCTCGTTGTCATATTGGGAGCTTCGGCTCCCTTTATTTTTTGGAGATAGAACATGAGCACAATGCTTTATAAAGCTAATGGCGATGTAAAAGTATGGGGAATGATGCTTCAAATTACTACTGTCAACGATGATGAAATTGAAGATTATCTAAATGATGGTTGGCATAAAGACCCAAATGATACTCAAATCTTGCCAGAGCCAGAGCCAGCAAAGAAACCCGCTACCAAGAAAAAGGCGGTGAAAGATGCAGATAATAACGAAGGGTGAGTTAGTCATCGCGGCACTGCGTAAACTCGGTGTAGCATCGGATGCCACGCTAACCGATATTGAGCCTCAGTCATTAGAAGATGGCGTGGTTGATTTAGAATCAATGATGTACGAATGGTTTGAAGATGGCGCAGGAATTCACACTGGTTATAAGTTCGCTGATGAAGATACACCAATTGACCAAGGCGATGAACACGGATTATATAAGCAAGCTATTAACGCCGTTATCTACA
The DNA here is from genome assembly GCF_058245955.1 of Providencia sp. UF-224. Classification (NCBI taxonomy): domain Bacteria; kingdom Pseudomonadati; phylum Pseudomonadota; class Gammaproteobacteria; order Enterobacterales; family Morganellaceae; genus Providencia; species Providencia sp. UF-224. The sequence continues at coordinate 25,947 of NZ_JBSICC010000005.1, read as the reverse complement.
ACCTAGCAACTCGCATTGCCCCTGATTATCAAATCACACCACTTGATAAAGTCATTACAACAGCACGCTACGGAAAAGAGAGGCTGATGCGTAGTTGTGCAATGAAACGAGCAAAAGAAGCCAGAGCTCACCATCCAAACGGATTCCCTATTGGTTCTGGTAATCGCCTAGCAACCATGAACGGATATCGATTCTTCCATAGGAGTAAACCACATGCCAAGGATTCAGATCCCTCTTGCTAGAGGTTTACGCAAAGACCCGCACACGGCTGATTATATCGATGGTTTGCCAGTCAATATGCTTGCCACACCGAAAGAAGTATTGAATGCCGCTGGTTATCTTCGGTCATTCCCGGCGCTGGTAAAACTTCATGATGTTGATGGAGTGTCGCGAGGAGTACAATTCAACACGAAAAATAGCACTGTATACCGTGTGTGTGGCGGCAAGTTATATCAGGGTGCAAATGCCATAGGTGATATTCAAGGCAAGGATAGAGTATCACTGGCACATTCTGGTGTGAGTCAGGCGGTCGCTTTTGGTGGCAAGTTAAAACTCTATCGTTACGATGGTGAAGTCAAAGAGTTAACCAACTGGCCTGAAGAAGAGGTGGTGAAAGAAGGCTACACTCGTGATGTTAAAAAGTGGACTCACAAAGCTGGTAATGATGATTTCGTATCTCTGACTAAAGATGATATCGACGGCTCGTTAATGTTGAAGATAACCCCAAAGGCATCAGACGGTGTTGTAGGCGAAGTCATTGAGATACCCGAGCATCAATTTGGCGCTAAAAAATCACAGGATAAACCCGAGGCAGAAAAGCCATATTTAACAGATATCATCGTTAATGGCCTGAAGCGCACAGGGAATAAAATCACGATTGAATACAAGTTCAATTACGATAAAACAATTCCTGATAACACGGTTAAGCCAACTGATACGACTGAATTTGTAATGACTCAGGAAGTGTTAGAGGTAGTCAATAAATACCCTCAGTATGACTTAGGTGAGGTGGTTGATGTTGCTCGTAACCGTGGTCGCTATATCTTTTTGCAAAAAGGTGGCGCTCGATTTGGAGTGACAGATTTAGAAGATGAATCTAAACCTGACAGGTATCGTCCATTCTATACGGCTGAATCACAACCTGATGGTATTGTTTCTGTGAGTTCTTGGCGTGACATGGTCATCTGTTTTGGTGCTTCAACTATCGAATACTTTTCACTAACCGGATCAACTGACGCAACACAGCCAATTTATGCAATCCAACCGTCATACATGGTGCAAATAGGGATTGCTGGTCGCGATGCAAAATGCAAGTTTGGTGATTCATACGCATTTATCAGCAACCCTGCAAATGGCGCACCGTCTGTCTATTTACTCGGTTCTGGCACTGCTAGTGCAATATCAACAGCAAGCATTGATAAACTCATCCGAAGTTATACTGCTGATGAGTTATCCGGCGCAGTTATGGAGTCAGTTAAATTTGATGGTCACGAGCTGGCTATTATTCACTTACCACGCCACACACTTTGCTTTGACGGAACGGGCAGTCAGCAATATCTGCAATGGTGCATCCTGAAAACTGGCCTGTACGATGAGCCGTACCGCGCTATTGACTTCATGTATGAAGATAACCAAATAACTGTTGGCGACAAAAAATCTGGCCTAGTTGGTAAGTTGGCTTTCGATAAGTCATCTCAGTACGACCAACAAGCCGAGCACATTTTATATACGCCAATGGTGAAAGCGGATAATTCACGTATTTTCGACCTAGAACTCGAAGCGTCAACGGGTGTTGCTCAAATCGCTGACCGTTTATTTCTATCTGCAACTACTGACGGAATAAACTTTGGTCGTGAGCAAATGATAGACCAAAACGCGCCGTTCCGTTACGACATGCGCGCTATCTGGCGCAGGGTTGGCAGGGTGAGAAAGAATATCGGGTTTAAAATTCGCGTTATCACTAAGTCACCAGTGACGCTCAGTGACCTATCGATGAGGGTTGAATGATGGCTGATGAGGAAAGGGATGATTCATTATCAATTCCAATTGAGATTAATGCCGCCTATATAGCCCCTGATATTCTGCCTAGTAACTTTAGCGAAACATATCGTCGCATTGTATTAAATGGTGCTGAAGATATGGCTAAGGTTGCAGGGCGTGCGAATGAGGCTGGTAATGAGGCATATCAGGCTCAGCTACGGAATGACGAGCAGGATATCATCCTTGACGACCACGAACTGCGCTTAAAGTCAGCAGAGGAAACATTAGAGCAGCATACCGCACAGCTAGCCAATCATGAAACGCGAATCACTGCAGCAGAAGAGAAGATTGTCGAGCATGAAATAAGGCTTAATGATGCAGAAACACGCCTAGACGACCACGAGGCGCGATTAACCACAGCAGAGAGTGATATCACATACCTCACGGAAAAGGTGTCTGAAATCGACGCTGATTACGTCTCATTGAGTCGTGAAACCACGCAAATTTTAGCTTCTCCGATTTCTGTTAAAGATTCTTACTCTGTTGATGGTGTTCAGGTTGTTGGCGCTCGTGTTACTGGCTTCACCGCTTCCACTGGCACGGGTTCAAAGTCTGGCTTCAATGCTAACAAAACTTACAGTATTGGCTCGACATATGACCAGTTAGAAATTCAGGCGCTATCTTCGGCTCTCACTGAAACTCGTAAATCACTCAAAGCGCTGGAAGATATGGCGCGGTCGCATGGGTTAATAGACTAATGGAAATCAAGCTAATCGATAACCTTGAAAGGTTGAAGTTATTTTTAAATGAACCTAGGAATACTGGGAATATTGTTGATAAGGGCGATAGTTATTTTATCAAACCAGATGCCTTTTACCTTGGTGTTTATGATGGCCTAACCCTGATTGGTGTGCACGAAGTTAGGACGTTTTGGCATTCAGTTATCGAGGTTCATCCAATCTATGATTCAGGGTTTAGGGGGCAATATGTTCTTGATGGACACAGGCTATTTTTTGATTGGGTAATTAAAAATATTAGCTTCACCAACATGGTGACGATGGTTCCAGATAAAACAAGATATGGGGCTGTTGCAGCTCTGGCCGTAGGGGCATCACGAATTGGTCATATGGATGATGCTTACATAAGTTACGGGGAGCCAGTTGGCGTCACGTTGTATCAACTAACGCGCAAGCAATGCGAGGATATTTTAAATGTCAATAATTAGTAGAATTCACAATATGACGCTGCCTATGCATGGATACATGAAAGGCGGTGGGGGTGACGGAGGGGCTAAGGCTCAGGCTAGAGCGACCGATAATGCAACAGCGCTTCAGCAGCAAATCTGGCAAACAACAATGCAAAACTTGTCGCCATTTACGGTTTTAGCTCAACAGTATGTTAACCAGATGCAAAACCTATCCTCTCCAGAGGGGCAAGCACAAGCACTGAATCAGTATTACAACTCTCAGCAGTTTAATGATTACTCCAATCAAGCGCGTTACCAAAATTTAGCGGCAGCAGAGGCGATGGGTGGTTTGGGTTCTACAGCTACAAGCAACAGTCTAGCATCAATTGCACCAATGCTAGGTCAGGGATTTCTTTCTGACCAAATGAATAACTATCAGAACTTGGCGAACATTGGGCTAGGGGCTCTGCAAGGTCAAGCAAACGCTGGCCAAAACTACGCTAATAACACTGGACAGTTATTACAACAAGGTGCGGCGGCTCAAGCCGCGGCGGCAAATAGACCGTCTGGAATGCAACAGGGAATTATGGGTGGTTTAGGTGGGGCATCCGCAGGCATGGCGATAGGTGGTCCGTGGGGGGCAGCTATCGGTGGCGGTCTTGGTGTTCTTGGATCATTATTTTAAGGTGGAATTATGGCAACGTGGAATCAACAAGGGTCAGGAAATTTACTTGGCGGTATAGGGTTAAATAATGCAAACGCCCCAAGAGCTAGTGATGCCAACGCTACGCTTGCTATGATAAGAGAAAATAATGATAGACAACGCTCTGGTGAAAACAATATTGGACTTCAATTAGCTCAAGGTCTGGGTGGGTTAGGTGAGGCATATCAACAACAGCAAGCAGATCAGAGAAATAAAGAATTTCAATCTCAGTGGGGGCAGGCATATGCGAATGGCGATCGCAATGCTATGCGACAACTTATGGCTGCATATCCAGAGCAAGCAGAAAAGATAACTGGCGGAATGAAAGGCATCTCAGAAGATATAAGGGAGTCTATAGGAAATATAGCTTCAGGGTATCGAATGGCAGTTGGTAGCGGTAAAGCTATTGACTACATCAGAGATAATGCAGATGAAATGAGGCGATTGGGTATTGATCCTCAACAAGCAGCAGAAATGGCCCAGAAAAACCCAAGTGGAGCGATGGAGCTAGCTGACTACATTTCCCTGTCTGCGCTAGGTCCAGATAAATATTTCGATGTCAAAGATAAGCAAGAAGGTCGAGTGATTGACCGTGAGAAGCTATCTGAGACAGTCAGAAGTAATAAAGCTAGCGAAGACCTGCAAGCAAGAGGTCAAGATATTCAAATTCGAGGCCAGAATATCTCAGCACAAAACGCAGCTCTCGATAGAGAAATTCGTCGTTCTGAAATAGCAGATAAAGCTTTAGATAGACAATTGCAACGTGAAACTGACCAGCTAAAACGGATTGAATTACAGCAAAAAATAGATTCTAACAATCAAAAGCTCGGTGAAGCTAAAGAGCAGAAGCGGGTAAATGCAATCAATGATTATCAACGAGTTGATGCTGTATCTGATGGCTATAAGCGTATGGCTGATCAGGCTAAGGCAATCCTAGACAACGAAAGTCTTTGGAGAGCAACAGGCACTACTGGATGGTTTTATAATTTACCGGGAAGTGAAGCGGCTAACATCGAAGCGCAAATTGACACACTTAAATCTCAGGTTGGTATGCAAACACTTTCCGCAATGAAAGAGTTATCAGCAAATGGAGCCTCTGGACTAGGTAACGCATCAAACAAAGAGTACGAAGGGTTGCAGTCAAGTTTATCCAGCCTTAATCAACGTCAGTCTACAGATGAGTTTAGGCGCAGTTTGCAGCGTATTGTTGACCACTCAAACAAAGGTCAGGATAGGCTAAAGAATACGTTTAAACAGACATATCCAGATTACAAGCCATCATCAGCATCAGGCTCAGAACAGCAGGGCCAACAAGGCGGTGATTATTCTAACTTGTGGGGTGGTTAATGGCTACACCGTGGAAAGAGGTGATCACATCACCTCAATATCAATCGTTATCTAACGAGCAAAAGGCAGCGGCACAAGAACAGTATTTCAATGAGCAAGTTGCACCTAAAGCTGGGTCAAATGTAGAGCAAGCAAAGCAGCAGTTTTATTCTGCTTATCCAATTGGCAAGCCGCAGTTATCTGATACTCAAATGGCTAACTTGGATATCCCAACGGATGAAGTATTAGCCTATCACAACGCACAGAAGCCACAGCAGAAACCTGAAATGGGTAATTCAGTTGTAGAGGCTGGGAAAGGGTTGTTACAAACTGGCGCTAATGTTGTAAACATCGTTCCTGAGATTTCTGATGCATTAGCTTCATTTGGTGCGTGGGCTGGTCAGGCGGTTGGTGGTGATGGTACATATCAGCCAGCACCTAGGCTGCAATTACCTAATGAACTACAACCTCAAGATCCGTATGCAAAATTAGCCGCTGAAATTGGCCCATACCTAATTCCGTTACTGAGTCAGGAAAAAGCAGCGTTAGCATTAGCAGGAACAACAAGCAAACTTGAACGTGCCGCCGTTCGCGGTGCTGATATGGTTGCAGAGAATACTGTAGGTGCTTTAGCTCAAAATAGCGATAAAGATAACGCTGGTAGTCTGGCGACTGATCTAAGTTTAGGGGTGGCTGGTAGTGGCATGGCTAGAGCGGCGGGGCCATTACTAAGCAGGGCCTATGGAGCTGTTAGCAATAAAGTTAATAGCGCACTAGGCCGTGAAACTCAGCAAGCCGCTCAGCAAACAGCACAACAAACCACTGAGCGTACAGCAGCTGACGCGGTGAATCCTGAACAAGTTGCAACAGAAGAAACGTTGCGAAAATTGGCGGTACAGAAAAATCCAGACCTTGCAAACTCTCTGGAAGGGTTGAATGTTAATGTTAGGCCAGAAGTAAGGCAGTCAGCAGACCGATTAGGTCTAACTGATGATCTTCTTCCCTCTCATCTGTCAGGAAATCAGCAATACCAAGCTGTAGAACAAGCAATTAAATCTCGTGCTGGCTCTGCGCTTAAAGTGCAAGAGGATAACGCAATACTTCGTTTATCTGAGCAGGCGGGCAGGCTAATTGATGATGTCGCAAATGTTCCTGATGCGTTATCACTAAATCAACGTGTAATTAATCAGTTTGACAACAGAATGAATGCACTGGAAAGAAGGAGTGATCAGCTTTATCAAGGCGTAGATAATGCTATACCACCTCAGTCTAGAGTTGTTGCAAACAATACCGCTCGGGCCCTTGAAGGAAAAGCCGATGAATTAGGCGGATGGGAAAACTTAGATACCATTGAGAAAAATGTATTTAAGGCGGTAAACCCTACCGATGATGGAGTTTTGACTTATGCAAACTTAAACAAACAGCGTAGGTTAGTTGGTCAGGCTCTCTATAAAAACCGCGGCCCATATAAAGATGCTGACGAGGGTGCGTTAAAATATTTATATCGGCAACTGTCTGAAGATCAACGTGTGGCTCTTGGAAATGCTGGAGTTCGTCGTGATTTTGAAGTGGCTCAGCGACTGGTTCAAATGCGTAAAAACATGGAAGACCAGATGATAGGGCTGCGAGGTAAAAACCTGACTGGCGATGTTGCAAACCGTGGTTCTCTTGCTGTTTCTTCTTTGGCAAAAGGTAATTCAAAGCAGTTTATTGAATTAATGGAAAACTTACCGACCAGACAAATGCGACAAGAAGTAGTGGCTGCATCCATAAGAGACATGTTATCTGCTGGAAAGCGAGGAGCTGATTTTAATCCTACTGGTTTTGCTGATTGGTATCAGAATTTAAGAACATCAGGTAACTTAAGGATATTATCAAGGCATGTACCTAGAGATTTTATCACTGGATTAAATGATACCTATGTAGTTGCTAATGCTATTCGCAGAGCTAAGTCATTTGAGATCACCACTGGTAAATTGAATGAATTCACCAAGAGGTTTGATGCCGTAACTACAACTCATGAGTTAGCTGCAAAGTATGCAAGGCAGTTGGGAACTATGGCGGGAACAAAACTAGGGCCATTAGGCGCAGTTGCTGGAGGTGCTCTAGGAGAGAAAATAGCAGCCAGAGCAAGAAAAATAGGCGGGGTTGGCTCTTCTGATGCAGCTGAAAAACTTATTGCATCACATGAATTCCAGCAAGCTGTAAAGTCTCCATCTCAATCAAGGGTGATTACCGGAAAAGAAGCAGCAAGTAAAGTGCTTGATGAGGCTAAATTGAGGGCATCCCCTGCATGGCGTGAGTTTTACGACACTCTGCCAGATAGTGAAAAGAGGTTGATCGCCAGGATGGGCTTTATCTGGTGGGTAAATCAGGATGAGGAAGGGCAGTAGCCCTTCTATTTCATATCAGAGATATTATTTGATATATGCTCTATTGTGTTATCTATATCCCTTAGCTGATGATCTCGTTTTTCATTGCTTGATTTAACTTCATCTAAAACATCATTTATTGATAAAAATGAAGCCTTTGTGTTGTGCATTATTTCTGATTGCAATTTAATTATAGTGGACAGTTTTATGCCTATCCACACTAGAACCGCTATAACTAACACTAGGAGTATTTCCAAAATATCACCTCATTTTTTTTGGTTTTTTTAAAGCATTCACTGCATCTATTGATTCATTGCATGACTCAAGAAACTCTTTTATGTTAGATGACCTCATGTTCATTTCTGACTCTATGAATTTCTCAATAAAATAATCGCCGCCTTCTATTTTTGCATATTGCTGGAACTTAAATAGTCTAGACAATGTATCGCAACTGCCAGCAAAAGTGCCAACTTCAGCAGCACTGACAATTAAGCTATTGGTTTCTTCATCTGCATTATCTGAATACGCAAAGAAAGTGACAGCGAAAACAGATAGTGCCAATAGATATTTTTTCACCATCACCTCACTGATAATTATTTTTTATCATTATAGAGCTTAATCAGCATTTCTACGACCGACTTTTTAAGCTCTTCAGCTTGTTCGTTGGCCACACGTTCGGCATCACTACGATAGCCAATAATAGGTGTTGGAGATGCTAAGTAATTATCAATTATGTGAACTAGCTCAGCATTTAGTGAGCGTCCATTCATCTTGGCTTTTTGTTTTAACTTCTCTTTAGTCTCAGCAGTAAGCCTGAGATTGAACTGTGTATCATCCCGTGCCATTCGTCTCACCCTCTAATTTTGGTGGACAGGCATAATATAACCTACTGTATTTATTCACAATAAGACCACGGTGCTACTATAGCGCTGCGACTACTCACGCTTGGAGAAAGCAATGTCAGAAATCATACCCAATGTTGTAATCAGCATGCCCAGCCAATTATTTACTCTCGCAAGGAAATTCCAAGCGGCGAGTAATGGCAAAATTTATATTGGTAAGATTGATACCGATCCGACCATACCAGAAAATCAAATCCAAGTTTATTTGGAAAATGAAGATGGCAGCACAATACCTGTCGCTCAGCCGCTAATCATCAACCAAGCTGGCTTCCCTGTTTACAACGGGCAAATTGCTAAATTCGTGACAGTAGAAGGCCATAGCATGGCAGTTTACAACGCATATGGAGAGCAGCAATTCTATTATCCTAATGTGCTGAAGTATGACCCTGATCAATTCAAAAGAGGGTTTGTTAATGACTTAAAAAGCAGCAAGGGTTCATCAATGGTCGGTTATTCTGATTTAGAGAGCTACCCAGATAACACTGTTGGCAGCGCAATAAAATCCATAAGAGTAAATATTAGTTCTTTCGGCTTATCTGAAAACATGGCAGATGAGAAAAACAATGCGACGTTATTAAACCAGAAGTTACAAGAGCTTTATGACGAAGGTGTCGTGACTGAAATTTACATGGATAAGCCATATCCTGTTGACCCTGAGTATAGCTATACAAATTACTTGTACGGCAGGAGAGTTGTTCATTTAACCGATTTTAAATTTTACGGACCTGCTAAATTTACGAGCTCAACGCCTTACAACGGCTTATACAATGTTCCTATTGAAGATAAACTTTGCAGTGAGCCAATTTTAACAAACACATCAAACATCAAGATAAACAAGCTCAAAAAGAAAGATATTAAAGTCGTCATTATGGGCGATTCGATATCGTTAGACTGGGCTGACTCCCTAACTTTGGGCGTCTGTCAGTGGTCGATTATTAAATCAGCATTACAAGCACAAAACCCTGACCATACCTTTACATTTATCAATAGAGCTATTGGTGGTCAAACGTGGGCGAATGCGAATACAAAACCGACATCATTTAGGTCGCCTTGGTACACTGATCCTGCCAGAAATTGGACTGACTATATCGTTGATACTGACGCTGATATTGTCCTGTTTGCTTTCGGAATGAATGACCGTGACAGCTTTAACGCAGGAACGATGCTATCAACTATTAATAAAGTACGTGTAGGCTTGCCATACGCACACTTCATTATGTGTACTTGCTTAGTTCCATCAAGGGGTAGCACATACAATAACGGTTCCAGTTTTGATGGCCTTCGATTCCAAGAGGGAAGAAACTTTGCCGCTGGTTTCGAGAGAACTTATGGGCGATGGGCTGGCTTCTCTGTTTTTGACTTCAATCGTTATTTTGTTCAAGCTCGAGATGGTAAAGACCAAATTTCTTGCGAGTTGCAAGAAATCCCTAATCAAGAGCCAGTTAACGGGGCTTATACCGCTGATGCGTGCGTTGATTTCTCATTTGAGGCATTAATTTCAGGATGGGATAAAAGCAAAGTTATTTACATTAATAGCGGCGGTGATCAATCAGAAGATTGGATTTACATCGGTGTTGATGCGTCCAACAATTTTGTAGTGACAGGCAGGACTGAATATATGAATGCTTATTACAGCAAAACAACTGATATTCAAGTGCCTTCTGGTGATTTCTGGTTAGTGACAACGGTTATTAATAACGAGTGTAATATTTATATAGGGCTAGACCCATCTCAAGAGCCAAAAGATGGAACTAATAACGTATATGTTACATCATTTTACATGGTTCGGCATGGCGGTACTGTTAGGCCTAAAATAGGTATGGGCGGCGTTCAGTCTGGTAACATTTCCAAAATTCGCGTGATGCTAGGGCAACCAACACAACGGAAGAAAATTATTACAGACCGCGAGATGTGGGGATTAGGAAATAATCTAGCAGATAGAAAAATGCCGTATGGCGGGAATGGTATCAATCACCCTAGCTCTCAGGGGTTAGCGAAAATCATCACACCAGTGATGCAAGCTCAAGATTTAAAAATAAAGTTCTCTAAGTTAGAGCTACCTATTACTATAGAGCCTGATGTAAACCCCTACATGAATAACCCACCATCAGCAACAGTCATAGATGGGTTAATTTATATTAACGGAGGTCTACATGGAGCAGGAGTCACGCAAGGGGCTAAATTGTTTAATATTGGGCGATATTCTGAGTTTAATAAAACATCAAGACTAGTACCAGCGTATGGAGTTGGCGGCGGGCTAGGCTGGGGCGCTAGGATATTGAGAGTTAACCCAAATGGCGATGTACTGCTTGAGGCGGGAGGCGATGGTTCATCAGGGTTACTATTGGATGGGATTAGCTTTAAATTAAACTAAACTCACTCTGACTGATTGCACCCATACCCCTGCGGAAATTTTCTGCGGGGTCATGTAGGTGGAAAATCACTGTGACAGACTGTGCCGAAATTGTGACACAAAAATGAGAGGAATTGGTAAAAATAGGCAAAAATTAGCAAATCGCAAAAATGCTGGCTGGCTTGTAGTGCGGCTTTGCTAGCTATAAATCGTTAATCAATCTTTGCACACCCTGAGATTCATAATCGAGTGCAGAGGTGGCCTCATCAAGGATTAAAATATCAGGTTCAGTCAGCAAGGCTCGAGCAAGAGCGACACGTTGGCGTTGTCCCCCTGAGAGGTTTACCCCTCTTTCAGACAGTGGGTAATCGAAGTTATCAGGCAAGGACATAATAAAATCATAAGCGCCGGCTAATTTTGCAGCACGAATGACTTGTTCTTGAGAAGCCTGTGGAACGCTTAACCGAATATTTTCGGCAATTGACCCAACAAATAGCGTACTTTCTTGTAAAACTATACTCATTCTTCGGCGCAATGAAACCGTATCTGCGGCAGCTAAGTCCATCCCATCGATAATCACTTGACCGTGTTGTGGAACATAAAGGCGTTGTAGTAATTTTGTTAGTGTGCTTTTCCCTGAGCCAGATGGCCCAGTTATCCCAATAAACTCTCCAGCTTTAATGGATAAGGTTAAATTATTGAGTACTTCAGGGGTATCTGGTTGGTAACGAAAACGGATATTTTGTAATTCAATTTTACCTTGTATTGCTGCTGAACTTGCAATCCCTTGACGTTCATTTTCAACGGGTTTATCCAAAATATCACCTACGCGGCGTAGCGAGATGATAGTGTGTTGAAAATCCTGCCATACTTGAGCAAATCGTAAAACAGGTTGTGTTACATGCGCACTTAGCATGTTAAAAGCAACTAATTCGCCAGGGCTAATTCCACCGTTTAAAACCTCTTTAACACCAACCCATAGAAGTATTGCAGTGGTGACTTTGCTGACTAGGGTCATTATCTGCCCTGCAATTTCGCTGCGCATGGAGACTTTGAAGTTTTGAAGGAGCTGTTTACTGAAGATTTTCTTCCATCGTTGATTAAAGTATTTTTCGGTTGCTGTTGTTTTTATTGTTTCAATTCCCGTAATACTTTCAGTCAGAAAGGTCAGTCCATTTTCGTCAGCTTGATAGGCTTTTTCTGTTTGTTGACGGATTATAGGACCCAGTATCATCCATAAAATAAAAAATACCCCCATCGACCCCATTAAAATCCAAGCCATAAGGGAACTGTAGGAAAATAAAACGGCAATAAAAATGATGACAAAAGTGAAATCAATGAACAGCATTAAGGTTGAGCCGGTCAGAAATTGCCGAATATTGGCGAGTTCACGAACGCGTGCAATGATTTTCCCAGTTGGTCTCAATTTAAAATAATCTAATGGTAATGCCATGAGATGGCGGTAAATTTTTCCTGATAATTCAGCATTTATTTGGCTGCTTGTGTGGCTAAATATTTTGTTGCGTAAAAATGTGTAGGCGGGCTCCATAACAGCAATTGCAAAAATAGCGATGGCAATGACGTGTAAGTTGGAAATACTTCGGCCTACCAAAACCTTATCAACAAGGTTTTGAAATAAAAGTGGGCTGATTAAGGCGAATAATTGAATGACAGCAGAAAGAATGAAAATATTTCGCAGCTTACAATATTGGCGCATTATTGAAGGAATAAACCAGCCAAAACCAAAGGCCTTTTTTTGCTCCGTTTCTTGTTGTTCCTTAATTAACAAAACATCTAACTGAGCATGTGTATTGAACGTAATATCATGAATAGCTTGCTGCTCGTTATTCTCTGGATTGATAAGCACAATTTCGTTTTTGCTATCTAAAATTTTCCACATCCCCTCAAAATAAACCAAAGCAGGCAGTGGCAATGAATTTAATTGTGAGTGAGATAGTGATATAAGCTCAGTTTCATACCCTAAAGTATGAGCACACTCTCGGATATCCCATTCAGTAGGTAAGGTAGCTTGCAGCCCAATAGCATGACGAAGCTGTTCTTTTGTCACATTTTTTTTGTAGTAATTAGCAATCCAAACAATGGCTTCCAAGCCGTTATTATTCATCTGTTCCATTGATTATTTTTCTCTCATTGCATTCGAGGTGTATTCATTGATAGGGCTAAGGAGATAATCGATAACGCGTCGTTTATCTGTTTTAATTTCAGCCACAATGGAAAGGCCTGGGGTGAGTTCAATTTTCTCACCTTCAACCAATAATGAATTTTGATGTAAACCAATTTGCCCTAAATAAACTAATCCCAAATTTTCATCTTGGGTGCTATCCCTCGAAATTGAAATAATTTCGCCGTCAATTGTTCCGTAGCGGGTATACGGAAACGCATCTATTTTTACTTCGGCTTTTAACCCTTCATGAATAAAGCCAATATCTTTGTTCAGGATTTTGATCTCAGCGAGTTGAACGTGGTTATTTGGAACAATCACCATTAATTGCTGTGCAGGTTGGAGGACAGCACCAATTGTGTGTGTGGCAAGCTGCTGAACAGTACCATCAACTGGCGCTCGAATAATTTCAAGCTGATTTCTTTCTTGGTTTTTTAGTAACTCTTGGTCAAGAGAGACTTGCTTAAATGCTGCTTGCTTATATTTTTCATCCCATTCTTGGTTTTTTTGCGCTTTTATCCGATCGCGTTTTTTAATCAAAGCATGATGCTGACTGTCTAAAATAGACAACTCGGAGAGCTTGGTCGTTTTTTCTTTTTGGGCAATAAGTAACTCACGTTCTTGTTCAAGGAATTCTTTTTGGCTAATAATTTGCTTTTGACTCAGTGACTGGTGTGCCTCTAGCCGTTTTTTAATATTCAGGATGAGAGCGTTGATTGTTTTTAATTCATTTTTCCTAGCTTGTTGATTAACGGTATTTAGTTGGATTTCATTTGATATTTCATTGATAAGCGAATCAAACTCTATTTTTTGTGTTTGATAACTTGCAACTGCGCTGGTTTTTTCTTCTTTAGAGAGCGTATTAAATAAGGGCAATTGGCCAACGGGTTGATGCGATAGGAGCGCTTGATAAATTAATGCTTCGATGAGTTGGAAATTACGTTGGTAATGTAAACTTTGAATGTCTTGATCTACCCCTAAAACATTTACAGTAAATAATGATTCACCTTGCTTAACCTTTTGGCCATCTGCTACATGAATGTGTTGTAAACGGCTTAACTCAAACGCTTGAATTTGTTGAGTACGCCCAGAGACAATTAATTTCCCCTGAGTGGTTGCTTGAATATCTAATTTGCCAAAAAACGACCAAATAATAGCAATAAAAACACCCAAGCTGATTAAAATCGCAACACATGAAGCTAAATAAGAGGGCGGTGTTTTTAAAATAGCCAAATGGGAAGGTAAAAAACTGTTATAACGTATTTTTTCTAATCTTTGTTTCATGTGACATCCGTGTCTTATTTAAGAGATTGTTGTAGCGTCCATAAATGCTTATAGAAATCACCTTGCTCAATGAGTTGCTGATGACTGCCTTGCTCAATAATCTCCCCGTTTTGCATGACGATAATTCGTTGGTGATTACGAATTGTTGAAAGGCGATGTGCGATGGTAATTACTGTTCTGCCTTGTGCGATAATCTGCATATTCTTTTGAATAATGGCTTGAGATTCATCATCTAAAGCGCTGGTTGCTTCATCAAAAATAATTACTTTGGGGTTAGCAAGTAAGGTTCTTGCTATTGCAATGCGTTGTCGTTGACCACCTGAAAGAGATGAACCACCTTCTGCTAAAACAGTGTCATAACCCATCGGTAATTTAAGAATAAACTCATGAGCTCCTGCCATTTTAGCGGCATGCACAACATCATCCATAGATGCGTTAGGCTGAGTCTGGGCGATGTTATTGAAAACAGATTGGCTAAATAAGAAATTCTCTTGAAGAACAATGCCTATTTGTTGTCTCAATGAGTGAATGTTGACGGAGGATAACGGCATACCATCAATAAAAATTGTTCCACTTTCAGGGCTGTATAATCGGAGTAACAGGCGTGCTAAGGTGCTTTTACCTGAACCTGATGTGCCAACAATACCGATGGTTTCACCCGCTTTGATATTCAAATTAAAATTCTGAAGGATGTAGGGAGTGTTGGGCTGGTAACGAAAACAAATGTTATCCAGATGAACATTACCCTTTATTGGCACTGTGTTTTCTTGGCGATTCTGTTCTACAGGTAAATTGATTATTTGTGATAACTTTTCAATAGCGACATGAGTTCGAATGTAATCTCCCCATAATTTAACGAGTTTCACTAATGGCTGGCTGGCATGGTTTACCATCATGTGAAAAGCAATAAACTGGCCGATTGTCATTTGTAAGGCGAGAACTTCTGAGGCACCAACCCATAATATGATTGCACTGGTGGTCTTTTCAATCAGCATTACTAGATGCTCTGAACGAGAGCCAATTTGCCCCGAAGTAAAATTCGTATGGCTCATATCCGATGTCTGTTTATCCCAACGACGGGTAAAATTGGGTTCTACAGATAAACTTTTTGCAGTTTCAATACCATTAATACTTTCTGTTAAGAATGAAGTGTTGATGGCAATATTCATAAACTGCTGTTGAGCTGCCGCTTCAATTTTGGGGGTTAGCCACCACGCTAATAATAAATAGAATGGAATTGAGCATAAAAATATTAGAGTGAGTGTGCTTGAGATTAAATTCATTACAAAAATAAAGACAAACAGGAATAAAACATCAACGCATAGTGTAAAGAAGCTGCTGGTTAAAAACTCTCTGATCGTTTCAAGTTCTTTAACACGGGTAACAATTGCCCCAATTTGGCGGTTCTTAAAAAAAGGAATCGGTAAGCGAAGTAAGTGATCAACCAATTTTAACCCTAATGTCACATCAATTCGGTTAACAGTATGGTGATAAATATATTGCCGTAAGCCTTTTAATGTAACTTCTATAATTGCCGCGATAATAAGCCCAAAAACTAAAACATCTAAGGTTAATAAACTGTTATGGACTAATACTTTGTCCATGATTACTTGCATTACAATGGGAGAGACTAATGCCAATATTTGAAGTATGAATGAGAAAAATAGAACCCAAAGAATGATTGATTTGTATTTCAAAAATTCCACTTGAAACCAAGTGATATCAAATTGCCCTTGTTTTAAACTTACATGTAGCCAGTGCCCACTCCATTGTTGCTGGAGCTGTGCGATATCCCAAATCTCAGGGGGAGTTTGACCAAATGATTGCACTAAGACTTGTTCATTATTTCGATTAGCTAATAAAAAAGCTTCCCCCTGTTCATTATATAAAATTGCGGGACAGGAAATCTTAAAAACATCTTTATTTTTTCTGTGTTTTTTTTTACAGCTAATATTATGCTTTTTTTGGATTGACTTTATTTTTTCATTATAATTTATTGGTTGGTTAATTAATGTTTCAAGTTCATTAAGGTGAGTTGCTCCTGATAATTTAGCAATGATATTAATGAAATATAAAGTTGATGGTTCATGAATGTTTTTCATTCTTGGTATTAATCATTCCTTTGAATATAGAAAATAAAATTAATATATAGTTTTATTTTCTTTAAGTTTCTTTAAAAAAGATAATACAGATTTTAATATTGTCTGTGTATTGAAGTTTGTCTTATTCTTTTATTCAATAATTAATTATTGTGGTGGATTGATGGTGTAAAGATATTGAAATGGAAAATAATATTTCAATATCTTTATAAATAGAGGCATTACTGAGAAATAGAAAGAAACCTGTGGATAGCTCTTAAAACATGATCAGGTTTTTCTGCGTGCACCCAATGCCCCGTATCTGCGACAACCCATGCTTTTGCATTTGGAAATTGAGCGGCAATTTCGTCTTTATATTCAGCTTGTACGTAAGGGGAGTTACCGCCAGGGATCAATAAGACTGGCTTATCCCATGATGGCACGGTTTCCCAACCTATAATTTTTTCGTAATTAGCCTTAAGGGCAGGGATATTGAATTTCCATTCACCTTGTTTAAAAGACTTGAGCAAAAATTGGATAACGCCTTCTTCGTTTATTTCATTTCGCATAATCGCGGCGGCATCTTGGCGATTTTTTGCGTGCTCAGCGGTGACAGCATCTAGTGCTGCAAAAATCTTATCGTGGCGGCGAACTTTGTATGCAACTGGAGCGATATCAATCGCGACAAGTTTTTCAATAAAATCAGGGGCAATTTCAGTGGCAGCCATGGCAATTTTACCGCCCATAGAGTGCCCAATTAAAATTGCACTTTCATAACCTAATGATTGGATAAGGCTAATAACATCTTGTGCCATCTGTTGATAAGACATCTGTTCAGCACGAAAAGAATCACCATGGTTGCGAACATCAATTTGAATGGTATCGAAATAGTGTTGAAGGTCGCGACCAAGTACACCCAAATTATTGAGGTCGCCAAACAACCCATGAATAAGAACGACAGGGCTATTGCTCAGTGGATTTTCGGGTTTATGGATAGTATGGTTGAGTAACAGAGTCATATTTTTCTTATCAAAAATTAGAGAAGTAAGTCACTTATCATGTCATGGCTATAGAGAAAATCCAAATATTCGAGTTTGCATCTTTATGTAAAGGATATTTAGCTAGATCAATGAAAAATAAATGGGTTATAACAGGAACTCAGAAAATTGAACGTTAGCACAGAATAAAAACACCTAAAGTAATAGGACGATAACATACTGAAATACCATCGAACTTAGAACTATGTTTACTTTAAGTTGTTGAAATTTTAATTGTTTTGTTTTTTTTAAAACTGTCTTATAATCACACCGCGAATTTTAGTTAAATAAGTACTGGGAAAAAATGAAAACGATAGAAGTTGATGAAGAGCTTTACCGCTATATTGCGAGCCATACACAGCATATCGGTGAAAGTGCATCGGATATCTTGCGCCGTATGTTAAATTTCAAATCCGGGCAGCCAGTACCAGTTAAAGAGATTAGTCAGGCACAACCGGTGATTAAGGCAGAATCTGCAGCGAGTGTACCTGTGACTGCACAAAACCCGGTCAGAGTTGTTCGCGAATTATTATTGTCGGATGCCTATGCTGAAAAAAGCAAAGCCATCGACCGTTTTATGTTAATTTTGTCGACACTATACAGCTTAGATGCGAAACGCTTTGCGAGTGCAACTGAGCTTATGCACGGTCGCACGCGTGTTTACTTTGCAGGTGATGAACAAACTCTGCTTGCCGCGGGCAAACAGTCTAAGCCTCGTCATATACCCGGCACGCCTTACTGGGTGATAACTAACACAAATACCAATCGCAAACGCAGTATGGTCGATGCCATCATGCAGGAAATGCAATTTCCCGCTAATGTGATTGAAAAAGTGAGTAATACCATTTAATAACTGAATTCACTGATGTTGGTAACCAAGCATCAGTGCTTTGGGAGAAAACAAGTGACAATACATGAACGTGCAGGGCAGCTTCCGTTTCAAAGTGACTTGATCAATGTCGCTCAATTAACCGCTCAATATTATACGCAACAACCTCAGCCGGGAAATGCTTCACATGCTGTTAAGTTTGGCACATCTGGCCACCGTGGTAGTTCGTTGCGTAAAAACTTCAATGAAAATCATATATTAGCAATTGCACAAGCGATTGCTGATTTACGAAAACAACAAGGTGTAACGGGGCCTTGTTATGTCGGTAAAGACACGCATGCATTATCTGAGGCAGCGTTTATTACCGTAGTTGAGGTATTAGCGGCTAACCAAGTTCATGTGATTGTTCAGGAAAATAATGGCTTCACGCCAACGCCTGCAGTTTCTCATGCCATTTTAAGTTATAACCGCTCCCACACCGATATAGCGGATGGTATTGTCATTACGCCATCACATAATCCACCAGAAGATGGCGGGATCAAATATAACCCCGCAAATGGTGGCCCAGCAGATACGGATTTAACTTCAGTCATTGAAAAACAAGCCAATCAATTATTGGCAAACAACCTTGCTGGGGTTAAGCGTTTAAATTTTGATGTGGCAATGGCAAGTGAATATGTCACCAGCCAGGATTTGGTCATGCCTTATGTGACTGCACTTGGTGAAGTTGTTGATATGGCAGCCATTGCGAAGTCAGGGCTGAAAATTGGCGTTGACCCATTAGGTGGCTCAGGCATTGAGTACTGGAAAAAAATTGCAGAATATTATCAATTAGATATTGAAATTGTTAATGATCAATTAGACCAAACGTTCCGTTTTATGCCGCTTGACCATGATGGGGTTATCCGCATGGATTGCTCATCTAGTTGGGCAATGGCTGGCCTATTAGGCATGAAAGAGAAGTTCGATTTAGCATTTGCTAATGACCCTGATTATGACAGACACGGTATTGTGACACCTGATGGCCTAATGAACCCTAACCACTACCTTGCTGTTGCGATTGACTATTTATTTCAACATCGCCCACAGTGGGGGAAAGATGTTGCCGTTGGCAAAACACTCGTTTCCAGCGCGATGATTGACCGTGTTGTCAGCGATATTGGCCGTGAACTTGTTGAAGTGCCGGTTGGCTTTAAATGGTTTGTTGATGGCTTATTTAGTGGGAAACTGGGTTTCGGTGGTGAAGAAAGCGCCGGTGCATCATTCCTTAAATTCGATGGTACGCCGTGGTCAACAGACAAAGACGGTATTATTCTGTGCTTGTTAGCCGCTGAAATCACAGCAGTTACAGGTGAAAATCCGCAGCAACGTTATAATAAATTGGCTGAAAAATTCGGTGCGCCAATTTATAACCGTATTCAAGCCAAAGCAAGCCATGAAGAAAAAGCCAAGCTGAGTAAATTATCTCCAGAGATGGTTGCCGCAGATACGTTAGCCGGGGATAAAATTACTCAACGCTTAACCGAAGCTCCGGGTAATGGTGCATCCATTGGTGGATTAAAAATTATGACGGATTATGGCTGGTTTGCTGCACGGCCTTCAGGAACCGAAGAAGCTTACAAAATATATTGTGAAAGTTTCCGTGGTGAAGAACACCTTCGCCTAATCGAAAAGGAAGCAATCGAAATTGTGAGTAAAGTGATTAGTTAATCAATCCTTCGTTTGAATATCCCGCATTGTCATTTTCGGGGGCAATTCGGGATATTATCTGTTTTTTATCGTTAATCTCTTCATAAAATTAGGGTTGTTGAGAGTGTGACGAGATTAACAAAATTCTTTTCTATATTCCGCCCCAAATTCCCCTATTACTTTTCATTCTCTAGCGACAATAACCGTTGCAGCTAAAGGCTCACAATGGTACAACTTTAAGTATCTGAGTGAATTTTGCTAACTATAATTGAAGATAGGGTGAGGTCAATGAGTCAGGTTTATAATTTCAGTGCAGGTCCAGCAATGCTACCTGTTGAAGTGATGCGTCGTGCTGAACAAGAATTTTGTAATTGGAAAGGCTTAGGCGTTTCGGTAATGGAAGTTAGCCATCGCGGAAAAGACTTTATTGAAGTGGCGTCTGAAGCCGAACAAGACCTACGTGACTTATTAAATATTCCAGATAACTATAAAGTGTTATTTTGTCATGGCGGTGCCCGCGCACATTTTGCTACCTTGCCAATGAATTTATTAGATGGCAAAACGACGGCAGATTATATTGTTAGTGGTTATTGGTCTGAATCTGCGGCGAAAGAAGCTGAAAAATATTGCAAACCAAATGTCATCGATATTACAGAAGAAAAAGATGGTGTTGTAAGCTTAAAACCTATGAGCGAGTGGCCTTTAAGTGATGATGCGGCCTACGTGCATTATTGCCCTAATGAAACCATTGGTGGACTAGCAATCCACGAAGAACCTGATTTTCCTGAAGATAAAATTATTGTAGCAGACTACTCTTCTTCCATCCTATCTAAACCTATCGATGTTAGCCGCTATGGCGTGATTTATGCAGGGGCACAAAAAAATATCGGGCCTGCAGGGTTAACGATTGTCATTATCCGTGAAGACCTGCTAGGTAAAGCATCCCCACAAACGCCATCAGTATTTGATTATACTGTGTTAGCAAAATTTGATTCTATGTTTAATACTCCGCCAACATTTGCGTGGTATTTAGCGGGTATGGTTTTCAAATGGCTGAAAGCACAGGGCGGTTTGCAAGAAATGGCAAAACGCAATTATGAAAAATCACAGTTGCTTTATAACGCCATTGATGACAGTCAGTTTTATATCAACCGCGTTGCGGTAGAAAACCGTTCTTGGATGAACATACCCTTCCAAATGCAAAACCCTTCACTAGATGCCAAATTTATTGAAGAAGCAAAAGACCAAGGGCTACTTTCACTAAAAGGCCACAAAGTGGCTGGTGGTATGCGTGCGTCTATCTATAATGCTATGCCATTAGACGGCGTGCAGGCATTGGTTGATTTTATGGCTAATTTTGAACGCCATCACGCACAATAATCAGATTTGCCGACTGAAATAGGATGTTCAGTCGGTTATTTGTGCTCTCACAATTCGATTAAAAAGAAAATAGGGCCGAATATTATTTACTTGCAAACTTCACTGGAGAAACTGCTTTTTATGCAATCCCTGACATTACAACCTATCTCTTCAATTAACGGCACAATCAACTTGCCAGGGTCAAAAAGTGTCTCAAACCGCGCACTATTATTAGCGGCGATGGCCAAAGGAACGACCACACTCACTAACTTATTAGACAGTGATGATATTCGCCACATGC
Source organism: Providencia sp. UF-224 (assembly GCF_058245955.1). Lineage (NCBI taxonomy): Bacteria > Pseudomonadati > Pseudomonadota > Gammaproteobacteria > Enterobacterales > Morganellaceae > Providencia > Providencia sp. UF-224. The sequence continues at coordinate 4,366 of NZ_JBSICC010000005.1, read as the reverse complement.
TGAATGCATTAAGCTTGTTAGGTGTGAGCTATCAACTTTCTGAAGATAAAACACGTTGTCGTGTGGAAGGTTTGGGGGGAAATTTATCTCATCCAGATGCGCTAGAAATATTTTTAGGGAATGCAGGAACTGCAATGCGCCCACTGACTGCGGCTTTGTCATTAAGCCATAATAATATTGTGCTGACTGGCGAACCTCGTATGAAAGAGCGTCCAATTGGGCATTTAGTGGATGCGCTAAGAGAAGGCGGTGCTGTCATTGAATATTTAGAGCAAGAAAATTACCCACCAATTCGCCTGAAAGGTGGTTTTGTCGGTGGGGAAATTTCGGTTGATGGCTCAGTATCCAGCCAGTTTTTAACCGCATTATTAATGGCTGCACCTCGTGCGGAGCAAGACACAACTATTTCGATTATTGGTGAGTTAGTTTCCAAACCGTATATTGATATCACATTGGCATTAATGAAAACCTTTGGTGTTGAAGTGGAAAATCATCAATACCAGCACTTTATCATTAAAGTCCAGCAACAATATCAATCACCAGGTGAGTACTTAGTTGAAGGTGATGCTTCTTCTGCCTCTTATTTCTTAGCTGCTGCGGCAATTAAAGGTGGTACCGTGCGAGTCACGGGAATAGGTCGCAACAGCTTACAGGGCGATACTAAGTTTGCCAATGTACTGGAAAAAATGGGCGCAACCATTCGCTGGGGGGATGATTTTGTCGAATGTGAGCGTGGAACATTAACAGGGATAGATATGGACATGAATGCCATCCCTGATGCTGCAATGACCATTGGAACTGTTGCATTATTCGCAGAGGGTGAAACAGTCATTCGTAATATTTATAACTGGCGAGTAAAAGAAACTGACCGGTTATATGCGATGGCAACTGAGCTGCGTAAAGTGGGTGCTGAAGTTGAGGAAGGGCATGATTATATTCGAGTCGTCCCGCCGAAAAAATTAAAGCATGCTGAAATTGAAACTTACAATGACCATCGTATTGCGATGTGCTTTTCTTTAGTTGCACTCTCAGATACACCAGTAACTATCTTGGATCCAGGTTGCACGGCAAAAACGTTCCCAGATTACTTTGAACAACTAGCTCGACTAAGTTAATCATTCGATTAAAAGAGGTTGATATTAATACCGTAATATCAACTTCTTTCATTCCACCTAGAAATCAATTTTCTCCTATTTTATTGCAATCATCAGAACCTGCTTATTTCACAAAATCGATGAATTGGTATAATGCCTTCACTGAATTCAATTGCAGGTAGCCAAGGCTATTTGCAGGAAAGGAGATTTTTATGGTGGCAATCGCCCCTGTAATCACGGTTGATGGACCTAGCGGTGCAGGCAAAGGGACTCTTTGTCAAGCATTGGCAAACGATTTTGGATGGCAACTTTTAGACTCTGGTGCAATATATCGTGTGTTGGCACTGGCTGCTTTACATCACCATGTCGATATCCAATCAGAAGATGCATTGGTGCCTCTGGCCGCAAACTTAGATGTTCGCTTTGTTCCTGAAGAAAATGTATTAAAAGTCATTTTAGAAGGAGAAGACGTTTCCAATCAAATAAGAACGGAAACTGTTGGTAATACAGCTTCACAAACGGCGACTTTTCCTCGTGTTAGAGAAGCGTTGTTAAGACGTCAGCGCGCATTTCGTGCTATGCCAGGGTTAATTGCTGATGGCCGCGATATGGGAACAGTTGTTTTTCCTGATGCGCCAGTCAAAATTTTCCTTGATGCTTCAGCGAAAGAGCGAGCGCATCGGCGTATGAAGCAGTTGCAAGAAAAGGGCTTTGATGTTAATTTTGAACGTCTTTTGAGCGAAATTGAGGAGCGTGATTTCCGAGATCGTAACCGTTCCGTTGCGCCTCTTGTTGCCGCGAAAGACGCGTTAGTGCTGGATTCCACAAGTATGTCGATTGAGGAAGTTATTGAAAAAGCACGCACCTACGCAAAAAAAATTCTACAATTATCGTGATAATAGGCTTTATTTTAGCTTATAATTAGATAATATACGCACTTACCGTTATGCTGGTTATTTAATTAGCATAACATCAACCTTGCGACATGGAATGTTGTTGGGTATGTGAAACAACCCCATTTGGCGGGAAGCTAAGTGGACGTTAATTTAAAACTCTTGAAGATCATTAATATGACTGAATCTTTTGCTCAACTCTTTGAAGAATCCCTGCAGAATATTGAAACTCGTCCTGGTTCTATCGTCCGTGGTACTGTTGTTGCCATCGACAAAGACGTAGTCCTGGTTGACGCAGGTCTTAAATCAGAATCTGCTATCCCAGTAGAACAGTTCAAAAATGCTCAGGGTGAGCTAGAAATCCAAGTTGGCGACGAAATCGATGTAGCTCTGGATGCAGTAGAAGATGGTTTCGGTGAAACTATCCTGTCTCGTGAGAAAGCTAAACGTCATGAAGCATGGCTGATGCTGGAAAAAGCTTACGAAGAAGCTGAAACTGTAACTGGTGTTATCAACGGTAAAGTTAAAGGTGGTTTCACTGTTGAACTGAATGGCATTCGTGCGTTCTTACCAGGTTCACTGGTAGATGTACGCCCAGTTCGTGATACTACTCACTTGGAAGGCAAAGAGCTTGAGTTCAAAGTAATCAAGCTGGATCAGAAACGCAACAACGTTGTTGTTTCTCGTCGTGCTGTAATTGAATCTGAAAGCAGCGCTGAGCGCGATCAACTGCTGGAAAATCTGCAAGAAGGCATGGAAGTTAAAGGTATCGTTAAGAACCTTACTGACTACGGTGCATTCGTTGATCTGGGCGGTGTTGACGGCCTGCTGCATATCACTGACATGGCTTGGAAACGTGTTAAACACCCAAGCGAAATCGTCAACGTTGGTGATGAAATCAATGTTAAAGTTCTGAAATTCGACCGTGAGCGCACTCGTGTTTCTCTGGGTCTGAAACAACTGGGCGAAGATCCTTGGGTCGCAATCGCTAAACGTTACCCAGAAGGTACTAAACTGACTGGTCGCGTTACTAACCTGACTGACTATGGTTGCTTCGTTGAAATCGAAGAAGGCGTTGAAGGTCTGGTTCACGTTTCAGAAATGGATTGGACTAACAAAAACATCCACCCATCTAAAGTTGTTAACGTTGGTGATGTTGTTGAAGTTATGGTTCTGGATATCGATGAAGAACGTCGTCGTATCTCACTGGGCCTGAAACAATGCAAATCTAACCCATGGCAGCAATTTGCAGAAACTCACAACAAAGGCGACCGCGTTGAAGGTAAAATCAAGTCTATCACTGACTTCGGTATCTTCATCGGACTGGACGGCGGCATCGATGGCCTGGTTCACCTGTCTGACATCTCCTGGAACGTTGCAGGCGAAGAAGCAGTTCGTGAATACAAAAAAGGTGACGAAATCGCAGCTGTTGTTCTGCAAGTCGACGCAGAGCGTGAGCGTATTTCTTTAGGTGTTAAACAGTTAGCTGAAGATCCATTCAATAACTACTTAGCAGCAACTAAGAAAGGCGCAATCGTAACTGGTAAAGTAATCGCAGTTGATGCTAAAGGTGCAACTGTTGAGCTGACACTGGGCGTTGAAGGTTACCTGCGTGCATCAGAAGCTTCACGTGACCGTGTTGAAGATGCAACTCTGGTTCTGAACGTTGGTGATGATGTTGAAGCTAAATACACTGGTGTTGATCGTAAAAACCGTGTAATCAACCTGTCTGTTCGCGCTAAAGACGAAGCTGATGAGAAAGACGCTGTTGCAGCTGTGAACAAACAAGAAGATACAGCATTCGGCAACAACGCTATGGCTGAAGCTTTCAAAGCAGCTAAAGGCGAATAATTAAGTGGGAGCAACGACAGTGTTGCTCCTTTGTAGCGGTAGTTTAGGGAGGTACTATGACCAAGTCTGAGTTAATTGAAAGACTGGCTAGCCAGCAATCTCATCTTTCAGCAAAAACCGTTGAGGAAGCTGTAAAGGAAATTCTTGAGCATATGGCTGATACGTTAGCTAGCGGTGAGCGTATTGAAGTCCGTGGTTTCGGCAGTTTTTCTCTTCACTACCGTGCACCACGCGTTGGCCGTAACCCAAAAACTGGTGACAAAGTGGAACTGGAAGGTAAATACGTTCCCCACTTCAAACCAGGTAAAGAGTTACGTGATCGTGTAAATATTTACGGTCAATAATAGGCTGTAAATCTTAATTATTACATCAAACAGCGCTTGTATCTTATACGGCGCTGTTTTTTTATACCCTGACCAACACCAACACCAACACCAACACCAACACCAACACCAACACCAACACCAACACCAACACCAACACCAACACCAACACCAACACCAACACCAACACCAACACCAACACCAA
>NZ_JBSICC010000059.1:0-8621 GCF_058245955.1 Providencia sp. UF-224 | reverse complement strand
GTTACAGGTAGGCAGCAAGTGAAGGTATCCAAGGAGCATACATCAGTATGTGACTTGGGTAACGCAATGCAGCGAACACCCCTGTAGCTCAAAGAATAACAGGGAAAACTCATATGGAAGTTAAAAGGTACTAACTTATGTCAGAACAAAACAACTCAGAAATGGTTTTTCAAATTCAACGCATCTACGCAAAAGACGTTTCTTTTGAAGCACCGAACGCACCACATATCTTTCAACAAGAGTGGCAGCCAGAGATCAAATTAGACTTAGATACATCTTCAAGCCAGCTGTCAGAAGGCGTTTATGAGGTTGTTTTACGTGTGACGACTACGGCAACTTTAGGTGAAGAAACCGCATTCCTGTGTGAAGTTCAGCAAGCAGGTGTTTTCTCTATCGAAGGTATCGATGGCACACAAATGGCACATTGCTTAGGTGCATACTGCCCGAACATTCTGTTCCCATATGCGCGTGAAGCGATTACTAGCTTAGTGGGTCGTGGTACATTCCCACAATTGAATTTAGCGCCAGTTAACTTTGATGCTCTGTTCATGAACTACTTACAGCAGCAACAAGGCGAACAAGCGCAGAACTCAGAAGCTCAACAGGACGCTTAATGAATACTGCTTCAATGTCAGTGATCGGTGCCGGTTCATACGGCACCGCTTTAGCCATTACGCTTGCCCGTAATGCACACCAAGTTGTGTTATGGGGCCATGATCCCAAACACATTCATCAATTAGAGCAAGACCGTAGTAATCAGGCATTTTTGCCTGGCGTTTCTTTCCCTGATAGTTTATCTCTCGAAACGGACTTAAAACGTGCCGTTGAGGCGAGTCCCAATATCTTGATAGTCGTACCGAGCCATGTTTTTGGTGATGTACTCAAACAAATCCAACCTTACTTGCGTGCTGATTCACGCATTATTTGGGCAACCAAAGGTTTAGAAAGGGATACGGGGCGTTTGTTGCAAGAAGTGGCACGTGAGGTATTAGGTAACGAAATTCCGTTGGCAGTGCTATCGGGGCCGACATTTGCTAAAGAACTCGCTGCGGGCTTACCAACAGCGATTTCTGTCGCGGCAAGTGATAGCCAGTTTGGTGAGGACTTACAAAAGCTGTTTCATTGCGGCAAAAGTTTCCGAGTGTACAAAAACCCCGATATGGTTGGCGTGCAGCTTGGTGGTGCAGTGAAAAACGTGATTGCGATTGGTGCAGGGATCTCTGATGGAATGGGCTTTGGGGCTAACGCACGTACCGCGTTGATTACCCGTGGTTTAGCCGAAATGAGCCGCCTTGGTGCTGCATTGGGTGCAGACCCCTCAACTTTTATGGGGATGGCAGGGTTAGGTGACTTAGTGTTAACCTGTACCGACAACCAATCCCGTAACCGTCGCTTTGGTATGATGCTAGGCGATGGTGTGACTGTTGAAGAAGCAGAAAAAGAGATTGGCCAAGTGGTTGAAGGGTATCGGAATACCAAAGAAGTCCGCGCACTCGCTGAACGCGCAGGTGTGGAAATGCCAATTACGGAGCAAATTTATCAAATCCTCTATTGTCACAAGAATGTGTTAGAGGCGGCGCAAGCGCTATTAGGCCGTGCGACGAAAGATGAAATTGCGGATATGCCAAAACTGCATGATTAATAAAAATTAACCTAATTAAGTTACACCATAGGGTAAATATAAAAATAGATAGGTGAGTCATTATGTCGCGTGAAGAATTGGATAGAATTTGGGGCTTCATTAAAGAAGAAGCGAAGTCGCTTGCTGACTGCGAACCACTCCTAGCCAGTTTTTTTAACGCGACGTTACTCAAGCATGACAACTTGGGCAGTGCGCTCAGTTATATGCTGGCGAACAAACTCAGCTCACCTATCATGCCAGCGCTTGAAGTTCGCGAAATCGTTGAAGAAGCGTATCGCAATGATGAACAAATGATTTTCTCCGCTGCAATGGATTTATCCGCTGTCCGCCTACGTGACCCTGCCGTCGATAAATATTCCACGCCGTTACTTTATCTAAAGGGCTTTCATGCGCTGCAAGCTTATCGTATTGGTAATTGGTTGTGGAAAGAAGGCCGTCAAGCACTCGCGGTTTACCTGCAAAACCAAATCTCAGTATCTTTTGGCGTGGATATCCACCCAGCTGCTCGCATTGGTTGTGGCATCATGCTCGACCATGCGACAGGTATTGTGATTGGTGAAACAGCTATCGTGGAAAACGATGTGTCGATTTTACAGTCTGTTACCCTCGGCGGGACAGGTAAAACTTGCGGCGATCGTCATCCCAAAGTCAGAGAAGGGGTAATGATTGGGGCAGGGGCAAAAATTTTAGGCAACATCGAAATCGGCCGTGGTGCCAAAATTGGTGCGGGTTCGGTTGTTCTTCACCCTGTACCTCCTCATACCACAGTGGCGGGTGTTCCTGCACGTATTGTTGGCAAACCAACCAGTGATAAGCCATCCTTAGAAATGGATCAAAACTTTAATGGTAGTATTTGGGGGTTTGAAAATGGGGATGGGATTTGAGTTGTGGAAAGGCGTAAAAGATAGGTTAGTTGCTCACTATCGTTGTTATTCTTCAATAGGTTGCTTTTTAAACACATTTCCCATTTTAAACTGAGTAATCGATTTATTTAAATGTTCGGCATTAGCGGGTGAACGTAATAAATAAGTGGTTTCATCAATACTATCTAATGGGGTATTAGTGGGTTGCTCAGTTTGTTTAGTAACGGTTTCTTTCATTAATATATCTCTCTTATGCTCAGAGCTATCCTCTCAATAATTCGAGCGGTATGTAGCTTGGGTGTCGGAGTGAAGCCTCACTCATACCGCTTGAGGTATATCGAGTAATTCTAGTCTTTTAGCAATGCCCCTGCATATCCCAACTGTCTCCATGCCTCAAACACGACAACAGCAACTGAATTGGATAAATTCATACTGCGGCTATCGGCCAACATTGGAATGCGAATTTTTTGCTCCATTGGCATATTATCTAGCACATAAGGTGGCAACCCGCGCGTTTCAGGGCCAAACATCAAATAGTCATTTTCTTGGTAGCTGACATTACTGTGGCTTGGCTTACCTTTGGTCGTTAAAGCAAAGACTCTAGCACCACTTTCAGACTGATTATTATCTGGGTTCAGCCCTTCACTTTTTAAAAAAGCATAATAATCATGGTGATGTTTGATATCGGCAAACTCGCTGTAATCCAGCCCAGCACGGCGTAAGCGTTTATCATCCCACGTAAACCCTAGCGGGTGGATAAGGTGCAAACTAAAGCCCGTATTGGCACAGAGACGGATAATATTACCGGTGTTTGGTGGTATTTCTGGTTCGAATAAAACAATGTGTGGCATAGCGTTTGACTGATATTTGTGATGATAAAAATGATGGGAAGAGTGTACGCGCAAATCGCATTATTTTCATGCGGAACTTTTATTTGCGCGCCAAAAACAAAAAACGCGCCATAGGGGCGCGTTTATAAAGTCGCTAATTGAGGTTAGCTTTTATAACCGTTTGGGTTCATGGACTGCCAACGCCAAACGTCATCAGCCATATCTTGAATGGAATATTGTGCGGTCCAACCTAAATCACGTTGTGCTTTCGCTGGCGTTGACCAATATTCCGCGATATCACCAGCGCGGCGCTCAGAAATAGTATAAGGGATGGGGTTACCAACTGCTTTTTCAAAAGCAGCGACAACTTCCAATACACTTGTTCCTGTGCCTGTTCCTAGGTTATAGATATGAAGGCCTGCTTGTTGGCTAACTTTATTCAAAGCAGCAATATGGCCATCCGCTAAATCCATCACATGGATATAATCACGCACGCCTGTGCCATCTTTAGTTGGGTAATCTCCACCAAAAATTGCGAGCTCTTTACGGCGACCTACTGCGACTTGGGCTATAAATGGGGTGAGGTTATTCGGGATACCATTTGGGTCTTCACCCATTAAGCCTGAGTTATGCGCTCCAACTGGGTTAAAATAGCGCAGTAATGAAATGGACCACGTATTATCGGCAATATTCAAGTCAGTCAGGATACGCTCAACCATATACTTACTGGTGCCGTATGGGCTATTGGTATTACCCACAGAAGCGTCTTCTGTTAATGGAATATGCTCAGGCTCACCATATACTGTAGCAGAAGAGCTAAAAATCAGGCTGTTTACACCTGCTTTTTTCATGCTTTCCACCAATACCAATGTCCCATTGACGTTAACGTCATAGTATTCAATCGGTTTTTCAACCGACTCACCCACGGCTTTAAGGCCCGCAAAGTGGATCACTGAATGAATTTGGTGACTAGCAAAAATAGTGTCTAATATTTGGCTATCACGCACATCACCTTGGTAAAACATAGGTTTTGTGCCTGTAATGGCTTCAATACGGTTAAGCACTTCAAGGTTAGCATTATGCAGGTTATCTAAAATAATCGGCTGCATTCCTTGCTGGATCATCTGCACACAGGTATGGCTACCAATGTAGCCAAGGCCGCCGGTGACTAGAACTTGATTATTCATCAATATATCCCTAATTCTTAATATTCGTAGTGATAGTTATAATCGTCAGACCTTGCGTCGATACCATTTAATATTACACCCGTGATTTCGATATCATTTTGCTTAAAGCGTTTGAGTGATAAATCAACATCTTTCACGGTATTCACGCCATAGAACGCAATCAGCAATGATGTACCTACATATTTACCAATAATCGCTGAGTCAGTGATAGCTAAGATTGGTGCAGTATCAATCACCACGATATCGTATTGGTTTTTCACTTTATCCAGCAACTGCTTAAAGCGTTCACCCATCAGTAATTCAGAAGAGTGAGTAACGTTTTTACCGCGGCAAATCACATCGAGGTTTTCAATCACATTGCTGTGAATGGTTGGGGACTCTAAATTTTGCTGTGAAAGGTAATCGGATAACCCGCCTTTATTATTTAAGCCAAAGGCTTTATGTAAGCGGCCTTTACGTAAGTCGGTATCGACTAACAGCACTTTTTTACCCGCATTAGCCAGTACCACCGCCATATTGGAGGTGACAAAGCTTTTCCCTACCCCCGGTGACGCACTGGTGACCATCACGAGGTTATTCCCTTGGTTCATCACCGAGAAATAAACGCTAGTACGCAGTGAGCGAATGGCCTCAACTGCAGTATCAGCCGGGTTTTCAATGGCTAATGGGCTCTTGTTACCAGCCTCAATCAGTTTTTTCTCATGAGCAGAGAATGGGATGGTGGCATACACATTAATGCCCAGTGCATCGATATCTTCGGTACTTTTAATTTTGTTATTAAAGAACTCGCGGGCAATCACATAAGCACAACCAACAATAAAGCCAAGGATTGTGGCAAGTACAACAATCAGGGATTTTTTCGGTGCAACCGCATTCGGTTGGGATTCAGCGGAGTCAATAATACGCACATCGGCAGTGATACCGGAATTGAGCACGCTGAGTTCTTGCTGCTTAGCGACTAGCTGGGTGTAGATGGCTTGCTCTGCTTCGACATCTCGGGTTAAACGAACGATTTCTTGTTGGGTATTAGGCAGTTTTTGAATATTTTTGCTGATTTTTTCTTTTTCACGTAACAACTGCTGGCGTTTATCTAATAAAGACTGATACGCAGGGTGGTTACGGGTATATAACTGCTGAATTTCGACCTCTTTAAAGGTTAACTCATTGAGTTTTTCTTCCACTTGCAACGCCGTATCTAACGCGGCTTTAGCTTCTAATGAGAGGTCAATAGATTCATTCTTTTTACGGAATGCATTAAGCTGGTTTTCGTAGTTATCCAGCTTTGCTTTAATGGTGGGCAAATAATCATTTAAGAAGACTAACGTATTGTTGGTGACTTCTTTTTTACGCTCGGTATTTTGGTCAACGTAGTTTTGGATAATACTGTTAAGTATTTTAACGTTTTCCGCCTTATCTGCGCCTTTGATAGCTAAACTGATAATGCCTGTTCCTTTGCCCACTTCTGCAATAGTTAAGGTATTACGTAGATTTTCAATGGCAGAGTAACGGGCATTTTTTATCAAAGTAAATTCATCACCCGTTTTCGCAGATGAACTGGCAACCAGTAAATTAACCTCGCCTTGTTTAAGGACTTCGCCAACGTTACCGTCAAAAATTTGACCATCAATATTCAGTGAGTAGGTCTTCTCACTGGTAAACGTCAGGGTTGCAGGCTCTCCCACTAAGTGGTCAGGCAGTTGATATACCGTAATGTCTAAAGGTGCTCTTTCACCAAGCAGTTTACTGGCAAAACCTGCGGGTGCAACCAGAGCATCCAGATTTAAATCCGCTACGGTTTTACCTAACACCATACGGGATTTAATCACTTCGATTTCGGAATCTACTTGGTTGTTGCTATTACCGAACGGCATCACATCACTCATTTGGTCAAGTAATGACACCTGACCTAACTTGTCATACTGTAAGGTCGCATTGGCTTGGTAAATTGGCGTTGCGAGTAGGCTATAAGCCACTGCAATTACCGCAAAGATAACTGTGAAAAACCCAATTTTTATCGTGTTGGATTTCAAAACTTTAAACAGGGCGAGCAGATCGATTTCATCTGAGGCTGGGGAGCTATTTTTTGTTGTGTTCATAATAGGTTAAATGTTAAGTCATCCAATAAATAAAATTAAATTTTTCCTTGCCAAGCGATGGCGGCTTTTTCGATTAACTGATAAACATGTTCAAACATTTCATCACTGCGTTTATGGGGGTCAGGGATTTCGGTTTTATTAATCCATTGCCCAAATAACATCACTTTGCCACGTGTTTGCGGAAACTGTTGGTGGATTTTAGCAATATGGTCGTTTTCCATCACTAGGATTAAGTCTGCTTTATGGCATATTTCGCTGGTTAACCGGCGTGATTGATGGTTTTCCAAGGAAAGCTGATGCTGCGCAGCAATACGGATGGCGCTGTCATAGGCTGGGAGATCATTTTTGGCGATAATCCCTGCGGAATCGACTTTTTTGGTGGGGAAATATTGTTGCAGTAAACGCTCCCCTGTCGGGGAGCGGCAAATATTACCCATACAAACAACTAGGATATGGTTAAACATGTCTATTACCAATCGTGAATACGCTTGGTGCCTTCTGTTAGCTGGTTATAAGAAGCAATCGTTGGCAGTAACTGAGTAATCAGACGGTTCCAACGTACCACAGGAGCTGCGGTAACATAGACTAAGTCATACGGTTGTAATTTAAACTCGGTGCCCATCACGAGTGATGTGGCATCTGATAAATCTAGCTGATACACCGCGGCCATTTTTTTCGGCAGTAACGCTTCAAGCTCTTTATCTGCTGCTGGCTGGTTTTTAATTGGGCGGATAACAAACACACCTGTTGCATTGGCCGTTGTTTGGTTAAGGCCACTGGCTTTGCTCAGCGCTTCAGTGATACTCATCCCCGAACGGTCAATCGTCAGTGTGGTTGGCTGGCCAACTTCACCCATCACAAATACTTTTTGTGAGTCATTACGCGGTACATACAGCACATCGCCCGGTAGCATTAGGTAGTTTTGGGTTAAATCCCCATACTGCACTAAATCCTGTAATGAGACTTTAATCTCTTTGCCATTACGGGTGAGTACCACATTATCCCAATCGGCTTTTTCGGTTAACCCACCTGCATTATTAAAGGCTTCTAAAATCGTTAAAGGCACGTTAGTGATTGGCAATGTCCCCGGTTTCGCCACTTCACCCGACACGTACATTTTCTGTGAGCGGAAGGCTGCAATACTGACATCCACTTGTGGGGATTCAATATAAGTGGCTAAGCGGTTGCTGATCAGCGTACGGATTTCCGTCACGGTTTTACCGATGACTTTGACTTTACCAATATATGGGTAATAGATAGTCCCATCAGAATGTACCCAGTTACCGGAATCTTGCGCACTACGGTAAGAACCCGCAGGGATAGTTAGTTCGGGGTGGTCCCAAACGGTAATGGTGAGTACATCACCTGCACCCACACGGTACTCATAGTTAGTCAGTTGTTTTTCTAACTGTGAGTTCGGTTTGGCAATGGTTGGCGCTGTGTACATGTCATCGAGTAATTTTGGTGAAATCGGGTAGATATCAACCAGCTTTGTAATATCACGGTCACCCGTATCAACCACATTTTTGCCAGAGGTCGACATATAGGCACCAGGGGTAACGGTACAGCCTGTCAGTAAAATACTCATTGTGAGTAGTGTAAGTGGGAGACGCTTCCTAAACACGGTACCATCCTATGATAAAAAATGATTAGATAAGGTATAAGTGATGATGGATATCATCATTCCCACTTATACATAATTACTACAAATGGGGGTAGTTTATATTGATGGTCGAAATTTGGCAAAAATTGCGATAATAATAACTAAGTTAATCATTACCAAATAAATCGCGTGTATACACTTTATCCGCAACATCTTCGATTTCAGGCACCATACGGTTAGCCAAAATGATGTCACATTGAGCTTTAAACTCCGCTAATTCATTGACAACTTTGGAATGGAAAAACTCAGTTTCTTTCATTACCGGCTCATACACCACCACTTCAATGCCTTTGGCTTTGATGCGCTTCATGATGCCTTGCACCGCAGAAGCACGGAAGTT
>NZ_JBSICC010000058.1:0-8791 GCF_058245955.1 Providencia sp. UF-224 | reverse complement strand
TAAAAAGCTAATAATTTGATAATTAAAGTAATATTTTAATACGGTGGCACATTTCGAGGAAATGTGCACAACCCCCCAAATTATCAAGCGGTAAAGAAGTTACCTGCTTCGACGAGAGTTTTTTAAAGTACGAAAAACTGCATTAATGCTGATATGAAGGGCCCTAGCAGTATCTCGAATACCGGCATTATTCATCGTAAGGTCGATAATTTTATCATTAGTACCGGGTTGGCAGGCGCGATATTCATAATCGAGTTGGAAGCTTCGGCAGCAGTCTTGGCAACGATAACGTTGATGGCCAGTGCTCCTTAATCCATGTTTTTTCACTGAGGGAGTTTGTTGACAAAATGAGCACCTTACATCGACTTTAGCCATGAATATTCTCCGATAAATTACCCTATCTTACAGGTTACTCACCGGATTGAGTACATGACCAAAAATCTCATTATCAGTGCATTTTCTGAACGCATAAATTTTAATTTTTCTGGCGCGATGGTTGATAATAAGCTGACTCATTAATCATTTAATAGAATAAGGCTAAAAGCTATATAGCGCAACAATATATCAATTAAAATAAGGAAAAAAAGAGCCGTTATACGAAGAGCGTATAACGGCTAAAAAGCACAAAAAAGCCAATGTATGCGCTGCTACACATGCCTCTTGATAGGCAGCAAGATTTTGCGAGTGAAATATAGCATTCGATAGAGATAAGGTAAATAAAATAGATAAAGATTAGTGAATAATTTTATATTAAAGCTTTTTCACATAAAAATACCTTTGCAGCGTGTTGTATTGTCGTAGTTGATATATAAATCTTTTTATTTAAAATATTATGTGCAATAAAATAACCTGTAATACAGGTTGTTAAGTATGGTGTGTTGTTTATTAAATAACAGTCATTCATATTATTATTATAAATAAATTATACAAAAAATGGGTACCCTTATGTTGGTGTACTTAATTTTTGCCAGCTTAAAGAAATAAATAGCCCTGAGTCTGCCCGAGATACTTCAATGCGATACCCCGCTAATTTAAAGAGGGATAAAACGGCTTTATTGAGTGTTGCCTCATTCTTATCTAAACACAGCTGTGTATACTCTTCTTTTTTGAAAAAATGAGTGATTTCGCCGAAGTGGTGTAAGTTTGGGTTGCGTAAAACAGCGACGAGCTCCCCTATCATTTTTTGACATTCTTGCTGGACAGTGTACATACTTTTACTTTTTTCTTTCTGGTATTTATAATTTAAAAAAATCGCTTTTGGAATAATCATTTTTATATTGGTTCATATTGATATTTAAGTATAATATATCTTAATATAGCGCTAAGTTACAACATATGTTAACAATCTAACATCGTATTAACGGTGTTATTCTAATACAATTATGATTATTTTGGGTTTTATATAACATAAAATTTGTTTGAATGAAGAGAGCGCTAAATGGACTGCCGTTGTGTTCAACGATTAAAGAGATGGATTTAGTCATTATAAAAATATAAAAAAGGCATTCACGGTGACTTAAATGAATGCCAAAAATAATATTATGAAATAAATATAAATGTCTTCATAATAATAAGTTTTTTTTGTTTAAGAGCAAGTGAATAAAAAAAGTAAAATTAAAAAAAACAACAAAAATTAAATACAACAAGCTTAACGTGTTGTATTGATATTAAATTAAATATAAAAACGATAGAACAAGATAAAATTCGTCGTCAACTTTATCGATGATTTACTATCATGCCGTCACAAAACATAGGAAAAACGTTGAGAGAGCAGTAAAAAATACACGTATCTCAATTTCGCTCTTATCTTGGTTTGAGATAAACACGACCATCGACAAAATGGCTCACTTTTTTTGGGGGGCGCGTTGTCATAAATTAATGCTGAGTGAGCTATTCTTCTCATTTTGGGCAAAATCAGGACACTATGTATACAAAAAATTCATTTTCTTTCGCATTGCTTCATCCTCGGTACTTTACATTGTGGATAGGTCTTTTCTGCTTATTTGTGTTAGTTCAATTGCCGTATTCATGGCTAATAGCCATTGGGGCTAATCTTGGGAAGTGTACCCGATTTTTTATGAAGCGGAGGGTCTTTATTATACGGCGTAACTTAGAAATGTGTTTTCCAGAAAAGAGCGAGCGTGAGATTGAACAATTAGTGACCGATAATTTATCTTCGCTGGGGATTGCATTATTTGAAACGGGGATGGCTTGGTTTTGGCATGATAATCGCTTAAAAAAACTGTTTGATGTGGTTGGTGCTCCGCATTTCCTACAAGCGAGCCACAAAAATAAAGGGGTGATTCTTTTGGGGATCCACTCGATGTCAATCGAGCTTGGCGGGCGAGTCATGGGGCTTTGTTTTCCTGTTAACGCCACGTATCGACCGAATGATAATCCGTGGATTGAGTATGTGCAAACTAAAAGCCGGATGCGTTCGAATAAAGGCATGATAGATCGAAAAAATTTGAAGTTTATGATCCAAGAGCTTAAAAAGGGGCAAACCATTTGGTTTGCCCCAGATCAAGATTTTGGGCGTAAAGGCACTGTTTTTGCTCCTTTTTTCGCCGTTCCGTCCGCGTCTACGTCAAAGGGAACCGCATCGATAGCCCGACTATCAGGCTCTCCCATACTGACGGTTACGTTAATACGAAACCAGTGTGGTAAGCGGTATTCCTTAATCTTAGGTGAAGAAATTTTAAATTTTCCATACCATGATGCGCAGCAGAGCGCCGCTGTGATTAATTCGCGATTAGAAACTGAAATTTTGAGGGCACCTGCTCAGTATCTGTGGGCTCATCGCCGATTTAAAACGCGTCCCGAAGGTGAACGGTCGCTCTACCTTTAATTTCACCTAGTGACATGAGCAACTTGGTGTGTGAGAAGGTCGGTTGATATAACAAGATGTTGGGAGCTTACTACCTATAACCCTTATCAGGATAATGAAGATGAATGACGCGATTGATAACCTTGAGCAGGCAATTCAAAAGGCAATGGCAATGCGCCCTGCGATTGGAGGTTTTCCTTACTTAGCCGAAGTGCTCCGAGCTGCAGGGGTGACAGTGAATGAGTGGGTACTGCCTTCTTGCCAAAGTGTATACACAACCGATTATGGCCCAGTCGTTATGCAGGGGACGCCATTGATTGCTGGAATATCAAACGTTCCCGTCTTTGATAATCTTGCGGTTATTCATGCGCTGCGTGAAGATCAAGCGGGGAAAACCACGTTTTCTCATTTCTTACTCGCCATTTGGCAAGCTGGAGTGACACGGTATGTTGTTGACTTTATGGCTCGTGAAGTGACTTATTTTGGGTGTGGCGGTGAACACTACACTGAAGCCTATCCGAAAGTCGATATACCCTCGTGATTGACCATTTGCCACCACGCCATTTTTCGTGCGATTTTAATTTGAGCTCTATTTTATCAAAAGATAAAGTAGGGCTCAGCCTTTACTCATCAGCGCTGAGAAATCAACATCAATGATATTTTGATAAATACGGCTGTAGCATATTGTGTGAATACCGACGCAGGCTCACGAATAGTTAAAAATATAATAAGCGTGAACTCATTTAAGTATTATTTTAATTAGCTGGGTATAATATATTCTGCCTATCAATGCTATTATTTTTTTAAATTATATGCTATTCATGTTACTCAATAATTTATCGGCCTTGTTTATTGTTGAATACAATTTCAATATGGCGTTAAAAATACCCGTTAAAATTGTTGTTTGGCGAATTCGTTTATTTTTATTTATCTTTATTTTATTAACTGATATATTTATATTCCCTTATTGTGTTTTTTATTATTGAGATTTATTGCTATTAAGTCCTCCGAATTTAATTAGGTATCTTTCCTTTTTTTGTTAGATACCTTTTTTTCACTGTCTGCAGATCATTCCTGCGATGTGCTGGGTGTTGAACATTTTCACGGTTAGAGGATATATGGATTTTTATCTAAATACGTTAATTGATGAATATAATTTTTATCAGCTCCATCGCCAAGGGTGTGAGCGCTTACCGAACTCATTAAATCGATTGTATTTAGGAAAATTTTCCCGCAGCGTACAGGCGGTTTTGCACGCCAAAAGTTATGGCTACTGTCGAATTAATGGGTGTGCATGGTGCTGCCAAGAGTGGCATGAAATCCAAGCCATTGGATAAAGCATATGGCTCGTCAGTGCATTGTGTGAAGGTAAAAGCGCTTAAAACCAATGTGTAAATAAAACAAGTAGCATCACCAGCAATGCCGCCAAAATAAGACTTTGTGCGGCACATAAAATGCACTGAAAGAAGCGATGCCACTTCATCGTCTGTTACTCATATGCTGCCTCTCGTGGGGGCCTCTTAACGAATCGCCATCTCACGCCGTTGATCCCCCCCTGTTATTCGCCCAGAGCTGTAACCCTCTTGCCTTACTGATCCCCTTTTTTGTTGGTGCTTTCTTTTTAATCCGGCGATTTTAGAGATTCGTTTTGAGATAGTTGGCAGGTTTCTCTTTCTGCGGGCTGCCTGGCTTCGATAATTTCTGCTGTATCATCTTTGGCTTGTAACGCAAAGCCCATTTCATCAAATGCGGCAAATCCGGCGAGACGGTAGCGTTCAAATTCAGGATCGGTAATCGGAATTTTAAACTCTGTTTTGCTGTTTGGTGGTATAGGCCCAAAGGATTGCCATACAAAATCGAGAGGCTCGCAACGCTTATTGACTGGTAATATCATCACGTACCCTCGTTCTACTGCGTTATCCCCTTGGTTTTCAATTGTGCCGCCGATGACAAATTGACCATTCGCTCCTAATCCCATGTGAAAGGTTAAATGTGCCTCACCGCGAGCCCACGAAAGATGAGCATAGCCAAGGATCATCATCAGGCTCAATCCTAAAAAAAATAAACATGGCAAGGGTGTTTTGCATTTTGCACCGTTAGTGTTTTTTCGTGTCAATGACTTC
This sequence comes from Providencia sp. UF-224, assembly GCF_058245955.1. Lineage (NCBI taxonomy): Bacteria > Pseudomonadati > Pseudomonadota > Gammaproteobacteria > Enterobacterales > Morganellaceae > Providencia > Providencia sp. UF-224. Next base: position 3,841 of record NZ_JBSICC010000058.1, on the reverse strand, counting down.
TCATTGTGTTGCCTTTTGTTATGTTGCTGAAAAACACCTAATTTGCGTTCATTTGACATGGTAAAGCCCTTCTAATTAAACAATTGTTAAATAAAACAACTCGTTGTGTGGGTATTGCGTATGGAGGTAAACACTCCTTTAAAATGTATTTACCTTGGTAGATTAATTAATTAATCTTTTTATTTTCATGGCGGTTTTATGAAAAAACCGCACGCTGTCACGGAAAGCAGCGTGCGGTGGAAGCATAGGACTTCTAAATACCATCTAAACAAAATAGCAAATATATGGCGCTTATTTGCGGGTTAATTATACATTTGATCGTTACTAGCGATCAATGTTTTTATTTTGATAGTTAGTAACTATCAAAATATCAAAATCTATCGATACAAACAGTTGGATTTTTAAGTGAAATTCCTTTTAGATGTCGCGATGTACGCATATTGGTTGTTATGATTTAATTGGTTATTGATTACTAAAAATAATGTTTTTTTTGTTATCCATGATTTTGCTTTTTTCGATGACGTAACACAAAGACTAAAAATACACTTATCTTTTGACGACATTTTTAATTTTAAAACGGAATGAAGTGTTTTATTGCCTGAAATAAGACATGCGGGCTTTGTTGATATGAGACTGAACGTTGCTTGTTCGGTAGGGGTTTTTATCTCACCATTCCCGCTTTTTAATTAAGCGTAGCGCCCAACATGGAGTATTCATGATGAAAATGCCGTTACTTGAGCAACCTCCTTTTATTGCTCAATTGAGACCGATTGTCACCGACTCTATTAGCCAAGAAATCCGTCGTTTACGAAAAAGTAAAGGGATATCTGGGCAAGAGCTAGGGCAATTGCTCAATCTTTCTCAGCAACAAATTTCTCGGTACGAAAGCGGAAAAAACCTGATTGCTTTCGATATGTTGGTTCTGTTGTTGTACGTACTGGATGCGAAGCCGAGTGACTTTATCGGTCGTATCTGCCATCACATTGAGCAAAGCATGTTGCATCACCATGATCTCAGTGTGCTGTTCCCATACTCTATGTTGTTTAACCTCAAGCAGACTCAACTATTACCGCCAGATATTGAGCAACGCTTATGTGGTGGAAAACAACTTAGGTCATTTGAATAACACGGATGACTTTTCTGCACGGATGTACTTTTTTGAAATGATGTCAGGAAGGGAGGGGGGGGGAGTGCCTATTTTGACGAACACAGGGCATTCACAAAAAAATCATTGAAATCCAATTTCGCCGCTTTTCATTCGTTGAGAAATGAGTCGGCGGTATTGAGAACCATAATCAAACAAAACAATAAAGGTTATTATGAAAACGAAAAATCAAGCGGTTTCTCGGCACTCTCAGAGATTTCGTGTGGTGGCTTGGGTTAATATTGTGACGCAATTGTTGTTTCCGGTAACGGCGAGCTTAACGCCTATTTTTGTGAGTGCTAAGCCGGTAACACAAGCAGAGTCTCAATTGCTTAATTCACAGACACAACCCTATCGCTTACTACCCGGACAGAACGTCACTATCGTGGCAAAGAATTTGGGGATAACGGTAAAAGAGCTGGAAAAAGTCAATCAGTTTCGAACCTTTTCGAAACCTTTTTTGCGTTTAGGCCCCGGGGATGAGATTGATATTCCTCGTGCCGATGGGATGTTTACCTTAGGAGGGGAGCGCGGGAATGCCTCCGATAGCGAACGAAATGTCGCGCGATATTCTACGGAAGTGGCGGGGGCTTTGCAGTCCGGTGATGTGACAGGTACGGCGGTGAATAAAGCCCGCAGTTTGGCGACGAACAAAGCCACACAAGAAATTCAAGATTGGCTAAAAGGTTATGGCACGGCGCGCGTGAAGTTAGGCATTGATGATAAAGCCAATTTAGATGGCAGCGAATTAGACCTCTTGCTGCCATTGCATGATACCAAGGACGTGATGACGTACACCCAAATGGGGGTGCGGCATGTGGATAAGCGTACTACGGCCAATATCGGTCTTGGGCAGCGTCACTTTAGCTCGCCGAACAGCATGGCGGGGTATAACGTCTTCCTTGACCATGACATTACGCAAGAGCATACCCGCATGGGCTTGGGCGTTGAATACTGGCGGGACTACGTAAAGTTGGGGGCAAATGGCTATTTTCGGTTAAGTGGCTGGCAAGATGCTTCTGGACTGGACGGGTATCAAGCGCGTGCGGCAAATGGATTTGATTTACGAAGCGAGGCGTATTTACCATCACACCCACAATTGGGTGGTAAATTGGTTTATGAACAGTATTTTGGCAAAGATGTGGGGCTGTTGGGGCAAGATAGCCGCGAAAAAGACCCAAGTGCGGTGACTCTTGGGGTCAATTATACGCCATTCCCGTTACTGACCGTGGGGGTTGATCGCCGTCAAGGAACCAGTGGGGGTGGGGATACCCAACTTAACCTCGGGGTTCGTTATGAAATCGGGACACCGTGGGCGAAACAAATCGATCCAAGCTCTGTTGCGCAGCGTCGAAATGTGGCGGGCAGCCGTTATGACTTGGTTGAGCGTAACAACCAAATTGTGTTGGAATACCGCAAGCAAAATCAAATTCACTTATCCATCGCCTCCACGATCAGCGGAAAATCGGGCGAGACTAAATCATTAAATGTGAATGTCAGCTCGCCAAACGGGCTAAAAACGATCGAATGGAGTGCGCCGGCACTGCTGGCGCATGGCGGCAAAATTATTGAAACCGCACCGGGACAATACAGTGTTCAGTTGCCGGAATGGCAAAGCAGCGGTGCAAACAGTTATACCATCACGGGGCGTGCTGTCGATCAGAAAGGCAATGTGTCTGAGCCTGTTTCGACTCAAGTGGTTGTGACTGCGGCGGATATTAGTCGTGATTTGTCAACGTTTACGGCTGAGCCCAATGTACTCCCTGCAGATGGAAAATCCACGTCAATGTTGACGCTGACGGTGAAAGATGCGGACGGCAAACCGGTTACCGGCGCGGCTGAACGTTTGAAACTGAATGTGTCAGGTGATTTACATGGCGCGGCGATCGGATCGGTTAAAGAGATATCGCCAGGGGTCTATCAAGCCACGCTGACGGCAGGGGATTCACCGGGTGATTTTACGATCACGCCAGTGGTTGATGGGACTTTGCTCCCAGCGTTGGTGATGAAAGTGGGCACCACGGAAGCGCCTAGCGTTAAAAATTTAACGCTAAAAGGCGAGTTGGCGGTAGGTCAAGCACTGACTGGGCAGTATGCGTTTGATGCGAACGGCGGTGACAACACCGACAAATCCACCTATGCGTGGGGCAACAAAGGCAACACCGCGGCGGCCGTAAGCAGCGGCAGCAGTGTGACCACCTCAGGCACGGTACCGGGTTACACCTTGGTGGCGGCGGATGTGGGTCAAGTGAAAGAAGTGTCGGTGCAGGCGAAAAATGGTCTGGCGGTGACCGGTAACACGGTGACGCTGGCGACGGACGCAAGCAAAGCCGAGGGTAATGACACCACCGGCGGCAGCGGCAGTGGCGGTGAAAACCCGGGTGAGGTGATCGATCCGGCGGGCAAACCGCAAGTGGCGAACCTGACGTTAAAAGGTGAGCTGGCCGTGGGTAAAGCGCTGACCGGGCAGTACGCGTTTGATGCGAACGGCGGTGACAACACCGACAAATCCACCTACGCGTGGGGCAACAAAGGCAACACCGCGGCGGCCGTAAGCAGCGGCAGCAGTGTGACCACCTCAGGCACGGTACCGGGTTACACCTTGGTGGCGGCGGATGTGGGTCAAGTGAAAGAAGTGTCGGTGCAAGCGAAAAATGGCCTGGCGGTGACCGGTAACACGGTGACGCTGGCGACGGA
>NZ_JBSICC010000057.1:0-9480 GCF_058245955.1 Providencia sp. UF-224 | reverse complement strand
TGTTGGCTGTACTCGGCTACTTGGGTCACATACTTATGTATGCTCCCCAAGCTATCCTCATTTTGCCGCCTAGCCACCACTTGAACTATTCAGGTAATTGAATTACCGCATCAATTCTGGTTATCAATCTTTTCAATTAGCTGATAAACGGCATTAATGCGGTCAGGGATCGGATACCATTTATTGGCAAGGAGCACCACCGCGACTTGCTCTTCAGGGATAAATACCGCGTAAGTGGCAAAGCCATTGGTTGAGCCCGTTTTATTATAAAAAGCACGGGTTTCTGGTGGTAATGCGGGCTGAATAGCGTCCACTTTTTGTGGCTGTAATGCCATCTCATCGCGGTTGCCTTGCTGTAATTGCGAAAGCGATACTGGCCATGGGTAGCTTTCCCACATCATATCTTGTACAAATGAATCGGTTAAATATAACCCAGTATGGGTATCTTCCACCGCTTCTTGCCACGATTTTGCCACTTTTACCGTTTGCATATTAATTTCAAGAAAACGAATTAAATCCTTCGCGTTTGATTTTAAACCATAAGCTTGCGCATCTAAAATTTGTGGAGTGACTCGTACAGGTTGGTCTTTTTTATTGTAGCCTTGTGCATAATTTTTTTGCTGGTTCTTTGGCACATGAATATACGTGTGCTTGAGGCCAAGGGAAGGCAGCATCAATTTTTCCATGGCTTGTTCGAAAGGCATTTTTAACTGTTTTGCTGTCACAATACCTAATAAACCGGTCCCTAAATTAGAGTATGAACGAAACTGGCCAATCGCTTTTTCAGGGATCCAATTTTGGTAATAATGGGTTAATTCCGTTAAATTTGTAATTGTATCAGGAACAAACAAGGATAAACCTGATGTATGGGTTGCAAGGTTCATTACCGTAATATGGTCAAATGCAGAGCCTTTTAATTCAGGCAGATAGTGACTCACTTTCTGTGAAAAATCTAATTTACCCTGTACTTGTGCATAGGCAGCCAAAGTCGCGGTGAAGGTTTTAGACAAAGAGCCAATTTCAAATAGTGTATTATCGTTGACAGGTTCTTGGTTCTGTTTGGATTGTACGCCATAGTGGTAAATATAGCGTTTGCCCTCCATAGAGATAGCAACGGACATCCCCGGAATACCTTGCTGTTTCATCAACGGTTTAATGATGCTATCGACATCCTGTTGGCTTAATGCGTTCGCTGAAAGAGTTGTAAAAGCCAAACTAAGAGCGACAAAAATCCGCCCCTGACGAAGAATATTTTTCATAGAGTTGACCAATTAAGTAAAAGTTTAAGTTATTGCTAACCGATTTTGAAAAGTACTTCTGTGTGACGGATAACTGCCGTAATATCACAATTACCCCGCTCAAGTAGTTATTGAGCAAGAGTATGCGTGTTTTAAATTACTTTTTAAAACGATATAAAATTCGATGAGCTAAAAGAAAATCTTATGTCAGGAAATTATCGTCATCGCCTTCCACTGAATGCACTTCGCGCATTTGAAGCGTCTGCGCGGCATTTAAGTTTTACGCGAGCGGGGCTGGAATTGAATGTGACCCAAGCTGCGGTGAGCCAGCAAGTTCGCTTGTTAGAAGAGCAATTAGGTTTGGAATTATTTATTCGCTTATCACGAGGCTTAGCGCTGACAGATGAGGGCTTGGCACTTTTACCCGTATTGAGCCGTTCTTTTGATCAAATTGAGTCATTGCTAACGCAATTTGAAGATGGCCATTACCATGAAGTGCTGAGTATTTCGGTGGTAGGTACCTTTGCTGTCGGCTGGTTGTTACCCCGTTTAAGCAAGTTTTCTAACTTATATCCCTATATTGATTTGCGTATTATGACCCACAATAACGTGGTCAATTTGGCGGCAGAGGGTGTTGATTTTGCCATCCGCTTTGGGGAAGGCTTATGGCCATTAGTGGAAAATACACCTTTATTTTCGACTTCCCATACAGTGCTATGCACAGAAAAAGTCGCTGTCAATTTAGCATCACCACTGGATTTAAAAGATCACAATTTACTGCGCTCTTATCGTAAAGATGAGTGGGAAAAGTGGTTTCTTGCTGCACAACTCGAGCCATGGCGAGTGAAAGGGCCCGTGTTTGACTCCTCGCGCTTAATGGTTGAGGCTGCAATATTAACGGATAGTGTTGCATTAGTGCCAAGCTGTATGTTTGAGCACGAAATTAGCGCGGGAACACTGGTACAACCTTTTGATATTGGGGTCACATTAGGCGGTTATTGGCTAAGCCGTTTAAAGTCAAAGCCGATGACTTCAGCAATGAATATTTTCCAGCAATGGATATTAGAAGAGGCTCAACATTGTTAAGCCAGTACAATGATGTAGCTGGCTTAGGCGGGGTTATTTTGCAGTTTATCTGAATGCCATGCTTTAAAACACAAGCGTTTCGGCCTCATAGAAACTTTTTTTGTCATGAATAACGTTATTGGCATGATGTAATGGGTTATAGTCAGAGAAAAAGTAAGCAGGGTCAATATCGAATATTTGGCAAAGTTGGAATAGCGTATCAACATGGATATTTACTTCCCCATTTTCATAGCGAGATTGATGTTGTTGGCTAATACCTAACAAAGCACTGAGCTCTTTGCCACTCATACCGTAACTTTCTCTTAATGACCTAATTTTTACACCTACTGATGTGGATATTTTTTTGCTCATAATGTGCCTTAATAAAGAGTTAATTAATATTCTGTTGGATGTTTTTACTTATTCCAATTCCGTTAATTCTTTTATATCTTTATTAGAAATTAAATCATAAAAGTTAATTTCAAAGTAATTAACATATTGTTCCAATCGATCTAAATTAATACGATTGATTCCCCGTTCGTATCTTGATTGTTGTTGTTCGCTAATTCCAAAATCATTAGCCATTTTAGATAATGGAATACCTTTCATTTTTCGATAATAAGTTATTTTACGACCGACTAATTTTGATGCAGGATAATTTTTCTGCATAGTAAACTCCTTTTATATCGATAAGACTATTAAAAAATGACTGGTTTGACATAAAAAAGAATTTTAAATAAAATTGGTTTTTATATTAATTTATTACTCTAACAAAGAGTAATTGGTATTAGAATAGGCTTTCATTATTAAAATTCAAAAAAAACTAACTTGATATTAAAATTTAACTTAATTAATTCCAATTTGAAACATAATGCTCACTATTTGAACCATATAAAAAATTCTTATTAATAATCAAATAGAGATTGAGCATAATTTCGATTATTCATATATGATGTTTATAGTCGCTGTGCTATTTGCCGTGCCTGGTGTTATTTTATTCGCAGTTTTAACATAGCGTGCTTTCCAATTGAAGTTATAATCGCCATTTGCAACATTGTTTTGTAACGTGAATTTTGAATTAAGTTTTATCGGATTACTATTTTTGTCTAATAACTGGATTGCCACACCTGTTGCTTGGCCTTGACCAGATAGCTTTATTTTCCCAGTGTTGGTATCAACATACCCAGCACTACTTGAGACAGTGACTTTTAGATTTGTACCCGCAGCACAACTTAGCGTGACAGGGATGTTGTAGCTGTTGCTAAAACTACCAATGCTGGAAAACTGTGTATCATGCCACGTCCCTAAGTTAACATTGTAACTGTTGGCTTTTGTCGAACACCGTAATACATTAATTTTTATTGCGTTTGCCGGAATATTTAACGATGTGAGATTCCAAGTACTGTTATGTGGCGCTGGATTTCGCTGTGTTAATCTACCAACAAGCCCTGATTTTAAGCTACCTGCTTGCGTGACTTGCCCTGTTTTTTTGATAGTAATCGTCCAATATGGATTAGGGAGGCTCCAAGCGGCTGGGTTGTCTGCAGTGGGTGGCCCATAGCGTGTATTTAAGAGGCCGATTTCTGTTGCTTTCACTTGAATACTGATGCCAGGTATATTACTGGCGGCAATTTTATTCCCATTTGGTACCCAACCATTGAGATAATCAGCATATAAATAGGCATTCCCGCATTTACCATTACTCGTTGGGCCAGAAAATGTATTGACTCGTGAGCTCTTAAAATTGACTTGAATAGTCGCTAAATCGCGAGCTCCTGTATCATCATATTGGAGTGAATATGTTCTTGCTGGCACATTAACCACAACATTGTTTAAATTAGGGTTTTGAATACAAGCAGCATTCGCGTAACCTGCATTTAATAATATTAATGTAGGCAGTATTTTATAGTTAAATATTCTTTTTTTGATTTTCATTGCTATTTATACATTAATGAGTAAGTTTCAGTTATTTTCATTTTTTCTTCATTTGAAAAATCAAAGAAATTAATGAGTTCTGTTTCGAAAAAATTTGCATATTGGTTTAATCTATCCAGATTAATTCGATTAACACCTCTTTCATAACGGGACTGCTGCTGTTCGCTAACGCCAATTATTTTGGCAAGTTCATGCAGGGACATGCCTTTCATTTTTCGATAATAAGTTATTTTATTTCCAATAATTCTAGATACTGGATAATATTCAGGCATTTATCACCTCTACTTTGGAATATAACAACGTATTATTCATTAACGTTGTTAATTGTAAGTGAAATTAAATTCTAAATGACTTCGAAAAGATCCTGGCTCCATACCACTGCCATAACCAGCTACACGAGCGGAAAAAGGAAATTCCACACTGCGAGTTTGGCTGTTCACAGGAATAGTGATTTTTTCACCATTTTTAAGGGTGTTTTTACTGGTGCCACCAGCCAAATTTAAAGCAACATTTTTTGCCGTGCCATTATTAATAAAATAGTCAGGAGTGGTGGTATCTGGCGTGCCAGATAACGTCATCACTGCTTCTTTCGTTGCCACAGGGCAGTTTTTTAATTTCACTGAAAAATCGACCCAAGGGGATTTCTGGCTATCACGAATATTCCAGATATTAATTTTTTTCAGGTCAATCACATAGTTTGTGGTTTCTAATTCACACGGCATTGCCGTGACATATCCATGAACATTAATATTGATTTGCTGGTCGGCTGCAAACAAGGGGCTAGATACCAGCAATAATGAAAGCATCATTTTTTTCATGATTTTCTTCCTTTACTTATAAGTAGGTAATCGTGGCGGTAATATTGGCTAAAATTGACCCCGGAACCACATTGCCCACAGCACTGTAAGCACGGGTACGTAATGGGATTGCAATATCAGGTTGTCCATTTAGCGGTACCTGCAATACTTTTAAATTACCTAATGGTGTTACACCGTTATTACTTTGTAATTGCACAGCAACATTTTTTGCGGTACCTAAGTTTTTATATAAACTACTGGTGGTATCCCCTGTTTCAGCAGTGCCCGTAAAGGTCAGTTTGATTTGGTTTACAAATGACGAGCAGTTATTTAAATTAATATTAAAGCTTTTCCAAGCAGAACCTGTTTGAGGATTATTAAATGTATCTACAGGTAATTGCTTTAAATCAATATCAATATTATTACCGCCAGAGATATTACAGGTGGCAGCTTTAATATTACCTGTGAAATTAACTACAACATCATTTCCTGCAAATGATGATAAAGATACGGTAAGTAAGTTTATCGATAAAATAGTGAGTAATATTTTTTTCATACAATTATTCCTACTCATAGCGAATATTAATAGTGGCAGTGCCATTTGCAGGGCCTGGAGTGATTTTATCGGTAGTTTTAATATACCGCGCTTTCCAGCCGAAAATATAATCGCCTGCGGCGACATTATCCCTTATGGTTCGTTTACTGTTTAAAGGGATAGGGTTTTTATTGGCATCGACAATTTGTATAGCAACCCCTGTGGCTTTATCTGCTCCCCCTGACAAGGCTAATTGGCCTTGTGCTGCATTAATGGTACCGCTGGTTGCATTGATGGTTGCTTTAATATTGGTGCCTGCCAGACAGGTTAAAGTTATGGGGATATCGACTTCTGTACTGGTGCTACCAACTGTAGGGAATTGAGTATCATACCAATCACCTAAGTTAATTGTCGGAACAGGGCTTTTTAATGAGCAGCTTAATACATTTATACGAATGGCATTAGCAGGCATGTTTAGAGTTGTTAAATACCATGTACCTGATGCTCCACTATTAGTTTGGGTTAGCTGTGCAATGCTTCCTGAGCGAATTGTACCCGAGCTAGTCACTTGCCCAGTTTTTTTGATTGTAATATGCCAAACAGTATCATAGATAATCCAACCTAACTGCCCTGAACCTTGAGGTCCAAACTGGCGATTAAAATCTCCACCAATACCCCCTGTTGCAACTGTAATACCAATTCCAGGTATATTTGAAGGTGCGATATAATTATTAGGTGTCCAACTATTGATAAAATTTCCTTGTAAATAGGAATTACCACAACTGGTATTTTCACCATAAGTATTTGTGGATGAAGCGGATAAGTAACGTACATTGAACGAACCAAGATCTCTCGCTGCAGTATCATCATATTGAAGGTTATAGGTTGCAGATGGAACATTAGCCTGTATATTTCTGAAATTAGGATTTTGCGTACAAGCTGCACTCGCAGACCCTGAATATAAATATACACAACTAGCCGCTAATATTGATTGATAAAGTAATTTTCTCATAACCTATTTCCTTATTATCGGCAAACTGCAGTGGTTTTATATAAACCCATATAATCTGAAATACCGGCTAAGTTATAATTCACTTGGCATTGTTGTTTCTCATTATATTGAATAATAAAGTTGCCACTTTCCGCTAAACCGGATAAATACACTTCACCGTCATTGCCGACTAAGCTATTTAATTGGTTGTTATCGTTAAAGATGGCTTGCGCCCCAAATGGCACTGGCTTACCGTTTGCAAAGGTTAGCGCTATAATCGCACGGTAACCAACATTCGCCGCAAAGCTGGCTTTCACTAAGGCACCACGGCTCGGTGCGACAGTTTGGCTGGTTAACTCCATTTCGGTATTGTCGGGTAACGCTGAGGTATCGATATCCACGGTATTTTTACGGTAAGCCGTCACGTACGGCACTAACGCATAACCTTGGTTATTCGTCACCACGCCCGCTTGGTTCATAATCGGTACATCCCCTGCATTCGGGATTTCCACAATGGCGGCAGTCTCACCCAACTGCTGCCCTAATACTAACCCGTTCGAGTGTGCAACTAAGCTACCGTTCACTCCATAATACAGGTTATAGTTATCTTTGCTGTAACCCGAACCACCAGAAACTTCACCGTATTGCCCTTTATAGGAGGCATTCAAGTTACCTGTTGTTCCCGTTTCTTGGTTGGTAAAGCCTTGTTGCATACTCCAATTTAAACGGTTATTCAGCTGAGATGCAGAAACGCCCATGCTGCCTGTGCTAGAGTCACGGCTGCTATGATTGCTGACAAAGTTGATGTACGCCGTGTCATCAAACAAGCTAAACGGAATATTGACTGAGAACGTGAATAAGTGGTCTTCATCACTCTGGTTTTTCGTTCCCGTAGTGTATGAATAGCTGCTGGTGTTCTTGTTATAGGTATAATTCAGCCCATAGCTGATCCCTTGCCAGCTATTGTTATAACCCAGCGTAGCAGACTGTGTTTTTCGATCGCTGTTCCAATAATCTTCGTTGACGTACCCCGCTGAAATTGACCCGTAAGTATCTCCCAGATTTTGGCTCAAGGTAATTTCACCACGATTACGACGGCGTTCGATTTCAGGTACATAGTTGGTATCACGGAAGGTATCGAATACTTCCGATAAGCTGTAAAACCCTTCTGTGGAATAGCGATAACCTGCTAAGGCGATATTGGTACCGATATCATTTAGGTTTTTGTTATAGCGAAAACGGTAGGATTGCCCGCGTTCTTTGATGTCACTACGCAACTTAGCGTAGGACTGGGTAACGTCAATAGACACCGCACCAAATTGACCTAAGTTTTGCCCCGCACCTACTGAATAGGATTGATAATCTTCGCTTAACTGGCTACCACCGTAGGCAGTCACGCCATGGGGTAAGCCATAAACCACAGTAAATTGACCAAATTTGGTTTTATCTACATTGCTATCATAAGAGCGATATTGCCCCGCGGTAGCACTGTAAGCTAAATACCCTTCGCGTTGTAATACAGGGAGTGACGCAAATGGCACGATTTGTACTTGTTCGCTGCCGTTCGACTCTTTTATCGTCACATGCAAGTCACCGCTGCTTCCTGTTGGGTACAGATCGCTGATTTCAAACGGCCCCGCAGCCACGTCCGTTTGGTAGATGGTATACCCATTTTGGCGAATGGTAACTTGTGCATTGCTGCGTGCTATTCCGCGTACGACGGGGGCATAGCCACGTAAACTTTCGGGGTACATATCGTCATCAGTGGCAAGCTGCGCACCACGAAATGGCACGCTATCAAACACTTGTGATGGCGATATACTATCACCAAGAGTTAACTGGCTTTTTAGGCTATTGATCCCTCGGGAAGCATAGGTATAAATCGTGTCCCACTTATTGGATTGCCCGCTGCTATTTGACCATGTGGTGTAGTTACGCAGGCGCCATGCCCCAATATTAATACCTGGGCGTAGGTTCACATAGTTTGATGTGGTATCTTCGCCGCCTTTACGGTCAGTATTTTTCGACCCACTGTAGCTGTAATTGAGCAGTAGGGCGGTGATGCCATTGTCGATATCCGCTAAATCCACGTAACCCCGTGGGTTTTTCGCCAGTGCGATTTGTGGAATGCTCAAATATAAACGTTGAGAATCAAAATCAAAGTCACTTTTTGCATCAGGAATAATGGCTAAATTGACACAGCCATTTTGTGTGTTACTTAATTCAGGGTAATCCGCAATTTTAATATCAAAACTTTTTAAATCGTCCAGTGTTAAACAAGGGGCTAATTTATTGTCACTATTTTTATCGAACTTTAAATTTTTTGCGCCAATTAAATTGGTGTTCACATAAATATCGACATAATAGCTGCCGGCTAATTGTTGGTTATTTTCAAATTGGCTTAAATCTACCGCATCTTTATTGGGCAGCTCTAAAAAGTCGGGGTCAAAATATGTTTTTCCCTCAGCCGTATTATTGTTGGCCGGGTTTTCCGCGTACAAAGGTACCGTATAGCCTAAATAAATGAATAGGCTAAGGCATATTTTATTTATTTTCATGTTCACAACCTACAAAGATATTGGGCTATATTTTTGCTTCAGACGCCTCAGCGGCAGAGCCATAATCATTGATCACTTCCCATTTCACGGTGCCGTGAGCGGCGCTGTCATTGATGTCGAAAGTCGCGCTAGAAAAGGGCGCAGCGTAGGAAACATCATTGGCTTTTTTGCCATTAAATGAGATGCTTTGGAAATTCATAAAATACGGTGTTGGGTTTTTTACCGTTAATTGATTACCCGATTTAGACCATATCAGCTTTTTTTGTTGTTCTTCAAAGTTCACATCTTTAATTGCTGAGGGGCGGTAAATCAATTTCATTTGTGTTTTAAAGGCAATCTGCAACGAGTTTTCTGTGCGTTC
>NZ_JBSICC010000056.1:0-10113 GCF_058245955.1 Providencia sp. UF-224 | reverse complement strand
AGTTCGTTTAGTGATTGGTTTCATTGCACTCTCCAATTTTAAATTGAAAAAGTGTCAACCTTATTCAGGACGGGTCAACTCCCATAAAAAAAGCCGACATTTAACTGTCGGCTTTTTAGTTTTCCTGAGCAGCCATTTGTAGCAGCTCACGAGAGGCTTCACTCCGCACGTCCCCTAAATAATTTGTGCCACAGGTAGGCGGCAAATTAAGTTATCCCGTGAGCATACATAAGTATGTGACTCGGGTAACTTAATGAAGCCAACACCCCTGTGGTGCAAAGTATGACGGGGACATCAAATTAAGCGTTTTCGATTTTCGCCCAAGTATCTCGCAACCCCACAGTCCTATTAAACACCAAATGATCAGGAGTGCTTAACTTATTATCCGCACAGAAATACCCTTCACGCTCAAACTGATACGCTTTCTCTGCAACCGCATCTTTCAAGCTTGGCTCAACAAAGCCTTGGCGAACAACTAACGATTCTGGGTTAATCACCGATAAGAAATCATCTTCTGCGCCCGGATTTGGCACAGTAAACAGACGGTCATACAGGCGAATTTCTGCTGGCAGTGCATGCTGTACGCTCACCCAGTGAATAACGCCTTTCACTTTACGGCCATCGGCTGGGTCTTTGTTCAGTGTACCTGCATCATACGTACAGAAAATGGTTGTGATGTTGCCATCAGCATCTTTTTCCACACGTTCAGCTTTGATGATATACGCATTGCGTAAGCGCACTTCTTTACCTAACACTAAACGTTTAAATTGACGGTTTGCTTCTTCACGGAAATCCGCGCGGTCAATATAAATTTCATTGCTAAACGGTACTTTACGCGTGCCCATCTCAGGGTTATTTGGGTGGTTTGGCGCTGTTAAGATTTCTTCGCCCGCTGGCATGTTTTCAATCACCACACGCACTGGGTCAATCACTGCCATAGCGCGCGGTGCTGATACGTTCAGGTCATCACGAATGCACGACTCTAATGATGCCATTTCAACGTTATTATCTTGCTTTGTCACACCAATACGTTGGCAGAATTCACGGATAGATGCTGCGGTATAACCACGACGACGTAAGCCAGAAATGGTTAACATACGTGGGTCATCCCAACCGTTAACGTGTTTTTCTGTCACTAATTGGTTCAGCTTACGCTTAGACATCACGGTGTATTCCAGATTCAGACGAGAAAACTCGTACTGACGCGGATGGCAATCAATCGTGATGTTATCCAACACCCAGTCATATAAACGACGGTTATCTTGGAATTCCAACGTACATAAAGAGTGCGTGATCCCTTCTAGCGCATCAGAAATACAATGCGTGAAGTCATACATTGGGTAAATGCACCACTTATTGCCAGACTGGTGATGCTCTGCAAATTTAATACGATATAAAACCGGATCACGCATAACCATAAATGGTGATGCCATGTCGATTTTCGCACGTAAGCACGCTTTACCTTCTTCAAAACCACCATCACGCATTTTTTCAAATAATGTGAGGTTGTCTTCGATTAGGCGCTCACGATATGGGCTATTTTTACCCGGCTCTTTTAATGTGCCGCGGTATTCACGAATTTCGTCCGCACTTAACTCATCAACGTAGGCTAAGCCTTTTTTAATCAGCTCTATCGCATATTGATATAAGGTATCAAAGTAATCAGAAGAGTAGCGAACATTGCCCGTCCACTCAAAACCCAACCATTTGACGTCTTCTTGGATTGAGTTAACGTATTCGACGTCTTCTTTAACCGGGTTGGTGTCGTCAAAACGTAAATTGCACTGTCCCTGATAGTCCTTTGCAATGCCAAAGTTCAAGCAGATTGATTTCGCGTGGCCGATGTGTAAATAGCCATTCGGTTCTGGTGGAAAACGGGTATGGACCGACGTGTGTTTTCCGCTCGCCAGATCTTCATCTATGATCTGACGGATAAAATTTGTTGGGCGAGCATCTGCCTCATTCATTGTCATCATTCCTCAATGCCAAAAGCGCGCTAAAAGCGGTTAGTAACCAGATATATTCTACCATAATCCGTCAGGAAACAACCGTTTGATTGTACTTAGCCAATAAAAGCTATACCAAAGAGGCGAACACAACAAAAAATAGGCATTTGTCTACCCTTTCTAAGTCAATAACATCACAGTTAACACCACTAACAACAGCAATGGGTAGCTTTGTGCATGCCGCTTATCGCTAAGATAAGGCATTAATAATGAAGCAAAACGGATCCCCAACCAAGAAGCTGCAATCAGAATCAACGCGCCTTTGAGGTAAATCATGCCAAGAAAACCCGCGCCGAGGTCAACGTGCTTATCAATAGCAAAATAAAAGTAAGTTAATGTCCCTGTGATTGCCATCGGTAGCGTTAATGGGTTAGCAAACGCCGCCGCTTGGATCATACTGGCACCGCGGCGTCGCATCAGTGGAACAGTCATCACACTGCCCCCTACCCCTAAAAATGCTGCCACCGCACCTATTACCACACCAATCGGAGTATCCGCAAAAATGCCCCCACGAGAAGCCTTAATCCCTTCCGACCCCGTTTGCATAAAACCGGGGCGAATAAAGCAATCCAATATCGTGATAATTAAATAGGCAATAAATATCCAGCGGATCAACCCGCTATCTACTGATAACGCAACAATAGCCCCCAGTATTCCGCCAATTGAAATAGGAATAATAAACGGCTTGATAATTGGCCAGCTCAAATTGCCTTTTAAATAGTGAGCGCGACTCGATAGGGTTGATGAAAAAATCATCACACACGTGGAGGTTGCCACCGCAATTTGCATCGCCACTGCACTTGCATCGCTTTGCGGCCCCCAGACTAAGGTAATCAAGGCATACAGCAGCGGTACAGTAATAAACCCGCCACCAAAACCAAATAACGCGGTTGTGATCCCCGAAATAAAACCAAATAAGCAAAGAAGCAGTTCCACAGAAAATTCCTCATCAATCATTGAGAAAATATCTTATCGATGCGTAAGCCACCTTGCTTATGCAGATTCGACAACCTGCTTTGAGATTTCGCCAACATTGTTAACTTATTTCCTACATGACTAAACCAACTAAGTGAAATAAATGTGCCACTAAGAATTCATTTATTCAAAAAATATCCCGATAATAGTTAAATCTAAAAATTCACAGCTGGGTAAGCCAATGAAATGTATTAACTGTAATGAGCGCGAAGCGAATAAAGAGTCTGGTTGGTGTCATGAATGCGAACAGTTGGAAGTCCATAAAATTAATGGCGTACTTTATCTGCCAGCTTTAGGGCTAATTATTACCGCATTTTTGTCTATCTTTGGAGCATACCAATTAGTCCAAGTTGTCACCTATTATGCCGAAAATACGCAGGGTGTTCCTGCATTTTACCTTGGCGCTATTGTGCTACAACTTGTCTATATCATTATCACACTCGTCGCTTGTTGGTTTTTCTTTAATAAGAAAAAAGCGACTAAATGGGTGATGATTTCCTACTACATTTTTGCGCTCATCGTAACGCTGTATTTTACCGTTTTTATCGCCATAATTTATGGCGCTAAATTAACCAATACAGATTACCAGCAAATACTCATGAGCACATTCAGTGCCGCGCTGTGGATTGGTTATTTCATTAAATCCGACCGTATCTCGCAAGTTTTTACTCGATAACTACCATAAAAAATGCCAGCCTTTTTATCGGCTGGCATCATCACAAACTTAAATCAGGCTTAATGCATTATTTCAGTACATTATAAATAACGGTTTCGCCTGCTTTCACTTCACCATCAACTAAAATCTCGACACCTGCGAAATCATCGATATTACTGATGATAACTGGGCTGATCATCGATTTAGCATTGGCTTCAAGGAAATCTAAGTCTAATTTCAAGATTGGTGTACCCGCAGTGACTTCTGCACCTTCTTCCACTAAACGCGCACAACCTTCGCCTTTCAGCGCAACGGTATCGATACCCATATGAACAATGAGCTCTACACCATTTTCAGTTTCAAGGCAGAATGCATGGTTAGTTTCGAAAATTTTCACCACGGTACCCGATGCAGGGGCTAGCACTTCATTGCTGGTTGGTTTGATGGCAATACCATCGCCCACAATGCGGCTAGAGAACGCTTCATCTGGTACATCGTCAAGGGAATAGACTTGTCCGCTAACAGGTGCTACGAGGGATAAAATCGCATTGCCTTTTGCTTTTGCTGGCTCTGCTACTTTTTTATCTTCCGCAGCTGCAACTGGCGCAGTCCCCGCAATCGGCCCTTTCGCAATCACTTCCGTCATTGCTTTAGCAACCAATTCAGCACGGGTTCCTACTATCACTTGCACGTTTTGTTTGTTCAGGCGAATCACACCAGAAGCACCAAGACGTTTTGTCATCGCGTCGTTAACAATTGCGGTGTCTTTGACTGTTAAACGTAAACGCGTGATACATGCATCGATACTGACAATATTATCGCTACCGCCTACCGCAGAAACATATTGGCGTGCTTCTTTTTGGATATCGCTATCCGTGGTATTGGCAGGGCTAAGGCTTTCATCGTAACCATCAATGGTTTCATCGCCCGCGCTTTCTTCACGACCTGGGGTTAACAGGTTGAATTTGCGGATCATGAAGCGGAAGATCACGTAGTAAATGCAGAAGAAGACTAAGCCTTGAACAATCAGCATATACCATTGAACAGCTAATGGGTTACGTGATTGCAGCAGCATATCCACTAAACCTGCGCTGAAGCCGAAGCCTGAAATCCACTCCATTGTTGCGGCGATATACACAGAAATACCCGTCAACAGTGCGTGGATAACATACAGGATTGGTGCTACGAACATGAATGAGAATTCAAGCGGTTCAGTGATACCAGTGAAGAATGCAGCAAATGCACCCGCAATCATGATACCCGCCACTTTGGCTTTGTTTTCAGGGCGTGCACAGTGGTAAATAGCCAGTGCTGCACCCGGTAGACCAAACATCATAATTGGGAAGAAACCAGCTTGGTAACGACCGGTGATACCAACCGTTGCTAGGCCTGCTTCAATAGATTTAGCCCCACCAAGGAAGTTTGGAATATCATTGATGCCCGCAACGTCAAACCAGAACACCGAGTTCAGTGCATGGTGCAAGCCAACAGGAATTAACAAGCGGTTAAAGAATGCGTAGATACCCGCACCGACAGAGCCTAAATCTTTAATGCTTTCACCGAAAGACACTAAACCGTTATACACTACTGGCCAGACGTACATCAGTACGAAGGCTAAGATGATCATCAAGAATGAGGTTAAAATCGGAACAAGGCGACGGCCACTAAAGAATGACAACGCTTTTGGCAATTCAACACCACTGTAGCGGTTGTATAATTCAGCAGACAGTACCCCAACTAAGATACCCACGAACTGGTTATTAATTTTACCGAATGCCGCTGGAACAGTTTCCAGAGGAACATTCATAATCATGGAATAAGATGCCGGAGAACACAGTGTTGTCACCACTAAGAAGCCGACAAAACCGGTCAGTGCCGCAGCACCATCCTTATCTTTAGACATCCCATACGCAACACCAATTGCAAATAGCACGGACATATTATCAATAATAGCCGCACCGGATTTAATCAGTAACGCCGCGATTGCACTATTAGCGCCCCAACCATCTGGGTCAATCCAATAGCCAATCCCCATTAGGATTGCTGCGGCTGGTAGTACAGCAACTGGCACCATAAGTGCCCTACCAATCCGCTGTAAGTAGCTAAGAATATTCACAAACTCCCCCTTTATCGCCCTATTTTTGCCCCATTTACGGGATCTTCTTGTTCACACACCTAAATCATAATTTAGGTTATTGAGAGTATCAATTTCATAGTCTAAATTAATTGTTTCGCGATGCAAAATAAATAGGTGCGATTTGTGATAAATGTCAACGAAAGAGTTCATGATCTGACTAAATTAGTAGCTATTATTGAAAACTTATTTTATGATTAAAAATAACTTATTTAGGCCATTAACCTGTATATTCTCAGCGCGTTTAAAATGCGGAGCTAACCATTTAAACGGCACTGTATACCAACACCAACGCGTAATAAATTTGTAGTATAACGAGTATTCCTATATCTAATGCATAACATCAGGGATACACATATATATGAAAGATTTCACAGACTTATTAGAGGTAATTGAAACATGAGGCTAATCCCATTAAACAATGCGCATGATGTCGGCACGTGGTCCGCGCAATATATCGCCGATAAAATCAACGCATTCAACCCAACGGCTGAACGCCCGTTCGTTCTCGGTTTACCAACAGGTGGTACCCCACTTGCAACCTATAAAGCACTGATTGCTTTATATCAAGCTGGTAAAGTGAGCTTTAAACATGTCGTGACGTTTAATATGGATGAATACATTGGCATCCCAGCTAATCATCCACAAAGCTACCATACATTCATGCATGATAATTTCTTCAACCATGTTGATATTCAAGCTGAAAACATCAACTTACTCAATGGTAATGCCCCTGATGTTGATGCGGAATGCCAACGTTATGAAGATAAAATTAAATCTTACGGCAAAATCAATTTGTTCATGGGCGGCGTAGGGAATGATGGCCATATCGCTTTCAATGAACCAGGTTCATCACTGAATTCTCGTACCCGTATTAAGACGTTAACGCCAGAAACACGCCAAGCAAACTCACGCTTCTTTGATAATGATATCAACCAAGTGCCAAAATTTGCGTTAACGGTAGGGGTTGCCACACTCATGGACGCAGAAGAATTAATGGTGTTAGCGACTGGCGCAAATAAAGCGAATGCAGTTCACGCTGCGGTAGAAGGTTCCATCAACCATATGTGGACAGTGAGCTGCGTGCAAATGCACCCGAAAGCACTGATTGTGTGTGATGAACCTGCAACACTCGAATTAAAAGTCAAAACCCTCAAATATTTCAAACAACTAGAATCTGAAATTATTGAGAAGTTTAACTAAGATTATATTTATCAATCACCCGACTGGCGACGGCTAGTCGGTGACCCATTTTTCCAGAGGTCAGGAGTTTAAAACCATGTATGCACTAACTCATTGCATTATTTATACAGGTCATGAAAGACTGGATAACCATGCTGTCATCGTTGATGGTGAAATCATCAAAGAGGTTTGCCCTGTCTCTGAACTGCCTGCAAATATTCCACAACACGATTTGCAAGGCGCAATTCTCTCTGCTGGTTTTATTGATCTGCAAGTTAACGGCTGCGGTGGTGTTCAATTCAATGACAATAAAGAAAATGTCACGTTGAAAAATTTGGACATCATGCAAAAAGCCAATGAGCGCACAGGTTGCACTAGCTACCTACCAACGCTGATCACTTGCTCTGATGATCTGATGAAACATGGCATTGACGTCATGACTGAATATTTAAAAGATCACAAAAACCAAGCCCTTGGCCTACATTTAGAAGGTCCTTATATTAATGTGATCAAAAAAGGGACTCATAACCCTGAATTTATTCGCCAGCCTTCCGCTCAAATGATTGATTATTTGGCCTCCCACGCCGATGCCATCACAAAAATCACCTTAGCGCCTGAAATGGTCGACCTCGATTATATTCGCCAATTAAAAGCAGCGGGTATTGTGATTTCAGCGGGGCATTCAAATGCGACCTATGAAGAAGCGAAACTTGGCTTTAAAGCCGGTATCCGTTTCTCAACTCACCTTTTCAATGCGATGCCATACATTTCAGGCCGCGGTCCAGGTTTAGTTGGCGCCATTTATGATACACCAGAAGTGTATGCTGGCATTATTGCCGACGGCCTGCATGTTCAATGGGCTAACATTCGAAACAGTAAGCACCTGAAAGGTGATAAATTAATTTTAGTGACGGATGCAACAGCACCCGCAGGAATTGATCCTCAAACTGGTGAAATGGATCATTTTATCTTCGCAGGTAAAACCATATACTATCGTGATGGATTATGTGTTGATGAAAATGGCACACTCAGCGGTTCGTCACTGACGATGATTGAAGCAGTCAGAAACAGCGTAGAACATGTCGGTATCGCATTGGATGAAACACTTAGAATGGCAACGCTCTATCCAGCAAGAGCCATCGGAGTTGATGAAACTTTAGGGTCAATTGCTCCGGGTAAAATTGCGAATTTGACCGCATTTAACCACGACTTCACTATTCTCGCGACTTACGTAAACGGAAAGGAAGTCTACAAAATGAGTAACTAGCTAATGAATCAAAGCCACTCGCTAAAGCAAATTGGTAATATTGACCTCGTCAAACAACTCAATAGTGCTGTCGTCTATAGCTTGATAGACCAACAAGGTCCGATATCAAGAATTCAAATAGCGGAGCAAAGCCAGCTTGCCCCAGCCAGTGTCACGAAGATCACTCGCCAGCTACTCGAACGCGGTTTAATTAAAGAAGTTGACCAGCAGGCCTCCACTGGGGGCCGTCGCGCTATCTCCATTGTTTCTGAACACAAAAACTTCCACACCATTGGTGTCCGTTTAGGCCGCTATGATGCCACTATCGCATTGTACGACTTAGGCGGAAAAATGATTGTGGATGGCCACTACCCTATCTCTGAGCCTTCCCAAGAAGCTGTCGAGCAAAAATTGATTGCCGCCCTCGAAGATTTTATCGAGCAAAATCACCGTCGCATCAAAGAACTGATCGCTATCTCAATAATTCTCCCTGGCTTGGTCAATCCAAATCGCGGCATTATTTTCTATATGCCCCATATCAAAGTGGACAACTGGCACCTGATTGATAACTTGCAAGCACATTTCAATATCACCTGTTATGTTGGGCACGATATTCGCAGCCTTGCGCTTGCTGAGAGCTATTTTGGTGCTACGCGGGATTGTGAAGACTCTTTATTAGTACGCATTCACAGAGGTGCTGGAGCAGGCCTTGTGATCAATAAAGAGATTTTGCTCAACCATCGCGGTAATTTAGGGGAAATTGGCCACATTCAAGTCGACCCCCTTGGTGAACTTTGCCACTGCGGTAATTTTGGTTGTTTAGAAACCATTGCCTCTAACCAAGCCATTGAAGCACGCGTTAAACAGCGCTTAGAACAAGGTTATTCCAGCACGCTAACCGCGGAAACTTGCACGATTTCCTCTATTTGCCAAGCTGCAAATAAAAATGACCCCCTAGCCACTGAGGTTATTCAACACGTTGGCCGACAAATTGGTAAAGCCGTTGCGATTACCATTAACTTGTTCAACCCAGAAAAAGTGGTGATTGCAGGGGACATTACAGAAGCTGAGCAAATTTTACTGCCCGCTATCCAAAGCTGTATTGATACTCAAGCACTCAAAGGCTTTCGTGAGAACTTACCGATTGTTACCTCCCAATTAGTCCATAATTCGGCGATTGGCGCATTCGCTTTAACTAAGCGAGCAATGCTTAATGGTGAATTACTGCAAAAGTTGTTTGATAATTAATTTTCCTCTCTTCAATGAATGAATAAAAGCAGGTTTAGGCCTGCTTTTTTGCTTTGAGAGACCCAATATCAAAAAATATGCTGGCCCTTCACCATGGCATTGTACAATTTAAAATCTATGTGTATTTTCTCAAATAATCTCTGCTTCATTTAAAATCAAATTTCGCAAAATATGGTTATTTCTCCCTATTATTTTTTGAACAGACTAACAGTCAAAATCAGATTTATTTCAAATCAAGGGTTGTTTTTTGCTGGCTTTATCGACAAAATGATTATTCAACAAACAAACAGACGCATTTTCTGAAAAATAGTGCAAAAAGCTGTTGACTGTAGGGTCTGTAATTAGCATAATGCGCCCCGCAACGCCGATGAAGGTTAAGCAAAAAAAAGATGGCTATGTAGCTCAGCTGGTTAGAGCACAACACTCATAATGTTGGGGTCACAGGTTCGAATCCCGTCATAGCCACCATTTATTTGCGGGAGTGGCGAAATTGGTAGACGCACCAGATTTAGGTTCTGGCGCCGCAAGGTGTGCAAGTTCAAGTCTTGTCTCCCGCACCATTTTCCTTCTCGGTAGTATTGAATTTAAGATTGGGGTATCGCCAAGCGGTAAGGCACCAGGTTTTGATCCTGGCATCCCCAGGTTCGAATCCTGGTACCCCAGCCAT
>NZ_JBSICC010000055.1:0-11347 GCF_058245955.1 Providencia sp. UF-224 | reverse complement strand
GTTAATGATAAACCATACAATCCCTCCTTAGCCGGCTCACATACCATGCGACAGCAGAATAAATTGACTGAATGATATCTCTTGCTTAATTTACCTTCACGTTTTCCAGGTATGAGAAATCATCACATTTACTCTGTTGTCACTGCGACCCGAGCTCAAAAGGTAAAGGACATCGGCACCCACAGTATAAGGGCATTATCTCAATAATGCTTAACCCTTCCTTTTCCCCCAGAAATACCGCAAAATAAAATATCATTATTAACACCTAAACCCTTTTTTATAGGGTTTTTTCCTTCATTTTGATATTATTAATACACAAAAAACAATCTACCACCCGAGTTTTCTCCTAAACACTGAGTTTTTATTTGATCTCATCGCGTTTTACGCTGCTTTCTCTTGAGCTCCCCCCCAAAATCATTAAAAAAAGAAAAAATATTTTACTCATTACCCCATTTGACCCTTTTTCCCGTCATCGATATCATGACCGCCGTTTTATACAGGACAGTCATTATCAACTCATAACGGTTGATAAATACGAAATAGATAGAATTTGAGCCCCTAAAAAACCAAATAAAATAGCCCCAATAGTTTCTCTGTAATCTATTGGCATTGGTGTATTACATTTAACTCAAAATACTTCAAGGATAGTTTAATTATTCCTTTTTATATTTCGTAAATAAGCATATTCAAAATAAGGGATCCCTTATAGTTGTTCTGGCTCACCATCCGCATAATACCTCGCAACGGGGAATATCGCTTATTCAACCTATTTATTCACCTGTGTTTATATAAATTAACCTTTAAAGGAATTTTTCATGTTTAAAAAAACATTATTAGCATTATCTTTAGTTACTTTATCTGGCGCTGCATTATCGGCTCCTGTCGCAAACTTAAAAGTGGACGGCACCATCACCCCGCCAACCTGCACAGTAAATGGCTCAGACTCCACCGACGTATTATACACGTTTGATGTCGCACCAGGCGTATTCCCGGCATCAGGTAACCTCATCATGGATGATCAAGTGAAAAATATTGAAGTCATCTGCGATGCAACGACCTATCTGGCGTTCGATATTACCGACATGCGCGCCGATTCTCCACAAACCCCTAGCCAAGGTTACTTTGGTTTAGGCTTTTTCGGTGAAAACACTAAAGTGGGCTTCTACACTATAACCATGCAAAATGCGACCATTAAAGCAGATAAAGACGCTGAAGCCAGAACTGCTTACGTGAAAGTCGGGACAGCTAGTGAAGCATCACAACTTATAAATTCCACATACAAAACCGCGTGGGCAAATACATCCGGCACTTCCGCTGTCCCTGTTGCGGCCCAAGTTTTTGCAGCAGACTTTGCCGTGAAACCAAGGTTAAACGGCCTACTCAAAAACAGTGATGGCAGCGCAAAATTGGATGGCCATGCCATCATGACCTTCTCATTTGGCGTGTAATGTAAATTACTTTAATTTCAATGGATTGATATGGGCTGACGGCCAATAACGACGTTAGCCCTTCGATTAACATTCAAATCGAGAAGATAAATATGAAGAAACACTCCTCAGCCTGCACTGTTGCAAAGTTTGAGTAAGGGACTATCCTGAGTTAAATATTTAATGTCAGAGCTTCTTGCAGCTCTAGTTCTTCTTTTTTCACCTTACGTTCTTTTTTGCTTAAATCTAGTATTGCTCTGTTAGATTACCGCTCCTCATTACAATAAGAATTTACTTTCTCAAGTGCAAGTTTCAGTCTACTTTGCTCATTTACATTACCAGCTTTTTGAGCGTTCTTTAATATCTGCTCTTTGCTCTTGGCAGCTATCTGTTACAGCAATAGTGGAACTGACTGAAACACCAGAAAGCATGGTAGCAAGCATTTTTTTCATTATATAAATATGATAATAATAAAATGCTTATTGCTAAGCAATGTTAGACTGTAAGTGCTATTTATCAATAGATTAATATCATTTTTGATAATAAAAATTAACTCCATAAAACAAAAAATTAGGATTGCTTAATATTATTTTCAAGTATATTAAGGATGTTGCTATCTATATTTTCATCAAATTTTCTAGCAAATAAATTTTGACTATTTATTAGCATTTCTGAATCTTCAGATAAAAAATCACGAGGGCGAAGCTTAATATCGCTTGACTCAACCCAATCAATTTCTCTTTTATCATCATTAATTATCTTGGGTTTAAATTCAGTATTCATTAGTACAGTTTGAAAAAAGCTTTCATCCGCAATTAATGTATTACGATAGAAATTCTTAAAAACCTTCAACTCTGAACTATAGGTAATAAACTCACAAAAACGCTTACTTAATATCATCCATTGATTACCTATATATGGTGTAACACCTTCTAAAAAAGGTCTACTATTTTCTGTAGAGACAACTAACTCACCATTTATTTCTTGCACATAATTTTTTATTCTATGGATAGTTTCAGGCCGACTTAAGTTTTGATTTAATACTTTTATAAATTCGCAGCAATTAAATTCACGAAGATAATTCATTATAAAATCTTGGCTTTTTAATGGGAAGTCTTGTCCACTCAAATTTATGAAATAATCCCATTTCCCGCCAGTAATTACAAACTTCTCAATAGCTCGTAACTGGGCATCTACCAAGCTATAACCACCCCATATAGCTTCTTTACTTTCTAATAGGGAAGCATTTTCATAATTAGTTAAAAATAAGCCTATTTCATCATAAATACGTTTATCCGAGCGCTTATCAACATGTATTAAATAATAATTTTCTTCATGGTAAATAGATTTAAATAACCTCTTAAATTGACTTGGATAACGGTGAACCAACATAAAATATGCAATCATAAAAACTCCAAAAAGATATTAGCTCAACAAGATTAAAAAATTCACATTAAAAACAATTCTGGCTGAGCTAAAAATAATATTTAATAACAAATACCAATTGATAATCATTAAAAAAGAAAATAGCCACTAATTCTACCCACCTCGAAAATAATATCCGCAGTGGGGACAAAGCATCGTTATATTCTTTCTTAATTTATATCTGCTCTGTTGAGAAGTACAAAAACATTTAGGACATGTAACATTGACTAGTTTTTGACGAAACATCTTATAGCGATCAAAGATAGACATACCTTTTATCCAGTAGAGACGTTGGCTCTCAGTGTACACCTAAAGGTTATAGATAGCTCACTATTGTTCTATTTAGACCTCTTTAAATAATTAGATTGTGTTTTTATTTTCGGCCACCAAGCCTCATAAGAGCAATTTTTTATGTAAAAACACCATCATGGGATGCCTCCTTATGCTGATATCGTAGATATTGAAGAAATTATTACAAGAGCTAGAGCGTCACTGTCTCTCCACAGATAATGGTATATCGCTGTATAAGCTGCGGGACTAACGACACCTAATGCCTTACTATCATACATACCATACTGGTGAAAGCGTTTTTGTTTGAAGCTCCCTTGTCACCATCGTAGGAGAAAAATTCTCAGGTTGGATGTTTCGGGCCACTTTCCGTTCTATTGAACCAGATTGACTGCCACTAATGCCACAAAACTAATTTATCCAACCAATAATTTTTTCTTCAACGGAAACTGTGGATTAGACTTATTTTGTCATTCTGTTCGTGAGAGTTGTTTAGTGAGTTTTTGAATGCGTTTTAAGGTATCAGCGACATCTGACTCTGTCACGATAACGTTTGGTCGCCCATCTTTATCATAGCGCACTGCACCTGGCATAATCGTAGCCCGATAGTTCACACTATGGCTAATAGCACCTAGGCTCCACTTAATCTTTTTATAAGAAATAGACAGTTCTCGTGCTTCTTTATCGGCAAACAAGTCTTCACTAATGCCAATGACCATAAATTCCCATCAGGAAAAAGTTTCGGCCAATATTCAGGCTACGTGGCTATCGCTTCCTCTAAGGGTAAATGCTACTTAGAACGCGTCGGGGTAATTACTTTTTTCTCGGGGAGCATTACAACATTGCGAATTTTTTCCTTTGGTTGTTGATTGACTTGTTTGGTTGATAGAATAAATGTGTTTTTTGACAGTTTATTTAGTTGACGCTGGATATTAGGTATTAATCACCACCTGTTTGTGACTACGCTGAATAACCGGTTCGGTACTATCCGCGACTTTTTCTGACGTTGGACGTTATAAGGTCAGTGTTTTGCGTTCCATTTCATCCTCATACCCAAAAATAGTTTTTTATCAATGCATTAGTAGCAGGTTATCACGAAGTTTTATTTACATCATCAGCCCGTAGGACTGTAGACGGCAAATAATGTGACAGACTATTTTATCCCCCAATCTGCTCCTAACCCTTTACCCCACGCATTAGTGTAAAAAGGCGCAATGGTTGACATTGAGTAAGTTATTCAGATTGTCCACATGAAGTGAGCCAGTGCCCCCCACAGGGTGAACGGAAGTGTACGGAGAACCTGGCGAATGAGGTCAACCCGGCCCAGCTTAACGCTGACTCAACGCCAGAATTAAGCTGTTTCCGCGAAAACACCATTTTTGGATTCCCTCAATATCAGTGGATAACTTCCAATAACTTTGTTAATAACAGGGTTAATCGTGTGATTAATAATCAAGTTTCAAAATTTAAACAATATTCTTATGAAGATAGTAATATTGAAGCATTAAATGAATAAGTACCATTACTCGTTTATCATGTATTTCACCTCATATTATACCTCTCCAACGCTCCTTGTCGCTTATATTATCTATATAGAAACTTATTTCATTCTATTTAGTTAGAATATCGTTATTATACTTTATCTATTGATTAATAAAGTAAATTTAATTAAATTAAATTTACTTAGGAGATATTATGCAAGAAATAAAAAAAAGAAAATATATATCATTATTCGAAGTTCAGAAACTATTGGACGAAACAGTCTATACTCGTCATCCTGAACGTAATCGTTGTTTGATTTACTTATTATTCTATCATGGATTAAGGGCAAGCGAGGCTTTGTCTCTACCTTGGTCCTCTTTTGATTTTCAGCAAAAAACACTATATGTTTGTCGAATAAAATCTGGATTTTCTACAATACACCCATTAACAGATAATGGTATTATTTGGTTAAAACAATGGAAAGAATTATCTAAAAATCAGCATTTTATTTTTCCAGGGAAATCACCTGATCGACCGCTAAGCCGCCAGAGACTTTATCAATTTCTTAGGACATTAAGTCAAAATGCGAAATTACCTTTATTGGTGCATCCCCATATGCTTCGCCATGCTTGCGGTTATGAGTTAGCAAATCAGCGCTGTGATACACGACTAATCCAAGACTATTTAGGACATAGAAATATCCGCCATACCGTCCGATACACTGCAAGCAACCCAGCTCGTTTTAAAAATGTCTGGGATAATATAAGTTTGATATAACTAGCTATATCAAAGAAGCTAATACTCTTAATAGATCTTGCTATCTAAAATAAGGGATCCCTTATAGTGTGTATTTTAGTAAATAGCCATACTACTGTTCGTAATGCGAATTAATTGAAATATTTACTACTCTGATTTAGTTAAGGTATATAATCCCATGCATCAAAAATATAAAGAACCAAATTATATAAGCCAATTAGTAGGAGATTGCTTCCGGTTATATCGGAAAGAAAAAGGATGGAGCGGAAAAAAAATGGCTGAGTATATTGGAATAAGTCAGCAACAACTTTCC
Organism: Providencia sp. UF-224; assembly: GCF_058245955.1. Classification (NCBI taxonomy): domain Bacteria; kingdom Pseudomonadati; phylum Pseudomonadota; class Gammaproteobacteria; order Enterobacterales; family Morganellaceae; genus Providencia; species Providencia sp. UF-224. Next base: position 5,656 of record NZ_JBSICC010000055.1, on the reverse strand, counting down.
CGTTATGAAAGAGGCGTTAATGCTATCACCGTAGATATGTTAGTGAATATCTTGATCATTTTGGATATTAAGCTTTCAGAATTTTACGCGCGGTTAATTTCCCATTTGTTTAGTCACCCTGAACTCTCTAACCACTTGCCCTATTTAACGACTACTGACCATCAAATAGATGATATAAAACAGTACTATACTAGTTCCCTTATTATTTAAGTGATCTTTGACATTTTTGCTAAGATAAATGATTATGTATTATACTTAGTTTATACATAATCAATATTATTTATCTAACACATAACAGGCTAATTTTGATGAATCGATTATCCTCTGAGTTTTCTCGAGTTACTAAAACATCAAGTCGCATTAGTAGCCTGCTATTTGTAGCACTCCCACTATTACTTATTTTATTAACCACACTATTTTGGAGTGCGGAACGTATTATTGTACAAGAGAAACGCCGATTAGAAGTCGATTTTTCATCTTTTATAGGCTATCTACGTGAACAAGAAAACTTTTTATGGACCCTGAAAAAACAAAATCAAAACTTATCCCAATTAGTTGAAAGCCGAACTTATGCATTACAGCATCAAAAAACACCAAACGAGTGGCCCCTGAAACTATTAGAAGGTAAAGAATCAATAGTTGCAATGCCTTTTACGTTGGCCTGTGATGAACACTTAGAATGCGCACAAGTACCCAATATTTTATTTTCCCTTGGAGCTTACCTCGCTGATTTTTACGCAACATTTTGGGGAGCCTCTTATTACCCAGCGGCTGCTGTTTTCTTTGTCAATTCACATAATAATGTCAGTATAGGCGTACCATCTGTTGGAAAGCGCATCGGTAATGAATCTGTTACACCCGCAACATTTAGGACTGTCACTGAGACTGTTCGCAACTCACTACCTCAATTACATATTCAATTTGAGCAATATCAACAGCAAGGTACTCCAAATAAAATCATTTGGTTACATAACCCAGAGCTTGGGGATAATTTAATTGGTATTGTTCCTGCTGGATTTGATGCAAATTTGTGGCGAGGAGCTCAATTATTTCCCGATGATATTTATGCGGTTACTCTATTAAATCGTGAACGTATTAGTGTTTTAGAACGTATTCTCAATCCAACACTATCACACCAGTTTTGGCTACTTCATCACGAATACGGGCAATTAATAGGGGCATCCCCTGCACCACAGGTTCCCGAAAATGGATTACATTACACTCGTGATGGTTTACTACTAAAATTAAATAACAAAACAGGTGAATGGGTAGGATATTACCTCATTGGTTATGCAGCTTTTTTTGAGGATAATTTATGGCTTCCGTTAAGTTTGTTAGCCGCCTTTCTTTTTAGCCTATTGTGTGGTTGGGGATACTATTATTGGTATAATAAATCGATATTAAACCCAGCAATCAAAGCTCAAAACAGCTTACTTGAAAGTGAAAACTTTAATCGCACTTTAATGGATACGACTCCGATTGGTCTATGTGTAATAGAAAAACAGAGTACACACGTTCTGTATTTAAATGCTCTCGCCCGTGAATGGTTCAGTTACTTTGAGCATCCCGACCGGTCATTAACCCCTGAATACCAACAATTATTATCACTTGTTCTTTTAGCGCCTAAAAAAACAGGCACTGCATCTTGGTCGCTGAATGAACGTACTTTACATGTTATTTATGCACATACGCATTACCAACAGCATGAAGTTGTTTTGTGTGCATTCACGGATATGAGTGCACAAATGGAAATTGAGCATCAATTACACCACGCTAAATTAGCGGCAGAAGAGGCTAGCAAAGTAAAATCAAATTTTTTGGCGACTATGAGTCACGAAATACGAACACCTCTTTATGGATTAATTGGAACATTAGAACTATTTTCGTCAACATCACTCTCTGAGCAGCAAGCCCTATATCTTCAGCGTATGAATACGGCATCTCAATTATTGATGCACTTGATTGGTGATATTTTAGATATAAGTAAAATTGAAGCAACACAACTGCGTCTACAGAATTCTCGTTTTAATCTTTTTGATATTATTCATACAACTGTGCAAACTTACTCTGAACTAGCCAACCAGAAGGGGTTATTGTTGTTTGCCTGTATTGATCCCTCGGTACTTCCAGAGCGTTTCGGCGACCCTTTGCGTTTACAACAAATTTTGGGCAACTTAATTAGCAATGCAATCAAATTTACCCACCAAGGGACAATTATTGTTACTGTTTCTATTGGTCAGGAAAATATGATTAATATTTCCGTTAAGGACACGGGAATTGGATTAACCCCCTCTCAAAAAGCTCAACTCTTTGAGCCCTTCTATCAAGCACACATCGAACCACACACCTATGGAGGAACAGGTTTGGGCTTGGTTATTTGTCAGCGTTTAGTCGAGCTGATGGGAGGCACAATTCATGTTCATAGTCAGTTAAATGAAGGAAGTGAGTTTTTCCTTTCGTTACCTTTATCTTTGGTAACTAACACTATCATATGGCCAGATTTAACTGGTATCAATGTATTGTTAAAAACTCCGCATATAGCATTAACACAAAACTTGCAACAGTGGTTAACATACTGGGGAGCAAATGTTTGGTCTAATCCCCCACCTACGGTAGACGAAGCATTAATTCTTTATTTAGTGGTCACTCCATTTGAACTATCTCAATCTCTCGATTGGAAAGGCCAAACGTTAGTCGTCTCGTCCTCCACGCTTAGCTTAATGGCATTAGCTGAGCAACTAACACCACAAAAAACATCTCAGACAAATAATGAGAAGGATTTACTTCACTCTACTACTACACCGAACTATCCTATTCATATCTTAGTAGCCGAAGATAATCCTATTAATCAAGCTGTCTTACAAGAACAGTTACAACAATTAGGGTGTTACGTTTTATTAGCTAATGATGGAGAGGAAGCTCTTGCTTTATGGGATAGCCACCCTGTGGATATCGATATGGTACTAACTGATGTAAACATGCCTTATCTTAATGGCTATGATTTATCACGACAGTTACGTAAAGAAGGAGCCACCTGCCCTATCATAGGCGTAACTGCCAATGGGTTAAAGGAAGAAGAAGAATATTGCCTCAATGCAGGAATGGATGAATGGTTAACTAAACCTCTTTGGAGAAATACATTAGTCCAGTTGTTAGAGCGTTATTTCCCATCGAATGAAATCAATCTATCTGATTTTATTGATATAAAAATAAATAATCCACTTGATGGTGCAGATAAAAAATCAGTTATTTCACATCTAAAACACGATATCTCACAGCTTAAATATAGTATCGAACAACAAGACATAGAGACCATACGAGATGTAGCTCATCGCCTAAGAGGTGCACTAGTCATTGTTCAACAACCTAGTCTAGCAAATGATCTGCGAGTACTTGAAAATCAACTTATACCAAATAACTACGATCAAGAAAATTTAAATGAACTCAATGAATTATGTTTCAAATTAGAAAGTTGGATTAAGCAAATTAGTTAGTCATATTAAATAGTAAAAAACAGGCAAATTTGATGAAGAATGAAAACTAAAACACAAATTTGTAACGTATATTCATTATATACCTTTTAAATATGCTATGTTGAACACAGAGCCTCCAATTACGAGTAACATTAATGAAAAAACTAGCCTTAGTCTTAGTTGATGACCATCCTATTGTCCTAACAGGGCTAAAGGAAACGTTATCCCAATCTATGAATATACATGTTTTAGGAGCATTCACTCAAGGTTCTGAATTAATTACATTTCTTAAACATAATACCGTTGATGCTATTGTAACTGACTACATGATGCCAAATAACACCCAATTTAGTGATGGGCAAAATTATATTTTATTTTTACGTCGTAATTATCCAAATATTGCATTGGTCGTTTTAACTATGGTTACTAACCCAATGATTATTCAAATGCTATATGACTGCGGTGTAAATGCAGTAGTATCAAAAGAAGCTCCATTACAGGAACTAATGAAGGCAATAATACTTGCAGGACAAGGCCGAAAATATAGGCAACCAACTGTTGATTTGACAACGACATTAAAAAGCCGTAATGCTGATACCCTTGAAGATAAAATTAAAACATTATCACCTCGAGAGCTAGAGGTCTTACGGTTATTTATACAAGGTAAAACCATTGTTGAAATTGCCCGATTATTAAATCGGAGTGATAAAACAATCAGTCTACAAAAAAATGTAGCGATGCGTAAACTAGGAGTTGATAATAACCAGGCATTAATTAGTTATTGTATTACAAATCATTTATTTGACTAATATGCAAAAGGTTAATATGAATAGCCACCAATTCAGCTGTCACTGCGACCCGAGCTCAAAAGGTAAAGGACATCGGCACCCACAATACAAGGGCATTATCTCAATAATGCTTAACCCTTCCTTTTTCCCCAGAAATACCGCAAAATAAAATATCATTATTAACACCTAAACCCTTTTTTATAGGGTTTTTTCCTTCATTTTGATATTATTAATACACAAAAAACAATCTACCACCCGAGTTTTCTCCTAAACACTGAGTTTTTATTTGATCTCATCGCGTTTTACGCTGCTTTCTCTTGAGCTCCCCCCCAAAATCATTAAAAAAAGAAAAAATATTTTACTCATTACCCCATTTGACCCTTTTTCCCGTCATCGATATCATGACCGCCGTTTTATACAGGACAGTCATTATCAACTCATAACGGTTGATAAATACGAAATAGATAGAATTTGAGCCCCTAAAAAACCAAATAAAATAGCCCCAATAGTTTCTCTGTAATCTATTGGCATTGGTGTATTACATTTAACTCAAAATACTTCAAGGATAGTTTAATTATTCCTTTTTATATTTCGTAAATAAGCATATTCAAAATAAGGGATCCCTTATAGTTGTTCTGGCTCACCATCCGCATAATACCTCGCAACGGGGAATATCGCTTATTCAACCTATTTATTCACCTGTGTTTATATAAATTAACCTTTAAAGGAATTTTTCATGTTTAAAAAAACATTATTAGCATTATCTTTAGTTACTTTATCTGGCGCTGCATTATCGGCTCCTGTCGCAAACTTAAAAGTGAGCGGCACCATCACACCACCAACCTGTACTGTAAATGGCTCAGACTCCACCGACGTGTTATACACGTTTGATGTCGCACCAGGCTTATTCCCTGCATCAGGTAACCTCGTCATGGATGCTCAAGAAAAAAGTATTGAAGTCATCTGCGATGCAACGACCTATCTGGCTTTTGATATTGCCGATGAACGTGCCGCTTCTGCATTAACAGCTGGCCAAAATAACTTTGGTTTAGGCCTGTACGGTGAAAACACTAAAGTGGGCTTCTATACCGTCAGCATGCAAAATGCGACCATTAAAGCAGATAAAGACGCTGAAGCCAGAACTGCTTACGTGAAAGTCGGGACAACAAGTGCCGCGGCATCTGCACTTTTAAATAACACATTAAAAACCGTGTGGGCAAATACATCCGGCACTTCCGCTGTCCCTGTTGCGGGCCAAGTTTTTGCAGCAGACTTTGCCGTGAAACCAACATTGAACGGCACACTCAAAAACAGTGATGGCAGCGCGAAATTGGATGGCCATGCCGTCATGACCTTCTCATTTGGCGTGTAATGTAAATCACCTTTATTTCAATG
>NZ_JBSICC010000054.1:0-12144 GCF_058245955.1 Providencia sp. UF-224 | reverse complement strand
TAGGTTCGCATAATAGATATGTCGCTATGTTAAAAAGGGTTCTGAGTGATTGCGGTAGAATGGGGTTGCTGTTGACCGCAATCGCGAAGGTTCGTCTTTAGACATAGAGCGCATTATGCGAATCAAAAATAGGTAACAAAACAGTCATTTTGCTACCTATGAGAATATAGATTTCATAGGCTAAATCTATTAGTTACCAATACCAAATTTTTTGCATATATAAACTAATACAACTATGGCTGCAATGCCTAAAATTTGAGTTTCAGTCATCATTTATCCTTAGGTTTTGCTTTTTCACAACCAGAAACAGGGCAGTATATTGTCTTGCCATGCACACTAGGTTGATCTGGATGTATTTCATTTGTTAATGATGATTCGTATGAATGATAATTTTGGCACTCTCGTTCAAATGCCGCAGTTACCGATGATGCATAGTCATACCGGAATCGATTACTATTACCATGTTTTTCAACATGTTTTTTTAGTCTAGCATTAACATCTGTATCGGATCGGCCTACATATGTAGTATAAAACTTACCATCTTTTACATAACCTATTGCATAATTTCCCATGCTAGTTCTTGTTACATTGTCATCAATACCTTTGTTACTCAAAGGGAATGAACCGTTCATATTTGCTACCATCTTCACCTCTATAAATTTAAGTTTAAGCAATGGCTTATTCCATTACCTTATTATCAATGGGGGTATTTTTTTGAGGTTTCAAGTGGGAAAGGGTAAAAAAGAAAAACCCCCGTGCTGTACTACGGGGGTAGTCTCAGGATAACTACAGGCTTTCAGCCAATATGACTAAAACTGAGTCGTAACTATCAGCTTTTTTTATCTCCCGCAGACTTCGAAAACTTTCGATAGTCATCTTCAGTGATCGACTCTATTCCTTTACGGATCAACCAATCCAGTACCTCTGTATCTTTTACAGGGGCTTTCAATTCAATCACAGCTTTCACTGTTTCTTTTTCAACCAATCGCCATGTGTTGTCGTTAATGTGTTTTGTTGGCATTGAGACCTCCATCGAAATTCTTAGATTATCATAATCTAATTTTTAAAATTATGTTGACTATTAGATTCTAAGAACTTATAAATAACCCATGAAATAAATATTTAGATTCTAAGGTTTATGGTTCGGTAAATGATGAGTGCGTTCTGGTTGTGATAATGATTTACATTTATTTTCAATTGGATAAAAAGCACTCAAAATTAAAATGATTTTAAAATACTGTTAATTTAATAAATAAAATAATCATTTAAATCATATGGATATAAAGCTCAAGTGCAATTATTGGTACCTTTTCTTTGTTATATGCCCGAAAGTGGGTGTTACCGTGCCCGAATTCGGGCAATTGTTTGATATTAAAGGTTAATATGATTTTAGTTCGGTTGACTGTTTAGTTATTGTTGAGCTAGTCTTCAAGCAAAATTCATAGCTAAAAATGAGGGGGAGTGGCAGCGTGGTCAATATTCAAACAAAAAACAATTCTCATCCTACTGTTGGAAGAGAAGCGCTAAATTCTCAGCTATTGAATAGCTATAACGATCATTTTCATTTTTCTGCAAGCCAACACCAACCCTTACAACTAAAAGAACAGTATTGGGACAATAAATTTAAAATCTCGCAGTCGAAACAGCATTTCCTTTTGGCGTCAAAACGTTACAAGGAGTTATTTGGTGAGACAGAAGCCGAACTTTTACCGAAATTAGACTCGCGAACACATCAAATCATTTTTACCTTTGAACCTGGTTTCACTGAGTTTTCTGTTCAGTGGCGGATGTATGCTGCTTATCTGATTTCTGCTTTCGGGGCTTTTTCAATCTCGGTTGCTCATGCTGTTTGCCAGCTGGTAAAAGGGCTCGGCGTTGAAAAAGCGATTGAACGTTTAGAAGTGGCTTATTCTTTGGCTTTTATTTCGACAGAAGGTAAAGGAAAGGGCATTAATTTATTTTGCACTGATGAAGATTTGCAATTAGTGGCAAATGGTTTTGTAGACGAACTTTTATCTTCTCCCTTGTTGATTTGGGACACTGCCTTACCGGATTCAGAAATTCCTATTTTCTGTCAGAACATGGTTAATCATATAGGGCTGCGTGTTGAATGGGCGTTTAATTTTTCTCAAGAACACGTCTTTAAATTGGTTAAAACACATTCTCAACTTGGGGTGATCCAACGTTTTCTCAATCCATATTTTGTGCGCCGTTTCCTTGATAAACACCGCTTATCTCGTGTTTTAGAAGTCTCACGTATCTTGATGATGTTAACACCGATGCGCCCTTATGCATGCGAATGGTTACTTTCCCATTATCACCGTAAAGACATAAAAATAGAGCGTTTTTTACAGGCAATGGGGATTTTTGATGCCGATGATAATTTAGTTTGCACGCTCAAAGAAGCCTTTGATGCATCTGTGTCTAATCGAAAAAATCGGGTTGTTGAGTTAATTGTTAGGGCGAAAGGCGTTTGCACATTGGCGGATTCAATGGGATTAACGGGCTATTTTGTTGTGTTAACGTGCCCATCCCGTTTTCATTCAGTCTCAACACGGGAAAACCGCAAAACGGGTAAAAAATGGCACATTGAAAACCCAACTTGGATTGATTCAGGAATGCCGACTGTTCGTGATTCCCATCAATGGTTATCGGATACGTTTACTCGTGTTCGCAAGCGTTTAGACAAATTAAATATTGTGATCCCCGGTCTAAGGACCGTTGAACCTCATGCGGATGGTTGCGTTCATTGGAATATCTTATTTTATGCTCAACCTCAACAATGTGGCGCTATCCTTGATATTTTTAAGGAGGAAGCCTTAAAAGATTCTCCCGATGAAAAAGGGGCTCAAAAACACCGCATAAAAATCAAGTTGATTGACCGTGAGAAGGGCGATGGGTTCTCTTATATCATTAAATACATTACCAAAATGGCAGGTTTTGAACAGTCTAAAGGGATTCAAAATTTAGCGGATAATGCATCATCTGCCACCTTTTCGAATGCGGTTAAACGCGTTTCGGTCTGGTCTCGTGTGTCAGGATTGCGTTTATTTCAATTCTTCGGTTGCCCAAGTGTCACCGTTTATCGCCAACTCCGTTTATTACGCCATCAGCTTCGCAGTGGTGATATTGCATTAACCCATTTTTCTGACGTTGAAAAACAGGAATTAGAAGCGTTACGTCACGCGGCGGATGAAGGGGACTTTTTACGTTACATTGAACTAAATGGCGGTTTTTTCTCTGATTTTGTTGTTCGTCCTTATTACGTAACCCAACAGATTGATGGCGATGTAAAGCGTAATTTCTATGATGAAGTAGCCAATAAAACGGTCTATGGATTCTATTTTCATGAGCACCTATTTATTACCCGATTCAACACCTGTGAGGCAAAAAGAATGACAGAAGCTGAAAGCATTGCGTTAGCCCTGCTGCGTCGTAAAGAAAGCGAGTTTGACCAAGGATTCTTAGATTGTTTAGCGAATCAAGAAGGGGCTGACGACTATGAAGATGAATTTGAAAACGGTGTTTATAAAACCAGTTTATTGGAGCAAAAATTATGATGACGGCATTATCTTTTTTCGTCTTATGTTTTCTTGTCTGTGTGGTGTTACAAGCAGCGGTCTTTTATTTTTCCTTTGTCGCTTTTTTATTCATTTTCAAGAAAGAAGAGTCTCTTTCCGGCTGTTTTTCGAAAGTAAATGCCTATTTGGGGGACGTAGTCGCCTAGATAGGCATTTACTTTCCTTGGACTCGTGACAATAACTGTCGCCACTATTAATGAGAATTAAGCGTATGAGAAAAAATTACATCGACCGCTATCAGTTTAAAAATAATATGCCTGAAGGGTTTAAATGCGCAGCCGTACAAGGCGGTCACTTTTCGCATGTTTTATCCGATACCGAAGAACGGGAAGTGATTGGGGCTGACGGTAAGAAAGAAATTAAAGTTAAAGAAAAATTTGGATTCGTTCTGGCGATCCCTTACGACGATGACAAGTTAAAAGTTCGTTCAACGGAATATCGCAAATATGTTTGCTCTCAAGAAGATTATGTATTTTTGAAATCAGTTACGGCTGAAATATCAGAGCAACCGGTTTATATCACTTTCTTACCGAGTGCATGGGCGACATCACGCGACAATAACGGTGTTTGGTATCAATACGTTTCAGATTCATTGATTCGCTTTGATGGGAAACCATTATCGCCCAAAAAATAATATTGCCAAATTTTAATAATTGGAATTTTCAATCATGATTGACCCTCAAATAATCATTGAAATGAGAGATTACTTTTATATTTCTCTGGGTTTTATTGTTTTTCTATTGTCATTTATTTGTGGGCGTTTATCTTCGCCGAGGTAATTATGTTAGAGCTTGCTGGCTATTTATCTATTCTTGTTGCTTCGGGATTCTCCGCCGGATATTTGTTCGGCTTCTTTGACAGACTCACTCGTGAGTTATCTTAATTTGGAGTTATATATGTTTAAATCTATCAAATCAAAATTGTTTTCAGCTTCAATAATTGTTTCTTTTATTGTTTTACCTACGGCTGCGTTTGCTGCGGAATCTACTATTCCACAACCTGCACAAGATGCTATTAAATCTATCGGAGATACTGCTACAGGTATGATTGATCTAGCATGGCCTGTAATTGCTCTTGTTGTCGGCGGCTTCCTTGCAATTAAATTATTCAAAAAAGTATCAAGTAAAGTTTAATGCGTATTAATTAATAGGGGGCTACGCCCTCTATTAAAGGAATTAAATTATGCGATTGCTTCTGTTATTTTTATTATTCCCATCATCGTCTTTTGCTGCGATAAAAGATTACCCTGTTACACAGGGTAAATTTGAATATAATTATTCTGAATACTCCCCCGACACAGGGTATTGGTCTGCTCCTTTTTTTACATCAACAGAAATTTCAAAAGCCCAAGCATTAAACTGTTATCAAGGAACATACCAATTTCCTGCTGCAACTTTTTCCGGTGTCTCTTATATTGGCTTACCAGAAAGAAAAGGCGGTCGATATATTTCATTAAAATACATGAATGTGACCTGTATTGTTGATTGGCTTGAGGATAAAGATTCATATTCATCTACGGATAAAGTAAATTCAGTCGTTGTTCAATATAACTACACTGCATTCTATTGCCCGAATGAAAAAGTCTATTCTGAGAACTCTTTAAATAAAACGTATGGCTGTCCTACGATTGAAGGTGGTTCTCTTGAAAATTATTGTAAGTCTCAACCTATTTTAAAAAATTACTCCTTTTCATCCGCCCATAAAGATCCATCAGGGAATTATTTTGCCAATTATGAAGGTTGTAAATACGAGTCAACGTCCGTTGCCGTGATTGTGGGTGATCGAATTAGTGCTGATTGGCGTCCTGTCGGGGTTGCTGCCCCTAATTATGGTGATTCTACAGGTACGCCCAATGATAATAACGGCGGTAATGAAGGGGGGAACGAAGGCGGTGACAATGAGGGAGGCAATGGTAACACTGGCGGTAATGAAGGAGGTAGTGGTAACGGTGAGTATTCATCAGTTTTAGATAAAATAAACAAAAATACTAATAATATCAGTGATTCCACAAATCGAATGGATAAAACGCTATCGAATATAGATGACTATTTGAAAGTTGAAAGCAAGCCCGATGCTGATTGGCGTGAAATTTTTGACCATCAATTCCGACTTTCATCGTCGGAGTTGACGCTAAGTGAAAATCAGGCGAGAGATACTCATGATTACACGTTGTATGCTGATATTATTGATTCACTCAATACCCATCATGACCCATATGGCGTCAGTGATATTCCAAATTGGAAAAATCAAATACTCGCTTTAGATTCACATTTACCCGAAGGTAATAAGCTGATTGACATCACTCAATCTATTGATCGTTATTCTAATGGTGGGGCAACCATTGATTATGGAACGGATTTTAAATCGTATTCTAATGTTACCTCATTATTTGGAATGGATTCCTTATCCAATTCATTATCTCAATTAATACCGCATTATAAAGAATGTTCACCCATTTATATTTTTCAAGGTTTACCTTATGAAGTTGTGATTGATTGTGGCGTCATTAATAAAATAAAGTCATTACTGTATTACATCTTTATGTTTTTTACATTGTGGTTTGTTTTTATCACATTAATTAATGCATTAAAACCTCAACCAAAAGAGAGCTAAATTATGCCATTACTCTTTGCTTGGATACCCGCTTTAGTGAGTGCAATTTTTTCGGCTTGGCGAATTTACGTTGTTGCATCTATTGTTTGGAAAGTAGTGAAATTACTGGCGGGGTTTGCGATAACATACGCTGTTTTTTCATATGTTTTTTCGGGGTTCATTTCGGGGTTAATTAATTGGATAAATAGCAGTATAACCGAAATAGCACCAATTATTGATATTTTCTCTCTATTTTTACCATCTAACTTTGAAACATGCTTTAACATTATTATTTCCGTTTATATTCTTTCGCTTGTTTTATCTTGGAAGCACAAGCTCGCTATGGCATTAGGTGCATTTTGAATGATTAAAATACTCATAGAGTTATATCTCCATTTAGTGGATAAGGAAATATAAATAGAATGGCTGTTTATTTTGTGACAGGGAAATTAGGTTCAGGGAAAACGTTATCTGCTGTTTATAAAATACGCGACTATTTAATAAAAGGGCGTAAAGTTGCTACGAATTTAAATATTTCATTTACGGGAATGTTTGGCTATCGCGCTAAAAATATTAATTTAGTTCGTGTTCCCGATAAACCTACTGCCTTTGATTTAGAGGCAATAGGGCGTGGTAACACATCATATAATGAGGATTTGAACGGTTTATTGGTACTTGATGAATGTGGAACATGGTTTAACTCCCGTTCTTGGGCCGATAAGAGTCGCCAAGATTTGATTAATTGGATTGCTCATGCCCGTAAATTAGGCTGGGACGTTCTTTTTCTTGTTCAAAGTTTGCAAGTTGTTGATAAACAATCTCGTTTAATGTTCGCCGAGCATGTTGTCTATTGCCGACGAATGGATAGGTTAAAAATCCCATACATTCATTGGATTTTACAAATTATCACATTAGGGCAATTTCGATTGCCTAAAATTCACTTAGCCATTGTTAAATATGGCGATTCTCCTACTGCATTAATCGTTGATAAGTGGATCTATCAGGGCGCACCGTTATATTCGGCTTATGATACCAAACAACAATTCTCTGATTTTTATGATAAAGGTTCGTTTTGTCAGCTTCCGCCTAGCTATCTTTATAATAATCCAGCGAAGAAAAATATAGGCTTCTTTATGCGGCTAACTCAAATCTATTTTAAGCGTTCTTCTCGTTTTACCTTAATTTTCTTAGGGATCTTATTAACCCTTGTCTTTCAATTTTTTTATCAAAAATACATTCCTCAACAAACTGAATTTATTGATAAAAGTATGAATTCTATCTATATCGACTCTTATCATAAACATGGGGATACCGTTTTTTATAAATTTCAAACACCTAACGGTATTTTTACACTTTCTGATTTTGAAAAGCAGGGCTTTACCGTAAAACCAATCAATCATTGTTTGGTGCATTTAATGAAAAGTGGAGTTAATTATGAAATACATTGTCAGTAATTTTTTGATTGGACTCACTTTTTTATTTTCCTCGCTGACTCAGGCTCAATCGTTGGAAATGAACAACGTGCCTATCACTGATTTTGTGAATTGGTACTCTCAGTTGTCGGGGAAAGGCGTTGTTATTCCTGCTAAATTTGATGAAAAAATTACGATTTTTAATGCGGATATTACGGCGAATAACCTCGATTCTTTTTTTGTTTCCGTGATGGCATCCCGTGGTTTTGAGGTTATCTCAGGAAACCCTGTGATTATCCGACAAAACAACGCGATCCGTGTTAATCCTGTTTTAGATATTAATGCCGATAACGACATGGACTATGCCGTTCCTGCAATAGATCCATACTATAATGATGATGGTTCATCATTTAACCAATTAATTGATTATCCCGTACAATCCCAACCTAAATTGTTAGAAGTCGCGACTAAGACTTATCAATTTAAAAACATCACTGCCTCATCTGCATTTCCCGCAGTTGATATCTTTTTAAAATCATTTTCAACGTCAGGATCATCCGCTATCGTCGATAAAGCATCAAATTCTTTAATTGTTTCAACGGTAAAGGGTAATTTTGATAATTTAGACTCGTTTATTTACGATATTGATGTTCGAACACATCAGGTATTGATTGAAGCTATCATGTTTGAAGTCGGAAAGGGGTCATCATTCGATTTTTCATTTGGTGCAGGGAAAAAATCAGGCTCTAACGTTGTCGGCGGTATCAATACAAGCTCGCTAGGTGAATCGCTTTCATCACTAGGTGGTTCATTTGGTATTTACTCAGGTAATATTCTTTCCCTTGCGTTAACCGCCGTTGAAGGCTCTAAAGACAGTAAAATCTTATCTGTTCCTAGGATATTAACTTTATCAGGCTCAGAAGGCTTTATTTCATCAGGTCAAAATGTGCCGATTGTGACAGGAAAAGTCGTTGGAGAGGGCGTTGATATCAAAAATCCGTTTCAAACGATCACCCGTAAAGATGTCGGTATTAATTTACGAGTCACACCGATTGTACTGGGTGATAATTCCATCATGTTAGATATTGCGTCTAATTCAGGCAGTATTTCCAATATTACGGATGCATCTGACATCATTCTGAACGAAAGAACAATCAATACAACGGTTCAAGTAAACAATGGTGATACGTTGCTGATTGGTGGTCTTATTCAACATAGCGCTATTAATGATAAATCATCAACACCAGGCGCTTCTTCAATTCCTGTTATTGGCTGGCTTTTCGATTCGAAGTCTGAATCGGAGTCAGAAAATACCATGTATATTTTAATCCGCGCCAGAATTGTTACGCCGATTACCAATTAATTCTTTGATATACAAATAAAAAGAGGAAATATCATGAGTAAAAATATTACACCTGAAATGTTGAATGATGAAGGAATTCGTTCAGCATTAGAATTATTACAAGAACAAGTTAATCGTTACGATAGTGATTTTAAAAGGCAATCATTCATTGTAGGTGAGAATAATACTTCACATTTGATGCCTATTTATTATATTAACGAATTCAAACGGTTAGCAAGAAAGGTGCAAAGTCGTCAGTATAATCTTCAACTTGCCGCCATTATGCTCATACTACATTTACCCGAGGTCACACAACTAACATTGGTTAAGAATGCGGAACTCCAGTTTAAATTATTACGGGATTCTACGTCAGAAACGCTAAATATCAAACAACTGGAAGGCTTAATACAACAAGTTAAAGTTATTGCATCAACAATAAAACCAGAAAGCCCGAATAGTCAGATTCATATGAGCGTATAAAGTAGAACGAAATGTGTGACGCCGTCACAATGATAAAAGAGAGGTTATGTAACAATATGAAAAGAAAACTAATTCAAAGGAATAAGCGTAAATTATCTAACCTATTAATATTTGCCTTACGGAATGATTTACCGTTATCAACAGCGATTTATTTACATGGCCAAACGTCACTGATTACGATGATTTCTAGATTACAAAAACGCGGGAAATTAATAGATGATTGGTCGCAGGTGAATTTTGAGGAAGGTTATGCATCTGTTCCTCAATGCACGCAATGCGGGCATATTATCTGTTATAAAATGCTTTTTAAGCAAAGTGAATTACCCAGCCAACATCAAGATAAATGGATAGGTTAAAATAACCCTTTAACGGTATCCGCTCACTGTGTGAGCGGGGACAGCGGTAGATATTGTTAACAGCGTTTTGGTTGCATATAACATAAGTGAAATTTATAATGCATCAACAATCAAAATATAATTTGAATCAAAAGGGAATAAAAAATGGCAATGGAAGATTTTGATGAAGGATGGATATATCGCTCAAAAAATACTGAACAATGGATGCAGCTTACTGATGATGCGGCAGAATTAGGAGCAAGCGTTGTAAATGATATATATCAAGGAGTAAGTAGAGCATCGTTAAGAGAGTTTTCTATGAATCCATCTAAATTAAACCCCTTTCACTCTCGCTATTTTGAACATAATTTAATTCCGTTAAGAACAGCCCTAAGACAGACAATGAATGAAGAGGAATTACAAATATTAATAATTTTATATCGAATTGTAACATCCCCATTTAAATACCATGATGTAATATCCGATTTGGTATCAACTATTTTTAATTCAATTATTGACATTTCATCTAATGAGAAATTAGAAGTCATATTAAAAGCTTTAGTAGACAATGGATTAATTGAAGATAAAACTATATCACAGGAAATAAAGAACTATTTTAGAACCAAGTTGCATTCATCTTTATCTGGGTTTATAAATAATGCAACAAATTTCAGCCCTTACTTTAATTATCAAAGTCCACAGAATATTTTAGAAAGATTTTCAGCAAAAATACTAGTTAAAGATATATTGGTATATACACTATCTAACCTTATTGCAATTATCATTCTAAATAACCTATCTAAAGCAGCAGTTATTAGAGGCTCCTTAGGTACTCCTATTTTAGTTCTATCTGGGTATGGGGTTGTTGAAAAAATGTCCGCTTCATCCAGAAAGCTGTATAGGCTCCATCCGATTGTTTTTAATAAGTTAAAAGAAAAAAACATTAATATGCTATATTATTTTGCTGAACCATTCTTTGAGAAAATATTAAATTTAGTTTCTTCTGGGGATAACAAACTAGTTTTAGATAATTTATATTTGGCTTTTAATGAGTTAATTAATAATGCTAGGGCAGGTAAATAACATGCGTGATTTTCTTAGCGGTATTTTAGGTTTGATTTTCTTAGAGTTATTTATTTGGGTAAACTTGATTTTTTCAGCTACCATATCCGTATCGATCTATTTTTTCTTAAAAGATCTAGGAATTGAAAGTGAGGGAGTTACTTTAATTATTTTTTTAATTTTATTTGCCTGCATGTTTATTCTAAAAAACACTATTTATAATAAACTAAAAGAAAAAAAAGGCTAAATTTAATAATAGGTTTTTATCTTTTAAAGTTAAATGATGATAAAAACCTTATTAACTATTAAATGTTTTGTTCACAAATGCTATAGCCTGATGTTCCTGCAGTTATATGGTTATATGTAATATCCCTATATATAATTGAAAATGATTCTTCTGGTTGCATATCATTACTATTGATTGAATGAGGTATTCTAACATTGCGATTGATAATGTAGGCTTCATTAATTTTAACAACTAAATATTTTTCCATGGTTCCATTTGTTGTCGTTTTATAAATACTCAATTCTAATTGAAGTTTTTCATTATTAGAGTTTGCCACTAAAAGCAGTGGCGTTGATTTATCAATCATCTTAATAAAATCAATAGGATGGTGAGTCATATTTTGCATACGCGATGTTGATTCAGAATACTGAGTGATAAATATTTCATCTTTATGATTTAATTGAAATTTATTCCCTATAGAATCTTCTGTTCCGCAGCCTCTTGAGATTAAACCTTGTCGTTCACCTGTGAGCTTTAAATAAATTATATTAGACATTTATTTCAATAACCTATGTTGTTTTATGTGGACAGAATAGTAGCATACTGATTATTCTTAAATCAAATTTCTCAGTTTTTATGTCGTTAGACATGTAAGGCGACACGCTAAAATTTCAGAAATACCCAAAGCTCGCTCGCCGATAAAACGGGTGGGCTTTTTTAAAAACACGAAACCGCGCTTGCGCCACTGGTTGACAGGATTTTAATTGTTCGATCTAATAGCAACTCAATAGTTTAATGGTCGAAGACGAAAGAATCTTTCAGCGATAATTTATAGGGAATGAATTAGGTGAAAACTGTTTGGATTAGTGAAAAATCATTTTTAGAAATGGCTAAAATTGGCTGGATTGACTATAGCAATGCACGTTTAGATAACAATAAGTTGCTTGGTATCGAATTACCGCCAAGACGCAAAAATGGCAATAACACGCATTTCAAAATGACGTTAACCGATGTAACAAGGTTCATTAATGACTATAACGAAGCTAAAAAGAACCAACACGATTAACCAGCCAAAACGCTGGATTTTTTCATTTTATACTTAGGTTCGCATAAT
>NZ_JBSICC010000053.1:0-12210 GCF_058245955.1 Providencia sp. UF-224 | reverse complement strand
GCCAACCATGGCGAACAAGCAGAAACACGAACGTATGTGGATGAACCTATCGTTGGTTGGCACTGGTATAACGAGCCACAGCCCGAAGAGGATGAAGAGCCGCCAGAGCCAGAGCAAATCCCACTTTCTACGTTGTCACCGACCTTACAAAAAAAGGTGATGCAAAAGTTAACGGCAGAAGCGTTAGACACGGCAATTATGCAGCCATCACCAGAAAATGCCTTGCGATACATGGCCTATCAACGTTTTTGGCTAGAGCAATCGGGTAAATTTGAGCGGTCTGTGCAAAAAGGGTTATTGCTTGACCCTGCACTTGATTACAACCTCGAACACAGCCATTACAACAGTACCGTGCCCCTGCAATTATCCCAACTGCAAGAGAAGGAAAAAGCGGCTATTCAATCGTTATCGTCACAATACGGCGTATTTTTCTTTTATCGCGGACAAGACCCACTGGATAACCAGTTAGCCATCGTGGTTCGAGATTTTGCTCAATCACACCAAATCGCCCTTATTCCAGTGTCAGTTGATGGGGTTCGCAGTGAAGCATTGCCAGAGACACGACCCGACGCGGGACATGTGGCGAAAATGGGGATCACGCATTTTCCCGCGTTGTTCTTAGTTGACCCGAAAAGTGAACATTACCAACCGCTCGCCTACGGGTTTATGACTCAGGATGTGTTAGCTCGCCGTTTTTTAGATGTTGCCACGGATTTTAAGCCTAATTATTGAGGGAATTGAATAATGAAAAGGCATCAAAAAATACGCAATTCACGTTTGTTTCAAATCTATGCGCATGGTGGCGTGACCGCATCATTCGCGTTAAAGCTCATTTTTAAGGATATTACGTGTTATTTCCCCGTCATCACACGAATTATTTGGTCTAGTTATCGTGCTGATAATGAAATCCATGAGTTAGTGATTGCTCATCCTTTGGGGAGATTTGTTCTGACCATGGAAAGTGGATTTGGGCCCACGATTTTTCCACGTATTAGCCAAGAAGATTGGGATCTTCAACATAAACAAGTCGAATTCGTTGACAGTGTTGATATTTTCCATTTTGTTCGGATGTTTATCGATAAATACCGACTTAACACCTTGAGCATTAATGATAATCAAATGATTTTTACCGTGTCCGAGAGTGAATAAACGGCATGGTCATTTTTAGTAATTAAGGATATAGAGCAATGAAACCTACGATGAAAGAGCGTTTAGTTGAAAATACGTTGATTTACCTGGGGATGACCCTGATTTTTGCCTCTTTGATTTTTTATGGGCTGATTTATCTCTTAATGGACATGCGGCATCAAATACTCAGTGAATCGACAGTACAAACTCTGCGACTCATCCAAGATTCGGGTATGGTTTTCTTGTTTGCCATTGGTGCTGCAACCAGTTTAGCTGGCTTATTTTATGCGGTAATTAAAGCTTGGCAGCGCATCAAAGCCCCAACAATTTTTCCGGAGGATGAGGAGAAAACATCGTGAGAATAATGATGTTAGTCATGGTGCTGTTTTTCAGTGGTTTGGCGCAGTCGAGTGTGATGGACGATATTGCGGAGCTTGAAGCCCATAAAACCGCCCCGACCGAGCGTGAAGCCGTCACTGAAGAAGAAACACCGCCAACGAATATCAATACGGTCGCCGTTAAGCCGTACCGATTACCCAATGGAAAGGTCGTCAATTTAAATGATTATACCTTGGTGCTGTTTATGCAAGCTAAGTGCCCGTATTGCCAGCAGTTTGACCCACAATTAGCCTTACTTTCAGCGCAAACAGAATTTAAGGTTTTTGCTTACACGCTCGATGGTCAAGGCGATATGGCGTTTCCCAACGCCATACCCGCACCCGCAGAAGTGGTTCAGACTTTTTTTGGGGCAGGCATGCAAGTTGTGACGCCTTCAGTGTTTTTAGTTGAGGTGAATACGCTACGGACTTATCCGCTCCTGCAAGGGCTGACAGATATGCAGGATGTGATGAACCGTATTCACAGCAATTTAATGATAGCGGCACAATAAAGAGATAAAGGAGATTTAAATGAGCGATAAAAGAAATCCACATATTGAGCGTTATACCAGACGCTATAATGTCAAGATAATGATTACGTTTCTGTATGTGGCTTTTTTCTTTGCGGCGGCAACATTATTAGTGCTTTACTTTTTTGATGATTTTCTGGTGACTCAGGCTGCAAAACCTGAAAATTCCATCTGGTTAACTGAACAAGTTCAATTCCAATTGAAATTTGCTTTTCGCTGTCTTGGTGAATTATTTTTTGTCTTATCATTTTCGAGCCTCAGTATTCCCTTCTTTTATATGACCTACGGTCTTATTTGTAAGTATAAGCAACAGATTAAAAGTAAGTTTTCAAAGACTCTCAGTTAAGCCAACTCAGTGTCCTGTATCACTTCAGAATACAAACATTCCAATACCGATTATTCCGTTCCTGACTCATTTCCAATGAGCCAGTCATGCAGTGCAATTTAAATTTAAGGAAATCAATCATGAAAAAATGTTCAGAAAAGATGAGTTTTGAAGCAAACACGGTAAGAAGTGGTGTGTCATTTAGTGAGGAAGTTCAGCAACGTATTGTTGGTGATACACCGATTAAGAATACATTGCGGCCACATTTTTACTCTTTTACCTCATTATTGTTATCGGCTTATGTATCGTGGGTACTCTTAAACACCTTTTTTACACCGCGGGTGGTGAAAATTGCCAGTCAAATGAGTGAATCTGAGTCATTAATGGGGACATTGATGTCTCAGTTTGCGTATCTCATTCCATTAACTCTTCTGAGTTTGGCTGCAGGGCGATTATTACTGATGGTTTGTATTTATGGCGGTATTGCGTCCAATGCCGCAGAGGTTTGGCTGAAAATACGTAAAACCAGGAAGAGTTCGTAATAAATCACTTTTTTAGTACTAGGCCAGTTGGATACGTATTTAACACCTGGCCTTTCTTTAACTTTTGAAAATACAGGTCGTATGATGAGAGATAATCAAGTCGATACCGAAAATCATGATGAAATACATTGTGAGCAAAATGCAAAGCATCAAAAAAGAATTCGTGAATTAAGAAGATATCAATCTCGCGAAGCGAAACGCCACGACCATAGTCTTCCTGAATTTATTGGTTATGTCATAGCGGGTTTTGTTCTTTGGTTTGTGATGCATAAGGCTTTTGAGCTGGCGTGTTGGGCGGAGAGTAAACTCGATGCTGACCCTAACTACATAGGAACAAAAGGACTGTGGAATGTGGTTATGTATGTTGTACCTTTTTGTTTTTGGGGTGTTGCGATAAAACACTTTGTGATAGCTGCATTTTCTTGGACCGAATATTACTTTGCGCAGTTTAAAATCACTCGGTTGAAAAAGAAGTTAGCTAAATGAAAAAGCGGGACTATCACATTATAGACCCGCGGATTGAACCGTTGGTGAAAACCTTTAATCAATGCGGCTTTAGCACTTATGCATCCTGCCAGGGACATGGTTGGCCTGTTGACTATCGGAAGCCCTATATCGCATTTGTGTCTACAACGGAACAAGCAGGGCGATTTGAACGACTCTTACGGGAGGATATGGAATCTCCATTGCCCAAGCTTAAATGGGGCTGGATGATTGAGGGAAGATTTAATGATACCTATCAATTATGTTTTTCATTGAGGCTTTGTGGACATAGTCGAGGGTTTTACCGCTACTTGCGTTCATCAATCAATCATGATTTTTCTGTGATAAAAGAAATGTTAGTCACCACATTTAGTATTCAAGCGTTGAATATTTAGTTCTTTCTTAATTCGTTATACCTCTTTTTATCTCACTTTACTCTTTAATGCCGATACGCAACGACCTTGCGGGTAATGGCACTCAATAAGGTTTACCACAATGAATGATTTAATGAATCCTATTCTAGCCTGGAATAGGGCGATAAACCCTGCCTGTGTGGCGTGTCGGTATGCTCATCTTCAATTAGGAGGTCCCAATGCGTAAAGGAATGATTGCGGTGATGTGCACGACATTACTCAGCCAAACGGTGGCGGTTGCCAATGTGAACAGCGATATGAACAGCTTCTTCAATAAACTGGGCTTTGAAGGCAATGCTACCGATGCCCGCGCATGGGAAGGACAAGCGGCGGGTTATGCGACAGGCGGTAACTTATTCTTGCGAAGCCAAGTGAAACAGTTGCAGATTGCGTCATTTACGCCGCCGTCGATTAATGCAGGGTGTGGTGGGATTGATGCGTATTTGGGGTCATTCTCCTACTTGAGGGGGGAAGAGTTGCAAAAGTTTGTGAAGCAGTTGATGACCAACGGCGCGGGATACTTATTTGATTTAGCGTTACAGACCACTGTACCTGAAATGAAATCGGCAAAAGATTTTTTACAAAAAATGGCCGCAGATATTAACAGCACAAATATTTCTTCGTGTCAGGCAGCTCAGGGCATCATCGGGGGATTATGGCCGACAAATACCGTGGCCTCGCAAAAAATCTGTCAAGACATTGGGGGGGCGACCAATCTGTTTGAAGACTGGGCGGCTTCTCGTCAAGGGTGTACGGTCGGCGGGCAGATGAATAATGCGTTTAATAAAGCCCCTGAAAACATGAAAGACCAAATCATGCAAAACAAAAACTTGATGTGGGAAATTTTAGCCAAAAGCCAGTTTTTATCGGGGGATGATGAGTTAAAAGAATTGGTGATGAACCTCACGGGGACACTGATTTTTGATGCTAAAGGTAATGTCAAAAGCACTATCCCAAAAGTCAACCGACAAGAACTTATCAAAACCTTGATGGAAGGCGGCACGATGACCATAGAGGGGTGTGTGTCTACGGTGGATTGTTTGGAATTAAAAAGTAAAAAAATCACCATCACCAGTAAAAATGGTCTTATCTCGATGACGAAAGCGATGATTGAAGGTATTCAAGGAAAATTACGCAGTGACGAAGGATTAAGTGCGAAAGAAAAAGGCTTTATACAAAGTACCTCTATCCCCATTTTGAAGTATTTGGTTGACCCGATGCAGCTGAATATCCAAGCCAATTTATTGCCAGCTCTGGCCGATTATATTGCCTACGACATTTTACTTCAGTACCTGCAAGAGTTGATAGACCAAGCAAAATCGGCGATGGGAAGCCGAAATTACATGGAAGAAGCAGTGAAACCGCTGCGGGAGAACATCGCCGAAGCCTCTCGCCAATTGGAATCCTTACAACAAATGGTCAACACCAAAGCTAATATCTTGATTGAGCTGGAGCGACAAATGAGTTACCTACGCCAACAAACCTCCAGTCAGCTACAAGAACGGTTTATGCAAAATACCCGATTCAATATTGTCAATCCAGAATCAAGTAAATAAAGGAGCCTCAATATGGCCGTAATCGATACCGTCTATGTGCTCGGCGGCGGTGAATACATGATGCAAGTATTCAACGGCGTTGCTGCACTAATAGGCTCTGATACGTGGAACTCAATGTTCCGCATTGTGCTATTTATTTCTGCGATATCGGTATTGATGTCGTTTATGAAAGCCCATGACCCTAAAGAGTTAATCAAGTTTGCTGTCATCATTGTCTTAGTGTCTAGTGTGTTATTGGTCCCTAAACGCACTGTACAGATTATTGACCGTACCAACCCGACGGGGGTGTATTTAGTCGACAATGTCCCGTTGGGGTTAGCGGTTCCGGCTCGATTTATTACGTCGATTGGAACCAGCTTAACTGAGCTATATGACATGATATTCCATACACCAGACTCCCTCACTTACAGTAAAACCGGTATGTTATTTGGGGCCAATTTAGTCGGAAACCTCAGCGATATAATGAGCGTTGATGGAGATTTTGCCGAGTTGATGGGGTTGTATACCAAAAACTGTGTGATAGGGGATATTTTAATTAACCATAAGTATTCTTTTCAAGAACTGATGAGTACTCGTGACCCTTACACGCTGATTTTCCAAAAACCAAGCCCCTTGCGTGGCATTATTGTGCCCTATGGAAATAGTGCCGCGGTTGGCCAAAATGGTGTGGCGCAAAGTGGATTTTGGACCTGTGCAGATATAGCTAACCATGTATTGAAACCCCAATTAGGTATTGATACTTCGGTAGGGGGAAAGACTTGGGATTACACGGTGAAGCAAATATTCGGGGGAAGACCTAATGCAGCATTGTTATATGGAAGTATGCTCGGGGATAGCTATAATTTTTATTACCAAGGAGGGGAATCTGCCAGTCAATTAATGCGGAAATCTGTCGTGATGAACGCGCTTAAAAATGGCATCAGTGCTTACAGTGCACAAAGTGGTGATACAGCGAGTTTAGTGAACTTAGCGTCCACGTCTTCATACAATAAAATGCGATTAAGTTGGGCGACGTCATCTCAGGTGGCTGTTTCCTTTGTGCCGATATTGAATACCATTTTGTTGTCGTTAGTGATTGCGCTTTTTCCCATTTTTATCTTACTGGCGGTTATTCACTCTTTATCCGTCAAAATGTTATTCAATTACATTATGTCCATCATTTACCTGCAATCGTGGCCGCCCATGTTCGCCATTTTAAATTATGCGACCAGTTTTTACTTGCGAGGAAAAACAGGCGGAATGGATTTTAATTTAGCCAATCAAGCCAGTATCCAACAAATGCACAGCGATATCGGATTAATCGCGGGTTGGTTGTCGATATCGATACCGTTTATTGCCATTGCGATAGTGAAAGGCTTAGGGCCGACCTTCGCGCAAGCAGGGAATTATTTGGGAACTGCCATCAACAGTTCGGCGACCTCCACCTCTTCTCAAGCGGCGGATGGAACATGGTCATTTAATAATATGCAAACAGGCAACGTAGCAGGCAATAAATGGGATACCAATGCCAGCTTCCGTGATGGTCAGATGACGCGTCAACTATCCAGTGGGGCAAGCAGTACCGTAACCAGTAGCGGGCAAGAAGTCATGGATATCAGTGGCGCAATGTCTCGACTGGCCGTATCGATTAAAGGCAGTAACGCAGCGGTGAGTTCCTTACAACAAAGCGCTAAACATGCCGAAGTGCAAGCGATGAACGCACAAAAAATGAACCAACATGCCGTGAACAGCAGTTGGAATATGTTATCGCAATTTCATAAGCAAAATGGCGATAGTTCTACATTATCGAAACAAAGCGATAGTGGTGAAGGTGTCAATCATCAAGCAGCGATGGATAAAGTGTGGAGTATTGCCGAGGCCTATGGTAAAGCCAATGGCTTGACGACACAAGCATCCTATAATGAGTTGATGGACAAAACATCTAGGGGAACAATAACAGCAGGCACTAAAGGCGAGGTTGGTTTGCCATTAGGTAAGCTAACTGGTATTGAGGCTGGCGCATATGCTGATGCCAATATTTCAGGATCTACGGGGTCGTCACACGGCACGCAAGAATCCAGCAATGAAAGTAAAGACATGCGTCATGACCAAAATGCACAGCTACAACAGCAGTTTAGAGAGGCAAGGGATTATTTTGACCGCAGCAGCATGACAACGGGGGCGAGCCAAAATGACAATGAAGCAAATTCCCATATCCAACAATTCGCTGCCTCGCTTAATGTCGCCGATACGTATCATGAACAATACGCTTTGAATAAAACGAAGAGCCAAGAATACAGTGATATGGCGAACTGGGCGGAAAATAACAGTGCACAAATTGACCGTGTCTTTGACCAGCAATTTGCCAGTTTTGTTCGTCAATATGCCCCTGACCGCGCGGATGAATTGCTCGGCAATACCAGTGACCCGATGGTCGCCAAAGAGCTCGATGGTTTGGCTAAACAGTTTGTCGATACCAATCTTCTTCCGAAATTGAAATCAGATTATGCAAATAACCACGGTAAAATTGAATCTATGGACAATACCGAATCAAGCTATCGCGGGATGTCTGAAGGGGATATTCGTTATCAATATGACGCTAATAATGAGGTTATTCAAAGTTTAGCGGATGATGCGGGCGTTAAACATGGTGTGAAATCCAGTGTCGAGGCGAAACAAAATCAAGTTCAGAGAGATATTGAATCCACCAAAGAATACATCGATAAAGGTCAGCGCCCTATCCAACAAAAACATGCTGAACTGAAACAAGAATACCAAGAAAAGAAACAAAAACACGAAGAAGGACTTGCAAAGGAAAAAGAAAATCAAAAATTATTGCCCGATCATGATAATTTAAAAGAACGGGTTGAATTGCAACCGACTTGGCCACCGACTGTTGCCATTAACAATAATAAGGAGCGTAAATGATCAAGAAGCAAATAAGTATACTGTTAATGTTATTTGTCTCGTTCTTCACCTATGCGGAAGTGAGTGTTATTGGAATAACCATTAATCAAGATACAAAAGAGGATATTGAAAAGAATTATATCATTGAAAATAAAGATGGCGCTGTTTGGGAATTAAAGCGCAGTGAAATACCCATTGAGGGGATCAAAAAGGCTGAAGTCATATTTCAAGATGATCATGTGAAAGGCGTTTGGTTAGTTGTCGAAAAACATCGATTTAATTATTTTTTCGATGCATTAAAAAGTAAGTATAAATTAGTTAAGAAAGATATTCCATTTGTGGGGGATCAATATGCACGATTTGAAAAAGATGATGTGTTAATTTGGATTGATGCGCCACATATGAGTTTTAAAATGGATGTCGTATACATGGATAAAAAGTATAAAAAGGAATTAGATGCGTATAGAAACAAAATGAAACAAGAAAAGAAAAATCGTGAATTAGAGCAACTATAATTACTAACGCACTTCGTTTGTTAACATTCTATTCCCCTAAATAATAAATTTTTCAGGGGAATAGAATGTCTCGTCTCAAGAGGTTTCCAATGGCTGATGAAATTGATGTCTCTCAAGCTGAGAGCGATTTTTTGCTGTCTCTAAGATTGAGTCAACGTGCTCAGTATCAGGGACAGAG
Organism: Providencia sp. UF-224; assembly: GCF_058245955.1. NCBI lineage: Bacteria > Pseudomonadati > Pseudomonadota > Gammaproteobacteria > Enterobacterales > Morganellaceae > Providencia > Providencia sp. UF-224. Next base: position 3,277 of record NZ_JBSICC010000053.1, on the reverse strand, counting down.
TGCAAAAGTTTGTGTTGAGTGCGGTGATAATATCCCGCTTGCTCGTCGGATCGCGTTACCTGGCGTTCAGTACTGTGTGAGTTGTGTCGAGCGCCAAGAGTTCTTTCGTTCCAAATAACTAAATTTGTGAATTATTTCATTCTTTAATATGACTATAAAATCCGAGGTTATAATGAAAAAATCAATGGTTAATAAAGCCGTGCTTTTGAGCACTCTTTTAATATTATCCAGCTCCGCATTAAGTCGTGAAGTGAAAAGTCCATACTCTGAACAAATTATTACCCAATGCGCACGATATGTTATTGGTCATCAAAAACCGAATCAGTCGGATAAGATTTATATTCGTGACTACCTGACTTATTTTGGTGAGCACGGTTTGAATTCGGCTAAGATTAGCGATTATCTTACCCAACATCCGAAAATGTTGTCATCTGAGAATATCGGGCAATTTATTACATTACTTGAATTAGAGCGTGATTTCGGTGTGACATTGTGCGCGACTCAATCTCAGGAGTATCTACGTATTTTAAAGGAAAGATTAAATCTAAATAAAGTTTAGGAAAACCCATTTCAAATTAAACTAATTTTTAAATTTTCTATAATGCGAAACTCTATTCGGGATATTTATCGTTATATTAAACCTCCGCTTTAAATAGAAGAAATAGTATTTTACTTAATTGAAAATTTAATTAGCTATCGAGAGTATTAAATAAGTAATAATGAGGAGATTTTTTTAATTATCTCCTGTCGCTGAATTTTATTTTTTAGAGTGATCTTATTATGAGTTCAACCAAGCATATTACGCAGGGTGGACAAGTCTTTAGCTATATGCTCGGCATGTTCATGCAAGTGAATAAGCGAATATCCTTTTGGCTTATCCTCCTTTTTTTGATGATTTTTCCAGTGATTTTTTATTTTAAAGTGCCGCTGCAAGAAATTAAAAATGGCGGATTATATTGGTGGTTATATTTAACCGCAGGCGGTGAAAAAGCATTATATCGTGTAGCCCCCATTTATGAAGTGGATTTTGATGGACAACTTTATCGCTTTACGTCGGAAGCCATATTAAAAGATGACTACATGATCTATGCCGGGAACATTGTGTTGCAAGAGCTGGGGTTATCTCTGTTATGGGCGTGCATTGTTATTATTGTGTTGTTTTTTGTCATCTACCGCGTGTTTCATGGCTTAGGTAAGCGTCAAGCGAATGATGATGTGATAGGCGGTCGTACACTCACGGAAGATATTAAGTCTGTTCGCAACCTGCTTCATGCACGACGCGAAGCGTCACCGATTACTTTTGACGGATTACCCCTAAAGCTTAATAGTGAAGTCCAAAACATGCTAATGCATGGTACGCCTGGCTCAGGAAAATCAAATACCCTCAATAAATTACTTATCCAGCTCCGCAAACGAGGTGACATGGTTATTGTTTATGATAAAGGGTGTTCATTAATTAAACAGCATTACAATGAAAACATTGATAAGTTACTGAACCCACTGGATAAACGGTGTGAAAATTGGGATTTATGGAGTGAATGTGTCACGACACCTGATTTTGATAGCGCGTCCAATACCCTTATCCCTCAAAGTACCTCAGAAGACCCTTTTTGGACGGGGTCAGCACGGACTATTTTCACAACGGTGTCTTCAAAACTGGGCGCTGATCCAAAACGCAGTTATAACAAGTTATTGCGGACTTTATTGGCTATTGACCTCAAAACGTTACGTGCCTATGTGGCAGGTACTGAAGCCAGTAACCTGATGGAAGAGAAGGTAGAAAAAACTGCCATATCTATTCGGGGTGTTCTGACCAACTATGTTAAAGCACTGCGCTACCTACAAGGGATTGAGCGCAATGGCAAATCCCCATTTGCTATCCGTGAATGGATGAAAACCGTCAATGAACCGAAAAAACGTCACGGTTGGTTGTGGATCACCAGTAATGAGCGTGAGCATGAGTCATTAAAGCCGTTAATTTCCATGTGGTTATCGCAAGCCGCCAATACGTTACTGGAAATGGGAGATAACCGCGAGCGCCGTGTGTGGTTTATCTACGACGAATTGATTTCATTGCACCAGTTACCGAATTTGCCCCTTATTTTGTCTCAAGGCCGTAAGTTTGGCGGGTGTTTTATTCTTGGTTTTCAAAATAAGGCGCAACTGAATGTGACTTATGGGAATGAAAATGCCGATGCGATGATGGATTTGCTTAATACGCGTTTCTTCTTTCGTTCTCCCGATGAAAGTATCGCCAATTGGGTGCGGGGCCAGCTCGGGCAAACCCGTAAAAAAGTAGCGAGTGAGCAATATAGCTTTGGTCCTGAAACGGTACGTGACGGTGTGTCATTCAGTAAGCAGCAAGAGGATGTAGATTTAGTCAACTACTCCGATGTGCAAAAGCTGCCCGATTTAACCTGTTATATCACATTTCCTGGGGAATACCCGGTCATTAAACACGCCATGAAATATGAAAAGCTGAAAGTTGTCGCGGAAGAATTTATCCCCCGACAAGTCAATGACAGCTTAGACCAAGAGATTGAAGCTGAAATTGACGAGCGGTTAAGCATGGGGGCGCTCCCTGAGGTGGTCAATCAGGCCATTGATAGCTTAATTAGCGGGAAACCGATTGAAATACCGGTTGATACCACACAAAACAACACCGCTTCGGAAGTGGTTCAGACTCAACCACAGTCTATCGTTGAGCTTACACCGACGTCAGTTACACAAAGCCCCACACCGATAACATCGGAAACTGCATCATCCGAAACTTCGTCAGAAAGCCAAGGGGGACGGGAAGTGGTTGTTGATAATTTGCGCGTCAACACTGAAACGGGGGAAGTGTTGGGTGCGACCACGGAGCGCGAAGAAAACCCACAAGACCTGTATGACAGTTACACCCGCATGCGTCAGGACGAAAAGGAAATTTTTAACCGACCCAAATCTTCTCAAGAAAAGCCAAAACGCATAAATGATGATCATGATGAACCGGAGATGTGGTAATGCTGACTGTTGCACCGATTGCCAATAATGCGGCAAATTATTATACCCATGAAGATAATTATTATTTCCTCGGCAACCTTGAAGCCCGTTGGATGGGCGAAGGCGCTAAATCCCTCGGGCTTGAGGGAGAAGTCACTAAAGACCAATTAGGTGAAATCCTGGAGGGGCGTTTACCCAATAGCCAAAGTCTTGAACGCATGGAAAACGGTAAAAACGTCCACCGTGAAGGGCATGATTTAACGTTTTCCGCCCCTAAAAGCGTGTCGGTACTCGG
>NZ_JBSICC010000052.1:0-12321 GCF_058245955.1 Providencia sp. UF-224 | reverse complement strand
TTCAAGCTCCTTGGGCGCCCACCTACAGTTTGAACTATTTAGAGCTATCTTCCTATTTATAGAGTTCGAATTGTTTTGCGTATTATCTGTATTCAGGCTCCTTTGGCACCTACCTACAGTTTGAACTATTTAGAGCTCGGATTGTTTTAAGTATTGTTTTATGGCCACAGCGTAAAAATATTTTCGCTTTTATGACAGCCTGTCATTTTTCTTTTTCAAACGTATTTTGATGTAATATTCCTTTAACTGTTTGAATTTAAATTATTTTTATTTTCATCCTGCCTAGTTTTATCTCGTCCTCAGTGAAAAAATAATCAATTGTCATAAAACTGTCATAAAAACGACATGTTGTCGTAACTAAATTGTCCTATTTTTCCTACCGTGACATACACCCAACAATTTTATACTTGATTGTTTCTATACATCCCCGGAGGGATTATGAAAATGACGCGTACCACCTTAGCAAGCGTAATGGCAGCAACTTTATCTCTGACTGCAATGTCTTCTTTTGCTGCTACCAGCCTGACCGGAGCTGGCGCGACCTTCCCTGCTCCTGTCTATGCGAAGTGGGCAGACTCTTATCAGAAAGAAACAGGTAATAAAGTGAACTATCAGGGGATCGGTTCTTCTGGTGGTGTAAAACAAATTAATGCAAAAACCGTTGATTTCGGTGCATCTGATGCGCCATTAACTGACGAAAAATTAAAAGAAGATGGCCTGTTCCAATTCCCTACCGTTATCGGTGGTGTGGTACTGGCGGTTAACGTAAAAGGCATCGAGTCAGGCCAACTGACGTTAGATGGCAACACATTAGGTGATATCTATTTAGGTAAAATCACCAAATGGAATGACCCGGCTATCGCAAAATTAAACCCAAATGCAAACTTACCAGACCAAGCCATCGCGGTGGTAAGACGTTCTGACGGTTCAGGTACTACATTCGTATTCACAAGCTACTTAGCAAAAGTCAGCACAGGTTGGAAAGATGAAATCGGTGCGGGTTCAACGGTTAACTGGCCGAAAAACAGCGTAGGCGGCAAAGGTAATGACGGAGTTGCAGCATTCGTACAACGTCTGCCAGGCTCTATCGGTTATGTTGAATATGCTTACGCAAAACAAAATAATCTTGCGTATACTAAGTTAGTTTCTGCGGATGGCGAAGCAGTATCACCAACGGGTGAAAGCTTCAGCGCAGCAGCGAAAAAAGTTGACTGGTCTAAGTCGTTTGCACAAGACCTGACTAACCGTGACGGCGCAAACGCATGGCCAATCACATCAACGACGTTCATCTTAGTACACAAAGAACAAGCGAATGCTGAGAAAGGTAAAGCGGTTCTCGACTTCTACAACTGGGCGTACGATAAAGGGGGCAAACAAGCAGAAGCACTGGATTACGCCGTGTTACCAAAAGAAGTTGTAACAGCTGTTCGTGCAGCATGGAAAACAGAAATTAAAGATAGCCAAGGTAAAGCATTGTTCTAATGCCCCTCGGGTTGGAAATGGCGGGTAAGTACTGAGGAACAGGGCTTACCCGCTCATTGTTGTAACGCAATCCTACAAACCAAGTAGGAATGGAAAGAGAACAAAGCGCATGGCCGAAAAAACAACGGCATTTAGAGCTCCCAGCAAATCAGGTGATGTAATTTTTGGTGCACTGGTAAAGATTGCCGCGCTAATCACTTTGTTAATGCTCGGTGGCATTATTATTTCCCTTATTTTTGCATCTTGGCCAAGTATGCAGAAGTTTGGGTTTTCGTTTTTATGGACCAAAGAGTGGGATGCACCAGCGGAACAGTTTGGTGCCCTTGTGCCGATTTACGGCACCATTGTAACCTCGTTAATCGCCCTGATTATCGCGGTACCTGTCAGTTTTGGTATTGCACTGTTCTTAACAGAACTCGCACCAAATTGGCTAAAACGTCCATTAGGGATTGCTATTGAATTACTTGCCGCCATTCCCAGTATCGTTTACGGGATGTGGGGCTTATTCGTTTTCGCACCACTTTTTGCAGAATACTTCCAAGAGCCGGTCGGCAACGTGATGTCGAGTATTCCGATTGTCGGTGAATTATTTTCAGGCCCTGCATTCGGGATAGGTATTTTAGCGGCGGGGATTATCCTCGCGATTATGATTATTCCTTACATTGCGTCTGTGATGCGCGATGTGTTTGAACAAACCCCGGTGATGATGAAAGAGTCAGCCTACGGAATTGGCTGCACCACGTGGGAAGTGATTTGGAACATTGTACTGCCGTATACCCGAAACGGGGTAATAGGTGGGGTGATGTTAGGGTTAGGCCGTGCATTGGGTGAAACCATGGCGGTGACCTTCGTGATTGGTAATACTTACCAACTCGATAGCGCATCCCTCTTCATGCCAGGGAACAGTATTACCTCTGCGTTGGCAAATGAGTTTGCGGAAGCAGAAAGCGGTTTACATACCTCAGCGCTGATGGAACTTGGGCTTATCCTGTTTGTTATCACGTTCATTGTGTTGGCGATTTCCAAGTTGATGGTAATGCGTCTTGCGAAGAATGAGGGCCGTTAATATGTCTGAATCTCAACCTTTTATCGTCAATGAGAAAGAACGCGCCCGCCGTCAAGCATGGCGTCGCCAAGTGAATAGAATGGCGCTGTTTGTCTCAATGCTGACCATGGCATTTGGGCTGTTCTGGCTAGTGTGGATTTTATTTTCGACGGTGACCAAAGGGATTGATGGCATGTCCCTCAATCTGTTTACCGAAATGACCCCGCCACCAAATACCGAAGGCGGTGGTTTAGCGAATGCGATCGTCGGAAGTGGTTTATTAATTTTATGGGCAACCGTGATTGGAACGCCTTTAGGGATTTTAGCGGGGATTTACTTGGCGGAATATGGCCGTAAGTCATGGTTAGCGTCTGTAACCCGCTTTATTAATGACATTTTGTTATCAGCACCATCTATCGTTGTTGGCTTGTTTGTGTACACCATCGTGGTGGCACAAATGCAGCACTTCTCTGGTTGGGCTGGGGTGATTGCACTGGCATTGCTGCAAATTCCTATTGTTATTCGTACCACTGAAAACATGCTGAAGTTGGTACCGGATAGCTTGCGTGAAGCGGCTTATGCTCTTGGAACGCCAAAATGGAAAATGATTTTATCCATTACATTAAAAGCATCAGTATCCGGGATTATTACAGGGATTTTACTGGCAATTGCGCGTATCGCGGGGGAAACCGCACCGCTTCTGTTTACTTCACTGTCGAACCAGTTCTGGAGTACAGATATGAGCGAACCAATTGCTAACTTACCTGTGACTATTTTCAAATTCGCAATGAGTCCATTCTCCGAATGGCAAGAGCTTGCATGGGCTGGGGTGTTGTTGATTACCCTGTGTGTCCTGCTTATTAACATCATTGCCCGCGTTGTGTTTGCACAGAAAAAACACTAAGCGCCCGGATAAATAAAGATTTAGAGAGAAAGTAACCATGATTAATGCAAACGAAATTGCGAACAGTAAAATTAAAGTCCGTGACCTCAACTTCTATTATGGCAAGTTTCACGCACTGAAAAATATCTCTTTAGACATTGAGAAAAACAAAGTTACGGCGTTTATCGGCCCATCGGGTTGTGGTAAATCCACGTTATTACGTACTTTCAATAAAATGTATGAGCTGTACGGCGAACAACATGCACAAGGCGAAATATTACTGGATGGTCAAAACATCCTGACAGACAAACAAGATATCGCATTATTACGTGCAAAAGTGGGCATGGTGTTCCAAAAACCAACACCATTCCCAATGTCTATTTACGACAACATCGCGTTTGGCGTGCGTTTGTTTGAAAAATTGTCTCGTGTGGAAATGGATGAGCGCGTGCAATGGGCATTAACCAAAGCGGCACTGTGGAATGAAACCAAAGACAAACTGCACCAAAGTGGTTACAGCTTGTCGGGGGGGCAGCAGCAGCGCTTGTGTATTGCTCGCGGTATTGCGATTCGCCCCGAAGTGTTATTGCTGGATGAGCCTTGTTCAGCATTGGACCCTATTTCCACAGGGCGTATTGAAGAGTTAATCAGTGAATTAAAATCAGAGTATACCGTCGTGATTGTTACCCACAACATGCAACAAGCCGCACGCTGTTCTGATTACACAGCATTTATGTATTTAGGTGAATTGGTTGAGTTTAATCATACCGATAAGATGTTCACCACCCCAGAAATGAAGCAAACTGAAGATTATATTACTGGCCGCTACGGTTGATATGGAGCCGACGATGGATACGCTGAATCACAACAAACATATATCTGGGCAGTTCAATGCGGAACTGGAACATATCCATACTGAATTAATGACGATGGGAGGGCTGGTCGAAGAACAGCTCACCAAAGCCATCACGGCGATGCATAATCAGGATGAAGCTCTAGCGCGTGAAGTTATCGAAAATGACCATAAAGTCAATATGATGGAAGTGGCCATTGATGAAGAGTGCGTAAAAATCATTGCCAAGCGTCAGCCAACGGCGAGTGACTTGCGACTGATTATGTCAATTTCTAAAACCATCGCGGAATTGGAACGTATCGGTGACGTTGCCGATAAAATCTGCCAAACCGCATTGGAGAAATTTTCGCAGCAACATCAGCCGCTTCTCGTCAGTTTAGAATCACTAGGCCGCCATACGGTGCAAATGCTGCATGATGTGCTGGACGCGTTTGCACGTATGGATCTCGAAGAAGCCATCCGTATTTACCGCGAAGACGAGAAAGTGGACCAAGAGTACGAAGGTATTGTGCGTCAGTTAATGACTTACATGATGGAAGACCCTCGCACCATTCCAAGTGTGTTAACAGCGCTGTTTTGTGCACGCTCAATCGAGCGTATCGGTGACCGCTGCCAAAATATCTGTGAGTTTATTTTCTACTATGTGAAGGGGCAGGATTTCCGTCATGTGGGTGGGGATAATCTCGAAAAAATGCTCACTAGCAAATAAATGCTCGTCATATTTCGCACTGTAGCGGCGTTGGCTGCACAAAGTTACCCTAGTCACATACTTGTGTATGCTCCTAGGGATAACGTTGTTTGCCGCCTTGCTACAGCACGAACTATTTAGAGCATTGATACATTTGAACAGTTATTTCCTTAATAACTATTGGTGTATATTTTTAGGTACAATGTATCTAAAAATTTAGCTTAAGGTTTTTATACAGACTTTCTTCTTGCTCAATAAGAGTCTATTGATGGTGAAAGCCATATTCGGGGGCCTTTGTTATAGAGTTTGCCCCTTTTTTATACACTCATATATTCCATTTTGTTATAAACATATTATTTAATATTATTTCAGGTGCTAAGAGATAGTTGATAGCGTGTGGTGGTCGATTTACATAAATTTACCACTAGGGGTATTCAATGAAAGCTCGTATTCTGACGACTGTTTTACTTACAGGTTTGGCGCTGACAGCGAATGTCGCTAGCGCAGATAAATTAGATGATATTAAACAAGCGGGTGTGATCCGCATCTCCGTATTTGATAGCAACCCACCATTTGGTTTTATTGACCCACAAACTAAAAAGTTAGCGGGTTATGACGTTGATATCGCGCAAGAAATTGCAGATAGCTTAGGGGTGAAACTTGAACTGCGTCCAACAAACCCTGCAAACCGTATTCCACTGCTGACCTCTGGTAAAGTTGACCTGATTGGGGCGAACTTCACCATTACCGATGAGCGTGCAAAACAGGTTGATTTCTCCATCCCTGATTTCGCCACAGGGCAAAAATTTATTGCTCGTAAAGGCGTATTAAAAACCCCTGATGACATCAAACCACTGCGTATTGGTGCCGATAAAGGAACGGTGCAGGAAGTGACGCTGCGTGAACGTTTCCCAGATACCAAAGTGATTTCTTATGACGATACCCCACAAGCATTTGCTGCGCTGCGTAATGGTAACGTCCAAGCGATTACCCAAGACGATGCAAAACTGGTTGGCTTATTAGGTAATCTACCAGAAAAAGTAAAAGTAGATTTTGAAATTTCACCGTTTAGCTTAACCAAAGAGTACCAAGCTCTGGCTGCTAGCAAAGGCGAAACGCGTTTAGTTGAAAACGTGAATGAAACCCTGCTGAAACTGGAAAAAGATGGTAAAGCCGAAGTGATTTATAACCGTTGGTTTGGTCCAGACACCAAAGCTGCCCAACCACGCGGTGACTTTAAATTTGCCCCACTGAGCGAACAACAACCACAGTCTTAATCGATAGTGGCAAGAAGTAAGTGATTTGAAACCCTGCACTGTGTGCGGGGTTCTTGGTTATACGGGGTGAGCTTTTTAGTCACAGGATGTGAAAGAAATAGGTCGTGAACTATGTTTGAGAAATTTGTCAGCGGTGATTTTTGGTCTGCGCATTTATTAGCGCCACAGTACCTTGAATGGTTCGGCTATGGCTTTGTTTTAACAGTCTGGATCTCGATTTGCACCATTATTGCTGCCACCTTTTTAGGCTTTTTAGTTGCATCAGCAAAGGATAGCCAGATTGCTCCTCTACGCTGGGGAGTGAGCATCTATATTTCTATTTTTAGAAACACGCCTTTGTTGGTGCAGTTATTCTTCTGGTATTTCGCCTCGGGAGAAATTCTCCCTTCTGCGGCGATGGAATGGCTAAATACGCCTCATGAAATCAACGTATTTGGGCTCACTGTAGGTTGGCCTTCTTTTGAATTTTTAGCCGGTTTTATTGGGTTAACGTTATACACCGTTCCCTTTATTGCAGAAGAAATTCGCGCGGGGATCCGTGGGGTACGCCAAGGCCAAAAATATGCCGCGTTTGCGCTGGGGCTGACTTCGTGGCAGGCGATGAAATTGGTGGTATTGCCTCAAGCGGTCAAAATCGCCATGCCGCCGTTACTTGGTCAGTACATGAATGTAGTGAAAAATTCCTCATTAACCATGGCGATTGGCGTCGCGGAGCTCTCTTATGTGTCTCGCCAAGTGGATAGCCAAACCTTACAAACCTTCACTGCATTTGGAGTAGCAACGGTGCTGTATATCGCCATTATTGCGTTGATGGAAGGCTGGGGACAATGGCGACTGCAACGTAACTTGGCTCAGGGGGTGTAATATGGATTTTTCAGTAATCGAACAAAATTGGCAATATTTACTGTTTGGGACTTTCCCTGATGGCCCATTAGAAGGGGCAGCGTTGACACTGGTGATTAGCTTGTTGGCAGGGGCGGCATCCATTTTTTTAGGGACATTGGGCGGTATTGCATTAGCCATGCTACGTGGCTTTTGGGTTAACCTATTTGCGGCAGTTTTAGGCTTTTTCCGTGCAATTCCTGTCATTATGTTGATATTTTGGACGTATTTCTTGTTGCCTATCTTATTAGGCACAGAGATCCCCGGGATCACCACGGTGGTCTGTGCACTCGCCTTGATCACATCGGCTTACTTAGCCCATGCTGTAAAAGCAGGGATCTTAGCAATAGGCGCAGGGCAATGGCAGGCAGGGTTGTCTCTTGGTTTCAGTCGTTGGCAAGTATTGTGGAATATCGTTTTACCCCAAGCGTTACGTATGATGGTGCCGTCGTTTATTAACCAATGGGTGGCGTTGATTAAAGACACTTCATTAGCCTATGTTGTGGGTGTGGCAGAATTATCTTTCTTAGCAACTCAAGTGAATAACCGCGAAATGGTTTATCCACTGGAAGTTTTCTTATTCGTGGCATTTATCTATTTTGTGATGTGCTTTGCGGTAGAAATCATTGCCAATGTAGTGGCAAAAAAACTCAGTGCACAAAATGACCCGCACAAGCTGGCGGCAAGGCGCAGCTTATTATTTTGGCGTAGGCAAAAATTGTTAGCACTATCCTAAATAGGAATGGCGGTTTTTATACCGCCATCTTACCAAAACCCATTTTTATTCTTTTTCATAATTCATCGCGTTGTATCAGTTAGTTAGGACATTTTGCCTGTTGAATTTCACGCAATCGTTTTCTTTTGCGATTTTTAATTGTAGTATAGGGCGAAAAAAACTTTTTTTGGGCGCGATATCTAATGAGTAATCAATCTTCTAGCTCGGCACAACCGCAGAGCTTGTTTCAGCGTGTTTTTAAATTACAAGAACACGGCACAACCGCACGAACTGAAGTTGTTGCTGGCTTCACAACCTTCCTGACGATGGTGTATATCGTCTTTGTTAACCCTCAAATTTTGTCAATTGCAGGCATGGACATCAAAGCGGTATTCGTTACCACCTGCTTGATTGCGGCAATTGGCAGTATTTTGATGGGCTTACTCGCTAACTTACCGATTGCGGTTGCACCGGCGATGGGGCTGAATGCCTTCTTTGCATTCGTGGTGGTTGGCGCGATGGGGTATTCATGGCAAGTGGCGATGGGCGCTGTTTTCTGGGGCGCAGTTGGCTTATTTATCCTGACATTATTCCGCATTCGTTACTGGATTATTGCTAATATCCCTCTGAGCTTACGTGTGGGGATCACCAGCGGTATTGGTTTATTTATCGCGATGATGGGGTTGAAAAACTCCGGTATTATCGTGGCAAACCCAGATACACTAGTGTCAATCGGTAACTTAACACACCATAACGTGTGGTTAGGGGCGCTGGGCTTCTTTATTATTGCTATCTTAGCGGCGCGTAACATCCATGCGGCGGTGTTAGTGTCTATTGCCGTGACTACCTTAATTGGTCTGGCTCTGGGAGATGTGCAATACACCGGTATTTTCTCTATTCCACCCAGTATCACTAGCGTAGTAGGGCAAGTGGACTTCGCTGGCTCATTAGATTTAGCGCTATCTGGCGTGATTTTTGCCTTTATGTTGGTCAATTTATTTGACTCATCAGGCACCATGATTGGTGTGACAGACAAAGCTGGGATCACTAATGAGCGAGGAACGTTCCCGCGCATGAAGCAAGCTTTGTATGTCGATAGCTTAAGCTCTGTTGCTGGTTCGGCAATGGGAACTTCATCGGTAACGGCCTATATTGAAAGCTCTTCAGGGGTGTCAGTCGGTGGGCGTACGGGGTTAACAGCAGTTGTTGTCGGCATCTTATTCCTATTGACCATGTTTATCTCTCCGCTTGCGGGTATGGTTCCTGCTTATGCAACCGCGGGCGCATTGATTTACGTCGGTGTGTTGATGACATCAAGCCTGACTCGCGTGAAATGGGATGACTTAACGGAATCTGTCCCTGCATTTATTACCGCAGTGATGATGCCGTTTAGCTTCTCGATTACCGAAGGGATTGCGTTAGGGTTTATTGCGTACTGTGCGATGAAAATCGGGACAGGGCGCTGGCGAGATCTGGGCCTGTGCGTGATTTTAGTGGCGGCGATGTTTTTGCTTAAAATGGTTCTAATCGACGCCTAAAATGCTCGAATGCTCGTCATACTTCGAGCTGTGACGTTGTTGCCTACACTCGGTTACTCGGGTCACATACTTGTGTATGCTCTCCGAGATAACTTCGCTTGGCGCCTAGCCACAGTTCGAATTATTTAGAGCATTAATGAGTCACGTTAACTGTGTTGGCTTCGTTTGCTAACCCTAGTCACATACTTATGTATGCTCCCCGAGATAACCTCGTTTGGCGCCTAGTCACAGTTCGAATTATTTAGAGCATTAGAATAACTTAGTGTATTAGAATGATTGGAATTATTTAGAATATTACCTAGTATATTTTGTTTATTGGCCCAAATTTTTAAAGTCATTTAATGAGTTAATCATTTCTCTTTCTTCTATTCGAATCCCCTTGCATGCAACTCGAATTATTTAAGGTATAATCAGTAAAGTACTGTTGCGAAGGCAGGGTGGAATAAAAAATCCGCTGAAATTGCAAACTAGTGCTTTCCCCCTTTATGGGATCCTGCTAGATTTCGCAGCAGAAACTGACTTTATCAAGGTATCAGACCATGAACGCACCAAAAAAACCGGCAGCTAAGCCAAAGAAAAAATACCGTAAAACCAAAGAAGAATTAAACGCGGAAGGCCGTGAACGTAAACGCGAGAAAAAACATCGTGGGAATAAGTCAGGCAGCCGTAATCAAGACTCATCATCGAATAATCAAAAGAGTGGACAGAATTCGTTAGTTGACCCACGTTTGGGTAGCAAAAAGCCGATCCCTTTAATTATCGATGAAAAACAAGTATCTAAGCCTGTTATTGAGAAAAAACAGCCAGTTGTTAAAGAAAAACTGACGCCTGAAAAAGAGTTAGAGCTGTTAGAAAGCGATGACCGCTTAGATAGCTTATTAGCGCGCCTAGAAGATGGCGAAACGGTTAATGCAGAAGAGCAAAAATACATCAATACCTGTTTAGACCGTATTGACGAACTGATGAATATCTTAGGCATTGAATATGCTGAAGAAGAAGAGGAAGAAGACGAAGATAAATTAGATGACATCATGCGCATCTTAAAAAGCAAATAACTTCGTTTAACCATCCCTCGTGCAAGCGGGGGATGCGTCTGTTTTTTTCTACAAACTCACTTTTCTTTGATGTTGCATCAAGTCTCTTTTCTCTAACATATTTATAATATCACTATGTTGTGAAGTTTTTTCACACTCACCGAATAACAAATTAAATAAGGTGCAACCCGTTGTAATGGTTTGAGCTTTTGGTCAATTGAGGAATGTTATGTCAGAGCAAAATATTGTTTGGGATCTTTCTCTCATTCAGAAATACAATTATTCAGGGCCGCGATATACGTCATATCCAACCGCCTTGGAATTTAATCAAGACTATGATGAACAAGCGTTTATTAGCGCCACGGCGCGTTATCCTGAACGTCCTTTGTCCCTGTATGTGCACATTCCTTTTTGCCATAAACTCTGCTATTTCTGTGGCTGTAATAAATTAGTTACTCGCCAAAAACATAAAGCGGATGAATATTTAAAAGTTATTGAAAAAGAAATTATTCAGCGCGCATCTTTATTAAAAAACCGCACTGTCACGCAAATGCATTGGGGCGGCGGTACGCCGACGTATCTTGATAAAGCCCAAGTTAGCCATTTAGTTGGCTTATTGAAAAAATATTTTCATTTTGCCGATGATGTGGAAATGTCTATTGAAGTCGACCCGCGTGAAATTGAACTCGATATGATTGACCACTTGCGCTATGAAGGCTTTAACCGCCTAAGTATGGGCGTGCAGGACTTCAATAAAGAAGTGCAGGTATTGGTAAATCGCGAACAAGATGAAGACTTCATTTTTGCCTTGATTAAGCGCGCGAAAGAAACGGGTTTTACATCAACCAGTATTGACCTGATTTATGGTTTGCCAAAACAGACCCCCGAAAGCTTTGCCTTTACATTGAAAAAGGTCGCAGAGTTATCGCCTGATCGCTTAAGCGTATTTAATTATGCTCACTTACCAAATTTATTTGCAGCGCAGCGCAAAATCAAAGATGAAGACTTACCGAGCGCAGAGCAAAAACTCGATATTCTGCAAGATACCATTGCGACGTTAACCAAAGGGGGCTACCAGTTTATCGGGATGGATCACTTTGCCCGCCCTGAAGATGAGCTGGCAGTCGCGCAGCGTGAGGGAATTTTGCACCGTAATTTCCAAGGTTATACCACCCAAGGGGATTGCGATCTGTTAGGGTTAGGTGTTTCGGCTATCAGCATGCTAGGGGATAACTACGCGCAGAACCAAAAAGACTTAAAAACCTATTATGCACAGGTTGAAGAGCAAGGGCATGCTTTATGGCGTGGCTTAGTTTTAACCGATGATGATTGCTTGCGCCGTGATGTGATCAAAACCTTAATCTGTAATTTCCAACTGGATTTTGCACAAATAGAAGCCTTATACCCGATTGATTTTAAATCTTATTTTAAAGAAGATTTGGAATTATTGAAGCCAATGGCGGAAGATGGGCTGGTGGAGATCTCCGCAACAGGGATTAAAGTGACTCCGCAAGGGCGTTTGTTGATCCGCAATGTGTGCATGTGTTTTGATGTGTATTTGCGGGGGCAGATGAGGCAGCGGCAGTTTTCCCGCGTCATCTAATACTCTTCATATTTCGCGCAATAGCTGCGTTGGCTTTATTCGGCTACTCGGGTCACATACTTTTGTATGCTCCCGATTTTCGTCATCCTTCGTGTTGTGGCGGTGTTGGCTTCATTCGGCTACTTGGGTCACATACTTATGTATGCTCCCCAAGCTATCCTCATTTTGCCGCCTAGCCACAGCGCGAATGATTTAGAAAATTAAATGGTTGTTATCCTTCATGCGGTGGGGGTGTTGGCTGTACTCGGCTACTTGGGTCACATACTTATGTATGCTCCCCAAGCTATCCTCATTTTGCCGCCTAGCCACAGCGCGAATGAT
>NZ_JBSICC010000051.1:0-13022 GCF_058245955.1 Providencia sp. UF-224 | reverse complement strand
TGATGGGATAGGTGGAGAAATTAATCGGGTACTTAGAAAAACGAGCTATTAAAGAAAACGCGCCAAAAGGCGCGTTTTTAGTTTAATACTAAGCCACATGCATTACTTAATATTAAACCTGATTATAACGTTAAAAATTGAAATTAAAAGGATTAAATTTAGTTATTTTGTTTAATATTAAGATAAATGTGATAGACCTCAAGCGCGTATTGATTTCTTTTTTGTTCTTGAACCTCGGATTTTTTTAAGCCTGCATTATAAGCGCCAACCCCTTTCCAAACATCCCCCTGTATTCGAATAAACTTCGCCAGATAAAATGCCCCCGTGTAAATATTCATGCATGGATCTTGCCTTAAATGATTTTCGGTAATGCCATACTGCGCTAATTCGTTAAAGTTTTGCGAATGAATTTGCATTAATCCAATGGCGTATCGTGTCGATGAAGCTTGATTAATCGCATTCGGTTGGAATGAGCTTTCACGAAATGCAACTGCACGTAATAAATCAGGGTCAATTTTATAATCATTTCCTGCTTTATCATAGCAATCAAACGAAAATGAAAAAGGTGAAAAAATTAAGGCAATGAGAATACAGATCATTCGCATATGAAACCCCATTAAATAATTCATTTCTTTATCTCAGAATCGCCCATTTTAATTAAAAAATAAAGCACTATTTAAACGCAAGCCAAAAGAAAGGAGGAGCAATAAATACGCTCCTCTGAAAGAAAGACATCACACACTACGCAAAATTTCATTTTGCAAGAATTTATCTTTAAATCATAGTGTTAATTAAAAATAAATAGGTGAAAATTTTAAAAATCTTTGTATAAAGTGCTAAAAGAGTGCTGAAATGTGGCTAAGTTAGTGCTGCTTTGTGGCTATCTTGTGGCTAATCAAATTAAAACAGTGAGTTATAAGATTCAGTGCTTTGTTGGTGCCTATATATTAGCACTGATGGAGTGCTTAAAAAATTAAGTTTAGCACTTTAAAAGCACTGTTTCTGTGATACTATAAATTACACTAGGCACTTGATTAGCACTCTAATTTATAGGTTAAATAAATGGCAAGACAAAACGTATATATGTCACAAAAAGTTTATGATGCAATTAGAACAATTGTTGATGAACGTCGAGCTGATGGTGCAAGCCATGCTGATGCAAATATGTCGAGCGTCTGTTCTGAAATGCTGGATATTGGCGTTCGTGTCACGATGAATTTAAAAAAGAAGGCAGATGAAACAGATGATGATGGAATGACATGGGAAGAGCTTTATAAGAAGCAAATGTTAGAAGATTCAGCAAAAACACGTCAATGTATTCAAATGATTTTTCAGATGCTATTTAATATTAGAGAAATAAAAGAAGATAGTCGCTATGATTTTAGGGAGGGAATTGCAGAGATGAAGCGGGAGACTGAAATGCTAATAAATCAATTTTTTCCAGAGAATTAAAAGGATGTTTCTTTGGGGATAAATGTATGGTTTTACTTATTAATTGGGTTTTTAGTGATTGAGATTTAAAATTATAAATATATGTCACATTAATTTAAATTTATAATTGATTTGAAATGAAAATAAAGTTAATCTTAACCTAAGCTAAATAATTAGCGAGTTAAAAATTTAAGAATCGCCCAATAAAGGAGGTACGAACTCCCTTATTGAGCTAAACACATAACCTAGCCTAAAGGAGACGGTTACATGTCTGCATGTGATCCTATTGATCTAAACGTAATAAAACAAGAGGTTTTGTTCGATTTTTTCGATTTTCATCTTAAAAAAGATGAAGTATGGGCCATTTTAAACGAGAACTCTGTTTTTTTAGCTTCCAATTTGTTCAAGTTAACAGGGATTGAACAGTTTTTATATAACATTTTTCACTCTTCATTTTCCAATTTTCTTAAAAGTGATTTTATTGATGTAACTTCAAAGAACGTTGTTGTTTCTTTCCCTTCATATTCTCTTGATAGTCAATTAAAAGAACCTCCTATTTATTTTCTCCAATTTTCAAAGTTTAATGATGATTTCTTTTATTTAAAAGCTATAAATTTATTTTCAAATAATTTAAGTCTTTATGATATTAATATAGTAAATAAAAACAAAGATATTGAAAAAATTCCTTTGGATAGATTTAAAAAGGTAAATCCATCTGATGAATTGTTAGAGGATGAATGGAAAATAGCATGGTTATTTATTTCAAGTATGTCATATAGACAAATAGCCTCATTTCTAAATATTTCTAGGACTACTGTTGAAAATAAAATGAAATCTGTATATGGAAAACTGGAATTGTTAGGTGAGGGAAACTTTAAATATGTAGCTGAGGTTTATTCATGGAGAAAATATATTCCTCGTGACTTATTAAAGGATTTTTTTATACATCTTTACTAATTGGACGAACGCCCCATATTTGTAACAACCTGTAAATATGGGGCAGTTGTCTAATTCCATTATTTTTTTTATTAGATATAGTATTTAAAATTTCACTTAGGAATTCACATGATGACAACTGAAAAATTTAAGGCAATAAGATTAACTATCCCTATTTCTTCTAGGATTCATGAGTTGCTAGCTAATTCAGCAAAATTAGCGGGTCGCTCCAAACAAGATGAAGCATTATTAAGGATTGTCTATAGTCTATACAACGAACATGAAATTACAGGGAGTTACTGGGATATAGCTAAATAAATTAATAATTCATTTCAATTTTAATTTTATGAATTTATAAACTGTTAAATAAAAAGACAGCGGGTAGACTTTGCCATTTAAAAATGGATTTGTCGGGCTGGGGCGGTAGCGCACTCAATTTAGAATGCTTTTATCACGCTTTGTTTCTTACTTAAATTAAGTGTTATTAATTCATTAATTAAGTCGGGAATAAAGCGAGCTAAATGCTCAATTGTTATTAAATACTCACAAAGAGATTATATTGTAAATATTGAAACATCTATTAACAAGGAAATAGCTATGTCACAACTGACTATTGAAAATACGCCAGCCCGAAAGAAGGGCTTATTTAAACGTGCTATTGATGCGGTGAACTTTAAACTGGGGAAAACCTTATTCCGTTTAATTGGTGTACCGATGATGGCCTTTTTAGTCTCTAAAGGGGCAATGGCTGCTGATGACTTAATGGCGGCGGGTCGTGAAGATGCAGAAGCCAGCTTTGGTGCAGATTCGACACTGATTTACTACTTCATGTTAGCGGAAGTGGTGTTGGTCTTCTTAATGTACCTGCGTAATCACAACCCAGCGACATTCGTGTTGATCCCTGTGTTCTTTGTGATCACCGGTATTATCTTTGCCATTATTAAAGCTCGCGCCCCAGGCGTAACACCATAAGATAAGTTATTGGTATTGAAGGAACAGCGTTATGGAAGAAGAGCGCGCTAAGCGATTCATCTTTCCTCAGACGCTGACAGAGCAAAGTCGTCCAATTGGCTTACCTCTCGATGAAACCTGTGCCATTGCCCTCCCGTTATGCTGGGCGGTCATGGACAAGCAATATATTGCAGGGGTTGTCATTGGCGTTTTGCTCTGGTTTGCACTGAGGTATTTTAAAAAAGGGAGGGGAACAGATTGGCTGATTAATGCGTGTTACTGGTATTTGCCTTCCTTCTGTTTTCAGGGAATGTACAAGCGACTTCCCGACTCCGCGTTCAGACTCTGGCTAAAATAACAGGAGGTCACGGTGAAACTGAGCGCAGCCAAATCTGCCCACAAATTCACATCACTCATTTTCATCATATTAGTTTGCTTATTAGGAGGAAGTATTACGGGGAATATTCTGGCTTGGTCGAATATTGCCACGTTAATTGATAGCCGTGAAATGACCTACATCCCACAGTTCTTTGAAACCCCGTTTACCTTAAGTCGCTCACATGCTGACGCCAATTATCTGGAACAAACTGCACAATCGCTGATTTTTCTGCGTTATAACGTGTCGCCCGAATCGGTCAAAGCTAATCACAAAGCGTTACTACGATTTTTTGATAACGGTCAGCGCCCACAGATGCAAGAACTCTTGGCTGAAGAAGCGAAGCAAATTATTGAGAACAATGTCACCAGTGCTTTTTATTTGTCTGGAATGGATGTGTATCCCAATTCTGGCATTGTCGATATTCACGGGGATATTCAAACGTGGATTGGCAACCGTAAATCGCTACCTGAGCGGGTGACATTACGATTAACCCTGAAGTATGCAAATGGGCTCACGACAATAGGGGGCTTTGAGGTGCAAGTCGATGAAAAGAAGAAAAAGTAAGTTAAGTCAACTGGCGTTATTGGCCCTGAATATGGGCCTCTTTTCTGCCTTCAGTTTAGCGGAGCCCGCTGCAACTTTACCTGTAAAAATTCCTGTTTCGCCTGATTCGCAAGTGCGTGTGGCCTTTAGCAACAGTGAGCCAAATATGTTGGTGGTGCCAGGCGACCGGATTGTCGCGATTGATAGTGCGCAAGGCATGTTTATCAATGGTAACCAAAAAGGCGCAACGGGTCAGCTCAGTGGTGGGGTAGTGTTGATGACCACGCAAACCAAACCGTTTACCTTTTATGTCCGTACTGCAGGCGGTTTGACCGTCTCCGTGGTCGCCGTTCCGCAAAAACGGGATGGTCGTGTATTGCAGTTGGTGTCGTCAGTCCCTGCGAAGCGACCAGCCGCCAAACAGTGGGAACGTTCGTTACCTTATCCCCAAATGCTGATTGGACTGCATAAAGCATTACTCAACGGCGAAGTTCCGCAAGGTTTTGCCAAAGCGCCCGTCACCGTTACGCCAACCTTGTCATTACCGTCGGGGTATGTTGTGTCTGCGGATGAAATGTGGAATGGTGGCGATGTACGGGTATACAAACTGGCGGTGCGTAATACCACTGCCAACGCTAAACCGATCACTGAGCGATTGTTTAATGCACAGGGGGTAAGGGCAGTATTGATTTCGCCTTATAGCGAACAGGTGTTACCGGGTGCGACCGCAACCGTGTGGTTAACGGTGAGTAATGAGGTGACGCATGGCTAATTTAAATGTGAAAACGCGTCGTAAACAGCTTGTTGTTTTTTTAATGGTGGCGTTAGGTGCCAGTGCCATTGGTGGGGTTGCATGGTGGTTTAGTCAGCCTTCAAAACCCAAAATTAAACAAACGGCGCAAAAGCCTGTGCCGAACATGACAGGGGTTGTCTCTTCCACCTTTGATCGTAAAGTCGGGCAAGCCGCCATGGCGGATTTGCAATCCACGGCATCGCAAGTGGATAAGCAGATGAAAAGCGTGAATGCCCGAATTGAGCGTTTAGAGCAAGAAAATAAAGCTTACCGCGACAAAATTGAGCAACAAGATAAAGACTTAACAACGTTGCAAGACCAGCTGAATGAGGTGAGTAATGGGTTGATCCATGGCGACAATACCTTACCTCAACCTCAAACGCTCCCTGTTGGTACGATACCGACACCGAATGGTCAAGCTAGCCAACCCGTTATCCCGCCGCCAACGGCATTTTATCAAGGCGGTCAATACCCTGTTGGGCAACCTCAAATCAATGTAAACCCTGTATTAAAGCAAGGCTTACATTCGATGACTATCGAGTATGAAGAAGACAAGGTGGATAACAACTTACCCGCTTTGCCCTATGTCCCGTCAGGGAGTTTTGCCAAAGCGATGGTAATTGAGGGGGCAGATGCCAATGCGTCTGTCACGGGGAACAGCAACCCTTCTCCCATGCAGTTTCGCTTAACAGGCAAACTGATTATGCCAAATAATGAGGAGTATGATTTAAGTGGGTGTGCGGTGACGGCGGGTGTGTATGGCGATATTTCCAGTGAACGCGGACTTGTTCGTACTGACCGTCTGTCTTGCAAGTTGTTTGGCCATACGATTGATATGCCGTTTAAGGGGCATGTTTCCTTTATGGGGAAAAACGGTATTAAAGGGGAGCCGGTCATCCGAAATGGTGAGCTAGTCGGTTATGCCTTTGGCGGTGGGTTTCTTGAAGCCGTGGGGTCAGGTTTTTCTAAAGTGGGCGATACGACAGTGGGTATTGGTGCAAGTAGCACAACCACCATGGCCGATGTGGCGCGTGGTGGTGTTGGCGGCGGGGTTCAGCAGTCAGGTAAAATGTTGTCGGAATACTTCATTAAACGTGCCGAACAATACCATCCAGTGATCCCCATTGGCGCTGGTATTGAAATCACTGTCGTTTTCCAAGAAGGCTTCCAATTGGAATTTATTGAACAGATGCGCAAGAAGAAAAGTAAGGATGCGGCTGCCGAGTCTGTTCAGCAAACGCTCAATCAAGGCATTACGGTGACAAAACAAGCGTTACAAGAAATTTCACTCGGGGATGCGGTGCCATCCACAAATTACCCGCAATACCCGACACAACAATAACGTCTTTCACGCCTCCTTATCGCCAACACCAGGGCAATCCTAAGGCGCAGTTATGTTAACTCTACCCACAAAAAACAACACGAAAACGCGATTAAAAGCCGTCCTTCTTATGGTGTTCATCAGTTCACCTGCGGTGATATTGGTGTGTGCCGACATCAGTTGGGATGGATTGCTTTTTCTCGCTATCTATACCGTTTGAGTGCCTGGGTGACTCAAATCTTAAATAACGACTCTCAACAAAAGTGAATGAATAAATGGATAAATGGTATTTATTGTATTGCAAAACAGGGCAAGATTTACGAGCGATTGAACATCTTGAACGTCAAGGTGTGAATAGTTTTTCCCCACGTTATGAAGCGGAGAAAGTGGTGCGAAATCGGAGACGCAAAGTGATGGAGCCCCTGTTTCCAAACTATTTATTTGTAAAATTCGATTATGAAGTGATCCATTTTTCGACCATTAGCTCAACACGGGGTGTGAGCTACTTTGTGCGCTCTGGCAAACTGCCGGTGGTGGTGCCCGATGAAATCATTGCGACTCTGATGGTGCCAAATTTTATGAAAGAGGTGAGTGAGCAACTCCCGCAAAAAGGGGATGAAGTGGTTATTTATGACGGCATCTTTCAAGGTGTGCGTGCGATTTACAGTGAGCCTAACGGGGAGGCTCGCTCGGTGTTACTCCTTAATATCCTCAACAAAGAAGTGCCTCGTGTTGTCGATAATCGTAACTTTGAGGCCATAAAATAACGGGATAAGGAGCCTAATGATGTTGAGCACAATATTCATTGTCTTCGTGGTTGTCATTTTATTTTTAGGGGTAATCATTGTTGCGATAAGTAAAGCAAGTGAAGCGACATTTGTCTTTGCGTTGATGGTTTTACTAATCGGTTTAGTGATTTTCGGAGTTGCAATATTAAATGAAGAAGATAAGTCAGAAGTTGTGAGTAAAGGGGAATATTACTCAACAAAATGTCAACTCATTGAAACCAATAACGATAATGGGTTATTTCAGCCTAACACCAATAAGCTCAAGTGCGGTGATGTGATTGAAAATGTCACGGTTAGCGATTACAAAGAAGCCATTGAAGCCTACCAATTAAGCAATGATAAGGAAAAACCATTGCACCAAAGCGGGCGAATGACTGGGAATGCACCTTTGACCTGTTCTTAAAGGATATTGAGGACAATATCGATAAGCATCGTCCGCGTCATCTTGCCCAATTTGATGACTTTAATCAGTGAGATTACGGAGGTATTTAATGTTTGATAAACATGTAACAAATCAATCAGTCATCAATCATTCAACACATAACCCAAGCCATTTAGTGAAAGTTACCGATAGAGACGGCAAGGTCACAGTGCTTCAAATTGAACTTATTCGTAGGATAACGACGTTTAATGGCGGTGCGTTTGTGCATCTACCTGAAGGTGACTTTATTGAACTAAATTTGGCCGTTGATGTGTTATTTGACCAAATTCAGTCTCACTTGGAAAAAATCCAACATTGGATAATTAAGCGAATGGAGTAATCTCCTAATGACACTTTTAACTCAAATTACTCAACCGCATTTTTCAACTAAAAATACACTGACCGATATTGCGTTGATGATGAAAAGACAGCATATCCTCAATAACTACCATATTTCATTTTCAAACGAACTCGGCGAATGTGTTTGTCAGGCGTTATATAAAAATTCCGTTCTTGGTGTTGCAAAGGTTACCAGCCACACGGATATCGCACATATTCACAATATTTCGATACATCCTTTTTTTCGGCAAGCAGGAATTGGACGAAAAATGATAGAACGTATCGTTAATGAGTTTTCGGGGGCTTTCACAACGGCCATTGCAGGGCGTGCAACTGATAACGTGAGTGTGAGCTTTTTTAGGGCGTGTGGATTTGATATCCAAAACAGTGGTGCAATAAAGCGGCGGCTTTCTTACGATAAAGTTGAGCATGCAAAAACCTTTTTAAACAAACGGTTTTACGATGCGGTGAGAACGAAAATGTTCACCCTTGAAAATACAATAGCCACATTGCCCGATGAACAAAAAGCCCAATTGATGTCTGAAACGGTAAATTGGTGGCTCTATCAAAATAGTGATGTGGATATTCACATCATCAATATTGAGTCAGTCAGCAATGCTTCACCAGAATGGTTGTTAGCGAATAACAATAACCCATTCTTTGGTGTTCGAGTCTGGTATCGGGTTAATAACCTGATTTAAATGGAGGGAATCATGACCAGTCCTGAAGAAAGACTGTTTCAATTTAAAGTCATGCGTTGTTTTGTGATAGTTAATTTGTGCATCGTTGTCATTAACCTCGTAGGATGTCTGATTGGTTATTTTACTTGGTCGTTTAGGGATATTCCCTATATTTCCATACTGGTTTCTGTCAGTGCAATTATCGTCGTTTTAATGATTGGTGACGATAGAAAAGCCAGCTTTATTTCAGGGAAGGTGGGATTCCCTTCGCGCAAGAAAATGGCCCAATTTATTGTCAAATGTCTTCTGGTTTATGTGGTTTTCTTTTCCGTAGGACTCGCGATTAAATACAGTTAAATAACGTTTTTTATTTGATATTCCTCGTCGTTCTCTTCTTTTTACCCATTTCGTATTCAAAAGGTTTAATTATTAAAAAACTCCTAATTCTAGGTGTATTAACTCTGCCCATCGGTTGTACGGCGGGCAGGAAAAATTAAATTCCCTAATGTTGTTATAAACTCACTTATCTTGCAAATAGCATGATGACCTATGACTTAGCTTTATTTAAGTGGAGAGCGCAATGACCAGTCTAGAAGAAAGATTGTTTCAGTTTAAAGTGATGCGCACCCTTGAGATTATTAATTTTCTCATCGCAATAGTGAGCATGAGCGTTTGGGGGAGTAACTTTTTTATCTCATCGCCTTTACCTTTGTATCTCGGGAATATTTCCTTGCTGTGTGCTGCAAGCACAATAGTTGTCTTCGTTTGCTTAGGTTTAGGGCAATACTCAAAATCAGACTATATTGCTGGGAAAGTGGGATTTCCTTCACGCAAGAAAATGATCCTATTTATCGTTAAATGTCTTGGGGTTTATGTGGTTTTCTTTTCCGTAGGACTCGCGATTAAATACAGTTAAATAACGTTTTTTATTTGATATTCCTCGTCGTTCTCTTCTTTTTACCTATTTCGTATTCAAAAGGCTCAACAATGAAAAAACTCCTAATTCTAGGCGCATTAACCCTGCTCGCTGGTTGTACTGCGGGTATGAAAGATTCCTTTGATTGCAATGCCACGGCGCAAGACAGCTGCATGACGATGGAAGAAGCCAATCAAAAGGCAGCACAGCAAAATGTGTCTTGGAACCATCCTACTAATGGGGAGGGCACATCCCAAAAGCGAGCTGAGTTGCCGCGGTTAGCGCCGTTGGCAACTCCGACGGTTCCCGTTGTCACAACCGCCTCCACATCGCGCTCAGTGCGTACTGTGGAACCGAGTTACGGCGCGACCTCACAGACCGTGACGGCATTAGGGGCATTTGAGTCGTCACCCGTCCCTATAAAAAAGTCGATACCCGCCAATTCACTGCCACCGATTTCGCAGCCAACCCAAACGTGGTCGGGTTGGGCCGATATTGGGATGGTGCCACCGGTGCGATTACCTGCAAGTACCGCGCGGTTGTGGATAGCCCCGTGGATTGATGAAGAGCAAAACTTTTATCAACCGGCCGTCGTCTCCTTTGTCGTGAAAGAGGGCCAGTGGAAGGAGCAGTTACAATGACGCAAAAACGTGGCTTCTTGCAAAAATTGAAGCAACTCGGTAATCCCCATGCAAAGGATGCGGGGGAGTCCCCCTTTATGGAGAGTTTATTCAAAGGACTCCTCTCTAACTGGAAACAACCCGACGGCTCACGAAAAGCGCATGAAGCACTGGAAGAGATGGACTATCCGTCTTTTAGCAGTGTCTTACCGTATCGCTATTATGATGCCGACTCAGGGCTTTTTATTAACAAGGAGACGGCAGGTTTCGTGTTGGAATGTGCGCCCTTGATTGGTGCGAACGATAAAATTGTCGATGCACTGGATTATTTTCTGCGAAATAAATTGCCGCGTAAAACCCCACTCACCTTTTTGTTGCTCGGCAGTAAATGTATCAGCGGCATGTTGGATTACGGTCTGAGGGACTTTAGCTGGGATGGTGAGTTAGCGTCAAAATTCAATGCCATTACCCGTGCTTATTATGAAAATGGGGCGATGAATGGTTTAGCCAACAAGCAAGGCTTGCCATTAACACTTCGGAATTACCGCCTTTTTGTTATCTATGCCGAACCGGTTAAACGGGCAGATGCGTTGACACTGCAAAATTTGAATCAAACCTTGAGTGTGGTGCAGCAATCTCTCCTCGGTGCGAGTATCGGCTCGGAGCGATTGGATGATAAAGGCTTAATCAAGTTGGTGCGTGAAATGGTGAATTTTCGTCATCACAATATTGCGGAGCCGTCCGACGAAATGGAGCCGTATGAAGAACTCAATGCGCAGTGTGTTGACCGTTCGTTCGTGATGGAGTTAAAACCCGAAGCCATGCATCAGAGCTTAATGGATGAAAAGGGAAGAAAATCGCGTACACGGATACTCAACTACAGCCTTGCCAAAAACCCGCAGCGGTTTGCCCTCTGGCAAGGGGGCGATAATCTCAGCAATTTACTTGACCCTGCAGCTTCCGTGTCGTGCCCGTTTGCCATTACGTTGACGCTGGAAGTGGAAGATCTAGTCCGAACCCAAAACGAATCGATGACCAAATCAGCCACGTTTAATAAGCGCGCAGAATCCAAGTTCTCCAGTTGGGTGCCAGGTGTGAAGCAACAAGCGAAAGAGTGGACCGATATCCGTGAACGGTTAAGTAAAGGGCAATCAGCACTCACGCGTTACAGTTATGGCATTACGTTATTTTGTGAAGATGATGACGATAAAGCTCTAAACGCTGAAATGGCCCTAATGAATACCTTTAACAGTAATGGATTGACGCTCACGCCCCCCAGTTTTATGCAGTTGCGCAACTACATGGCCTTGTTCCCGTTTGTTATGCAAGAGGGCTTGTGGGGCGACATGAAACGCTCAAGTGGCACACTGCGGGCTGAGTCTTTCAACGTAGCCAACTTGTTGCCCGTGGTTGCTGATAACCGCATTTGTCGCAGCGGACTGCCTATTCCCTCATATCGTAACCAGTTGTCTTATCTCGATATCTTTGATGATGATTCGGGGCTGGGGAACGATAACTACAACATGGGGGTGTGTGGCACCTCGGGGGGCGGTAAGTCCTTCTTGGTGCAAGCCATTATCCGCCAAATTCTCGACAGTCGCGGTTGGGCGTATGTCTTGGATATGGGCGAATCCTACAAAGGGCTGTGTGAGAGTGTTGGGGGCGTTTACGTTGATGCGCGCGACCTTAAATTCAACCCATTCGCGGGTGTCGTCAATATTAAAGAAGCGGCGGAGAGTATTCGCGACTTGCTATTGGTGCTTGCTAATCCGTCAGGGGATATGGATGACACCTCTAAGTCCATCTTATTGAATGCAGTTCAAGACGTGTGGGAGGGTGCAGCACCGAGTAAACGTCAGGGTAATGCGGTTCTGATCGATGATATTTCAGAGTACTTAACGTGGCAATTAGAGCATGGTGTTTTTGAGGATGCTGACTCTGTGCGCAATAAGATGCACGAGATTGTTGTTTCCTTACAGAAATACACCACCAAAGGCTTGTACGGCGAGTATTTTAATAGTCCTAATCCTGTTCTCAATGACAATGTGCGTTTTACCGTACTGGAGATGGGCGGCCTACAAAATAAACCTGATTTGTTAGCCGCCGTTATGTTTTCCATGATGATCTTTATTGAACAGCGCATGTACTTATCCCCACGGGACATTAAAAAAGCCGCCATTATCGATGAAGGTTGGAAACTGCTCGACAGTGAAAACAGCTTTGTCGGTAACTTTATTGAAGGGGGCTATCGTACTGCCCGTAAGTACCGGGGTGCCTACATTACCATTTCTCAGGGAATTGAGGATTTTGATGGTGAGGATGCGAGTGTGGCCGCGAAAGCCGCATGGAGTAACTCGTCGTACAAAATTATTTTGCGACAAAACTTGGAGGCGTTCCGTAAATATAACCAGAAAAACCCTGACCAGTTCAACGTGTTGGAACGTACCGTGGTGGAAGGGTTCCCTTCGGCGAAAGAGGCGCACTTCAGTGCCTTTATGTTGCGAGTGGCAGGGCAAGTGTCTTATCACCGCTTGTTGATTGACCCCATCAGTCGCACCTTGTTTTCCACGGACGGGAAAGACTACCAGTTCCGTGAAAATGCCGCGGCACAAGGACTTTCCCAGCAAGCCACGTTATTGGCGTTAGCCCAACAAAAATTCCCAAGAGAAATGGAGGCCTTATCCCAATGGCAGACCCAAACACGACATTAGTCGACAAAGTAGAAAAAACACCCGCACGGGGCGCAAGTCGTCGACGCAAAGCCTGCTTGAAGGCCATGAGTTTTTTTATGGTGATTGCAGTGGTACTCAGCTTCAGCATTTCGGTGTTTGTGGTGCGTTGGCTTGCTCCTATCACCGTCACTTTCGACATGACGGGCACGGTCAACCAATATCAGCAACAAAT
>NZ_JBSICC010000050.1:0-13101 GCF_058245955.1 Providencia sp. UF-224 | reverse complement strand
TTGGCCTAAAACATAGCCTCGTCTCGTCATACAGCAAGCGTAAAGTGCACTCCACCAAAATTCTTGCCGCTGCGCTTTCCAACAATTTTGTCTCCGCCCTTGCTTCCTTCCTCGTCTCGGCTATGTACGGCCTTTGCAGTGGAGGAACTCGACGAAAGAAATGGAAAAGACGAAACCCTAATCTCTGCTATTGAAGTGAAGAACGCGCAAGCCCGTTTAAAGTTTTTACCCTCAAAATTAGGGCGGTACTGTATTGCGTTTGAAAATGCCATTTATCACTGGATGGGGAGGAATGCAATTGCTTATAACGGTGGATATTGGGATTTTTATATGTTGTCGAATGGCGGTTTTTATCAGCAACCGACAAAGGGCTATATGATCACTTCACCGGATGATACGACCGCACAAGAAACAGGAATTATTGTCACGCTAATGATGTTAAGCCATTTTTCATTTGTGACCTATGAAAAAGGGCACACGGAAGAATATTAGTTTTACATTTCATTCCATAACAGTGGTTATGCGGATTGCGTGATAATCAGTGTCACCGTTAATAAAACAAAAAATCAACGTGTTTAAATATTTATCTGACCCACCATGAAGACGTGAACGCAGATACACAAATAA
Organism: Providencia sp. UF-224; assembly: GCF_058245955.1. Taxonomy (NCBI): domain Bacteria; kingdom Pseudomonadati; phylum Pseudomonadota; class Gammaproteobacteria; order Enterobacterales; family Morganellaceae; genus Providencia; species Providencia sp. UF-224. The sequence goes on along the minus strand of NZ_JBSICC010000050.1, from coordinate 12,474 downwards.
TATGAAACAAAACATAGTGACTTTCTGCTTCCTCGTGGTATTTGACTGAAGACTTAAAAAATTAGTTGTTTTATGCAAGAAAATTAAAAGTTACTTGGTAATACTTATCTTAACAAAATCACTTTATCTGCTAGCTAAAATAAACCCGAAAATTTTATCTATTCGACAGTAACTTTATTAATAATTTCATTGTGAATATATAATTATTTAGATTTCTTGAGCTGAGTCCCTGTATTAATAACATTATTTTCAATAGTTATATTTTACTTTAGTAGTTCTAAAGCACCGCAAGCACTAAAATCCCACAGGTACTCGTCTGCCCAGATCCCGATACCGCTCCCATTAAGAATAGTCTGGCTCATTAATTGATTTAAAGAAACTCCAGCTCCATTTGCACTGACAGGAGTACTATTTAACGAAATTTGCGCGGAAACCCCCATAGCCAAATTCAGTCGCCTATTCATGACATTGGGGCCCTTTGTTCTTAATCGATAGTTTTGTGGTGTTCCTGTCGCACAAGTAATCGTTGCTGTTTGGTTTTATATTAATCTATTGATATTTTATATATTTTATAAATAAATGTAAGTTAAGGTTTGGTTGTTTAACGAACATGCTGAATCTGGGAGAGAAGAATTAACCTCTTGGGCAAAGTAGCTCAGAGCCTAAAGAACTCATAAGCCGTAATATCAGAACAGTCACTGTGAAGTAATCGACTAGATACTCCTTTGAGACGGTTAACCAAATGGGATACCGGCAGTTACCTATTTAGATAAACCTTAGTTATTCCTTTAATCATTTTATGAGTAGTTAAACAAAATACATAAAGATTAAGTTTTATAAGATTATTTCCACTCCAATCCAGTGTGTATTGTTTCCATTTGTATCTCGTTAGCTCGATTTGTAACAAGGAAAACATTTATGTTTCTATTAAATGGATACGAATATTTTTATCGCTTAAATAATAATATTTTTCATTAAAAAATATTATTTATATTAATCAGTTGGTTGTATTGATTTTTCATATTAAAAATAAATATATAAAGAAAAATGCAACCAGTTAACAATTCGTTTGATAATTTTTCTCTATCGTTTTTCTTAGAATCAATCGGCATTAATTATTTAACAGGTATCAATTTTGTTGTTAGAGTTTCTAGCACAAAAACTATTAGTGATTAATTAAAATAAGACATGAAGTAGTTAATTTTCGTATGTATTTCAAAATGACAACGCGGTTAACAGAAAAAGATTTAGGAGATAAGGTGGATATAAACCAGTAATATACAAATCGATTGAATATTACCTTTTAATTTTTAATGTACTTAATGAAGATTTAAATGAATTAAAATAGGTACTTTTATAATAAAAATAAAAAAGGCTTTTTATAAAAAATATATGCCAAGATACTCTTCCCATTTTAATATCATTTTCAATGAACTATTTTATGATTTTTATCTTCATATAAAGCAGTTAATGGTTTAACTGCTTTATATGACTATGAATATACCATATATACTTTAATAATTAGGATACCGTTATGTCTATCAAAAAAGTAGTTTTTCCAATCATGTTATGCGCATCAGTAGTCAGTTTAAATGCCAATGCTGCAGAACCAAACCAAGCTGATGTAGTTCTTTCAGGAGTAATTTCAGCAGTAACTTGTGATATTGATGTCAATGGCGTACCTGGCGGTACGACAGTGAATACTGGTATGCATATTTCCAGTGATTTTACAACGGCTAACATTAATAATGTTACTGGAACACCTGTCGAAATGTTAGTTCAATTAAAGAATTGTAGTAGTGACTCGAACGCCTCTGCGCCAGCAACTGGAGGCGAGCTGTTTATCTCTGGGAACGTTGCTGCTAATGGTAATCAAAACATCTTTATCGGAAACGACTCACAAACTGGGTTTATGGTTTTGACCTCAGGCGGAACATCAGCGACCGACGCCATTAAAAATGGTGGTACAGTTCCTCTTAATGTGACTGCAGCTGAAGGTGCATCATATACGTTCAATGTAGCAATGGCATCAATGATTTCTACACCAACTGCGAAATTGTATTCAGCACCAATTACAATTTCTTACGCGTCAGAATAAGTTTATATCTTTAAATAACATGAACGTGGAGTATTTCCACGTTTATGTTTTTTCTGAATATTTGAGAGAAACAGTATGTCTACTTTTTTTAGTCCATTCTATTTTAGAATCCCTATTATCTTAAGTTTGATTTATTGGTCGGCAACTGCTTTCGCAGGGATTTCACTCAATGCGACTCGACTAATTATTTCAGAGAATGATGGAATGCAAGGCGCAAGTATTGGCGTTCGCAGTGATGAAACATCTACACGGGCTTTCTTAGTAAAAGCACAAGTTTTTCGTGATATTGATGGGCAGCATGAACAAGTACCTTTTGTTGTTTCTCCTTCACTATTTCGTCTTGAGCCAGGAAACACCAATCAGTTACGGGTTATCAAGAATGGCGGCAACCTACCTAACGATAAAGAGTCCGTATTTTATTTTCGGGTGGCTGCATTACCAGCAGCGTCCACTCAATCTAAATCGTCTTCTAGTTCGGGGACAGAAAATATATTAAATGTCGCCACTGGAAATATTATTAAGTTGTTTTATCGCCCAAATAATTTACCTATCAAACAAAAAGAAGCAATGGGTCGATTGCAGTTTCAACGTGTTGCAAATGGCATAAAAGTCACCAATCCCACGCCTTACTATATCACCATCAACTCCCTTACGATTAATGGTTCTGATGTGAATATTCGCGCAACACGTGGGCAAAATATGCTTCCACCTTATGGGGATACTATTTTTCTGCATTCAGTTAAATCTGGCAAAATTCAATGGAAAGCAATAAATGATTATGGAGGCATTGAGAGTTTTCATGGTCAAATACAATAATCACGTTGCTTTGTTTGCTATTTTGACTTGGATAATTCCAAGCTACCAAACTATAGCCAGCGTTAATTTAGATACAGTTGGAACGTCCTTTATTGCAACCATCACTGATGGCAGTTGTGATGTGTCGTTTGATAATAAAGCCATTACCTTCATGCCTCGCATGGCATCAGAGTTTAATCCTGGCGTTACCGTCGAAGTTAAACCTATCAGTGCGCAGATGAATTGCACTTATGCAGTCACTCCACAAGTAACTATTTCCGGTACTACATACTCTTCTAATAATCGTGTTTTTCTCAATAAAAATCCTGACTGGCCAGAGCAAACCAATGGGGTTGGATTTATGGTGCAACCTGCGTCCACTGTGATCGAGCGGGACAAAACTCCGTCTTTAGATTCATTTTATGCCAATGGAATGGGTGGAAAAGCCATCTCAGCTACAACACCTATGTCACTTATTCCGCTATCTGAAGATAATGATTTCAGTGTTAATCAAGTGTTGTGGGTTGGGTTGGTCGGGCTTGTCGATAGCAATCAAATTATACCTGGTCGATTCTCTGCAAATTTAACCATTAATATCAATCTCCCATAAAAGGGATAAGCAATGAAAACGATTTACTTTAACTCTCGCTTATGGAACTTCATATTTCAAAGGCTGGGTGCATTTATATTACTCTGCATGTCATCTTGGTGCGTTGCTAGCGACTCAGTCATCATTAATTTTTCTGCCACTTTGGAAGCACCGACCTGCACAATGAGTATTCCACAAACTATCGATTTTGGTATAACTCAAGGTAGTAACCCTAATGCAATTCCTTCGACTAGCTTGCAAGGAAATGGTGTATCTATGCCTGTCAATATCACTTTTAGCGATTGTTCTAATAAAGGGCTATCTGCTCCAAAGCCCCAAATTTTGCTAAAAGGGAATGCTGTTCACTTAGGGGGGACTGAATTCTTTTTTGCTGACTCGCCTTCTGTCAGTTACCCCGCACAAGGATTTGGTGTGAAATTGTCGGTAAACGGTGATCCTAATTTTGAAGATAATGACCATATCATTACCAATGGCGGTAGTAATGGCGGAGGAGCTCTGTTAGCACGCCCAAATACCACAATATCATCATTGAATAACTCAACATTAATATTAACTGCATCGTTGTCATGTGGTAGCTATTCGCCATGTAGTAATGCCCCCGCTTATGAAGTTGGCGCTTTCAAGTCAAGTGTCACTTTTCAACTACTATTCGATTGATTCATTAGGAGAATAAATGTTCATACTTCGCATTTTCTTATTTTCCTTATTAATTGGGATTAGTGGCGGGCCCCAAGCAGCAGAAGGGTTGAGGCTGCCTCAAACACGCATCATTTTTAATGCTAATGACAAGAGCACGACAGCGGGAATACAAAATTTAAGTTCAATAGCTTATTTGGTCAAAACTCAAATACTTGATGACACTAAAGAGAAACCGATAGCGCTTTTTGTTGTGACCCCACCTTTATTTCGCTTAGAGCCACAAAGCGAATTTACTGTACGTATTTTGTCTCAGGAAATGAAGGGACTGCCTACTGATCGTGAATCATTATTTTATCTCAGCTTTTTAGCAATCCCTTCGACAAATCATCCTAAGCAAAACGCTGATGAAGGTGATGAAGCTGAGGTAACCGCACGTGTATCGGTAGGGGTTCAAACCTTAATAAAAATGTTTTATCGCCCAACCAAATTACCGATGACGGCTCGCGAGGCTCAGAGCAAATTAGTTTTTAATACACATAATGATAGAGTAGTTATGGATAATCCTACGCCTTATTACCTTACCTTGAACACCTTAATTATCAACGAAAAACATATCGATTTATCGATTTCAGGTGCCATGATAGACCCATTTTCTCAGAAAACCTATCAGATCCAGGGAAACAAAAATCAGGTCACTTATACCGTAATTAATGATTATGGCGCTGTAAGCCAACCCTATCAACGTACTTTGTCTGTATTGGAGAAAACGCCATGAGTCGAATAAGTTACTTATCACGATTATATCGATATATACGACTTTTTTTGATTACTGGGTATTTTGTCTTCTGTACTTGCGCATATACCGCGAATATAGATGAGCGATCAGGAATTACAATACAGTCGACGCGTGTCATTTATAGCGGCAGTGAAACTAAGGGGATTACATTCTCGGTGGCGAATGACTCCGTATCGCCTTATTTATTACAGTCTCGCATAACACCATGGGCCCAAGATCTTCAGACAGATTATTTTGAAGATGAAACAAAAGTGGTTCCTTTTATTGTCACTCCTCCCTTAAAGCGACTGGAGTCCAGAGAGTCTTTAGCCTTACTCATTAGGCTCACCCAACATAGCTTACCCACAGATCGAGAATCGGTTTTTGCTTTTCATATCAAAGCTATTCCTAGTCAGCCTAGCAATGAAAATCAACAAGGAATTTCATTACCAGTAATAAGTAATGAAAAAACCAATATAACAGTCGCCTTAAAAAATACATTAAAGCTTTTTTATCGACCTGAGGAATTACCGCCTTACGATGCCCAGAAGATTGCCGAATCATTACAATTTAAACGTCAAAATGAACAATTAGTCGTCACCAATCCTACTGCATTTTATGTGACTTTTGATGTGTTAACCATTGATGGAAAAAATATTAAAGATGACGATTTATTCTTTATGACTCCACCATTAAGTCAGCAAACCTATCCGATACCGAGTGGTACTACTCGTGGTGATATTAGCTTTCAGCTACTGAATGATTATGGCGTTAAGACTAACCCTGTAATTCGAACTCTCAATAATAAAAACCATAATGACGAGTAAATATTTATGAATATATATTCCTCTACTCAATTGATAGATAGCCCTTGTAAAAAAATAACATTTCATTACCTTCCATTAACTTTTGCTTTATATTTAGTGGTATCCCCTTTATCTGCGGAAGACTATTTTGACCCTGCTTTTTTAGGCGAAGGCTACAATAGCACAGCGATTGATTTATCAGTATTTTCGAATAAAGGGGGTGTTGCAGATGGAGAATATACGGTTACAGTATTTGTAAATCAGCGCGAAGTCGGGGTCTATAGCCTAACTTTTAAGAAAAACACTCAAGGAGAAGTCTCGCCATTGTTAACACCTGACCTGTTAAAACAATGGGGTGTTAATGTTGAGCAAGTACCCGAGCTAAAACATCTTCTTACAGATAGCAAAATTGATAATTTGGCAACTTATATCCCTCAAGCAGCCACTAAACTTGATTTAGCACGTCTGAGTTTAAACGTCAGTATCCCTCAAATTGCCATGCAATCCAATTATGGCAATTGGGCTGATCCCAATTTATGGGATGAAGGGATCCCGGCCTTACTTACCAATTATAATTTTAGCGCTGGACGTTCAGTAAATACTTATTCCCAAGAAAAAGCACACAATCAAAATTTATTTGCTTCTTTTCTTATGGGGGCAAATGCAGGGGCTTGGCGGCTTCGCAGCAACCTGACTTACACGCAAAACCGCAACAGTGGTGGCAATCAAAAACGTTCTCATGATTCACAAACTCATTTCTCTAATACTTACCTTTCTCGTGATATCAAAGTTCTACGCTCCACACTCCAAGTGGGAGAAACGAATACCGGTGGTGAAATCATTGATGGTATACCATTCACCGGAATGAAGCTAAGCTCAGATGAGCAGATGTTACCAAATCAGTTGCGAGGATTTGCACCTGAGATAAATGGCGTTGCAAATAGTAACTCTCGCCTCACGGTTCGCCAAAATGGCAATATCGTTTATGAAACCTATGTGGCTCCTGGGCCATTTTCGATTAACGATATTCAGCAATCAGGGATGTCAGGCGATTATCAGGTCACAATAACCGAGGCTGATGGTGCAGAGCGCCAGTTTATCGTTCCCTATTCTTCATTACCCGTGATGTTACGTCCTGGGGGGTGGAAGTATGAACTATCCGCGGGGCGTTATAATGGAAATTTAACCACTCAATCACGTGATACTGACTTTACCTTATTGACTGGTGTCTATGGATTACCAAAAGATGTTACGCTCTATGCGGGTACTCTCTTATCTAAAGATTATCAAGCGGGAAGCGGTGGTTTTGGTGTTTCTTTAGGCGATGTTGGTGCATTATCTTTCGATATAACACATTCTTCCGCTGCATTTGAACATGAAAGTAAAAAAACAGGGCAATCATATCGCTTACGTTATTCTAAAAGTCTATTGTCAACTGGAACGTCGGTAGATTTAACAGCATTACGCTACTCGACTGAAAATTTTTATACTTTTAATGAATTTAATTTTCAAGGATATCAATTAAGTCAAGGCGTTAGCCCATGGACGGCTCAGCGCCGCAGAAACAGTTTTCAAACTCAATTAAGCCAACAGATGGATAATTGGGGCTCCTTGAGCTTCCGCGCTAATCGAGATGATTATTGGGGGAGCGATAGGACGTTAACTGGCTTATCCCTAGGATACAGTAATAATCTTAAAGGAATTAACTACAATATTAATTACAATATTGACCGAGTGAAAGATAGTCAAGGAAATTGGCCTGAAAACCGTCAAGTTTCACTGAGCGTCAGTATACCGCTTAGCCTATTTAGTTATTCTCCAGCATTACAATCCGTGTATGCAACCACATCTATAAGTAATGATAATCATGGTCGAACTCAAAGTCAGATGGGGTTTAGTGGAAACATAACAGGTACTAACATTAATTATAATGTTTCTCAAAACTGGGGAAATAAAGGGCAAGTCGCGAACAGCAATGCAAATGTGGGATATTCCGGTAGTAAAGGTACCTTGAGTACCGGTTATAGCTATAACAAAAACTCTCGCAGTATCAATATCAATGGTAGCGGAGGTGCTCTAGTTCATTCAGAGGGCATAACGTTCTCCAATACACTAGGCGATTCTGTCGCCCTGATTAGTGCTCCGAATGCTTATGGTGTCACCGTCAATAATGGCAATTCTATTACTAACAGCCAAGGGTATGCGGTTGCGCCTTACCTTTCTACTTACACCCGAAATAGTGTTGGATTAGACCCGAGTACCTTACCTGAAAACGTTGAGTTAGAGCAGTCAAATATCAATGTTTACCCAACGAAAGGGGCTGTGGTCAAAGCCTCATTCAAGACTCGCGTGGGATATCAAATACTGATGACATTAACCCACAATAAAGAAAATATCCCTTTTGGTGCGATAGCTTCTCTAACCGATGCCAATCAGGATGAGCAAATAAGTGCCATTGTTGGAGACCGGGGGCAGGTCTATCTGACAGGTTTACCTGAAAGCGGAGAGTTACTGGTTAAATGGGGTACTGAGTCACAGCAGCAATGCCGAGTTCATTTCAATCTGAATAAAATAGCGTTACAGCCTAATATTGTCATTCATCAAGCCATATTGCCGTGTGAGTCTGATAAGCAGATATAAAACCAATATAGAATTTTTCGGCGCAATAAGGGTAAAAAAGAACGTATTTCTGAAACATTTTTGCGCGATGATTTAAAATTTCTTACGTTTTTTGAGGGTGATTTTTTATGAAAATGAAGTTTGTATCTATTACATTGGGGCTATCGGTGATGCTGAGCGCCTCCGCTTGGTCTGCTAATTATACCGTTTATCCTGGCTCGATGATGAAGCTAACGAATATTCAAGGAAGTTTGGGAGGAGGTACGGGAACATCCATACTAGGCTCTCCCTATTCGGGGCCTAGAGCAGCAGGCGGTGGATTTACCTTTTTGTCTTACGATACAAGGTGTCAGCCTGCAACGACGGTTAATGGTTATACTGGATTAAGAGCGATTGATGGTCGGGATATTATCATTGGCGCTACCGGAACGAGTTCAGGGGCGATAACCAATATAGCTGCTTCACAAGCCTTAGTCGAAACTCGAGGCTATTTATATTCCGTCGATGGTACTTGGGATACCTATGGCAAACTCAGTTCTACGACAGCCTCTAGCCAAAGTATTAGCTATAATTGTCTTTATCCAAAAAATGCGCTCGCATCTAGCACAATATTTTATGGAGCCGCTAATAACAATGCGATAGGAACCAAACCCGCAACACTCAATCTTTCAATATGGGCATACATTGGCCCAAATGTCCCTTATGGTACATACACCCCAAAAGCTGTGTATTTTGTTCAAGGTGTATCTAGTGGCTCTCAGGAACTTATCGCATTCCGGGCAATTATGAGTGCAACGGATAGAATTATCGTGGCTCCGCCCCCTTGCAGTATCAGTGTAAGTAACTCATCTATCAATTTTGGTACGCGTTTATCAGAGACCGTTTTGGATGCTCTCTCAATAAGCTGTAATGCTAGCCCTGTTACTGCAGCAGTGTATGTTAAAGCAACGGCTATTCAAGGTACTCCAACATCTGATGGCTATGGTTTAGGATTGATAAATACAGAGACTAACGAATCGAACGTGGATGGAACAGGTATTATTGTTCGAGGATCAATAGGACCAACAGCATCAGAAAATTGTGCTAATGGGGATCCTAATAGCGCTATTTTATTTGACCCAAACTCAATGTTGCCAGGATATTTTGTGACTAACTTATCTCCTGCCGGTAATACTAATAATATTTTATTAGGGTGGTATTTATGTACTACCAATAGAACCGTGCCTGGTGATTATAGTGGTTCAGTTACTTTAGGGATTACTTATCGTTAAATTCCCGACAGGCACGGCAAAGAAATGGGTACTGAATATAATGCCCATTGCTGGAGAAAGAGATTATGAAAAAATATTAGCGGGTATTTTTTCTGTTTATCTGGAGTCCATGCTAGGTAATGGTTAAAGAGGAGCTTGTCATGATTTGTCTACTGCTTTTTATATGACTTTATCTGAATATGGTTATGACCCAATTCTTTGCACTGAAGTTATTAGGGCTAAAAAAAGTGAATTATTCGATCACTCATGGGTAGAGTTTGATGGTAAAATTGGTCATGTATTCAATATAGAGATCATCATAATAGGTAGTGTTCGCGTTCAATAAATGTGCCGATGATCTTGTTGTGCATTTCTGCTGACGTTGAATAGCCTACCGTCTTACGGTTAAGCAGCTTCAAACGGTTTCTCTGGTTTAAGTTTTCCCGTTCAATTCGTTGTGTATAAAACTTATTGGCTAGGTGTTTTTCCTTCGGCAGCATCTCATAAGCGTTAAACTTATCGGTGCACCAAAAAGCCACATTAAACCTAGAGAGTAAAGTCAGTAACTGGCGCAGCGTTTTCTTGTTTCGACGACCAAATGTATGCGCAATAATTCGTTTTAGGCGAGGTTCCCAAGCATGCCAGAGCCAGCGTTATTTCTTCTTGTTAGCGACAAAAGACCACTGCTCATCGACTTCGCAAAGCAATTCAATGTACAAGTTATCAAGCGGTAAAGACGTTACCTGCCGCGGCGAGAGTTTTTTAAAGTGCGAACAACAGCATTAATACTGATGTGTAAGGTTCTGGCGGTATCACGAATACCAGCATTATTCATCGTGAGGTCAATAATTTTATCCTTTGTTCCAGGTTGGCAGGCGCGATATTCATAATCCAATTGGAAGCTTCGGCAACAGACTTGGCAGCGATAGCGTTGATGCCCTGTACTTCCCAGGCCATGTTTTTTAACTGGGAGTGTTTGTTGACAAAATGGGTATTTTATATCGACTTTGGCCATGAATACCTCTCCGGTAAATATCTCTATCTTACAGACTATTCACCGAATTGAATACATTACCCATTATTTCAATGAATTAGTGAACTTAGGGACGATAAATAAAAAATTATATTCATTTTTTCCCAAACTCTCATGTCAATTAAATCACGGAAAATGTTTACGCAATTGGCTAAACGGTCTGATATTAGGAAAAACTGACCACCATTAACGTGCAAAATCCGGTTTACATTTCATTCCATAACCGTGGTTCGAGGGATTGCGTAATGATGAGTGTCACGGTTAACTCCTCTGACAGATGTACATTATCGGATCTTACATTCACATCCTACCGTGATAACAACAACGTATAGTGTGGCAAATTTTCATCGAACTGGCCGCAAAGATGGTGTTGTTTGATGACTTCGTTAAATTGCCCTTTACCACCAAGCACCCAAAACTCCACCGAGTTAATCTGCTTCCCCTCATCACTGAATCCAGTGGCTAAAGCAGAGGCAGTGACATAGAAGGTGGGGATTGCGGTCAGTATCGGTTTTTTCATTATCAGTTTTTGCCAGCGGTCTTCACTGAGTACCACACTATCCCATCCCAAATCTTTAAGTAGCTCTGTCGCGTAGGTTAAGCGAAACAAGTCACTTTGGCTGGCAACATCACAACAACAGGAAAGCCATAAATACTCTAACCGCGATTTCAGTTTTGAGGTCATTAGCCGTTGTTGACCCAGGTTGATAAGCCATTCAAAATCATGGACGACGCAACGGTGAAACCGTTTTTGTTTCAGGGCCGTTTGTAGCCACGAAGCAGGAAAAAATTTTCAGACTGGGCGTTTCGGGCGGCTTTTCCATCTCACTGTGACAGTTTGATCGCGACTAAAGCGGCAAACGCTAACTTACCTAACCAAAGATTTTTTTCTTCAACGGAAATCGGCGAATGGATTGTTTTTGTCATGCGCTTCCTGATTGTTGTTTAGCGAGTCGTTGAATGCGTTTTAACGTATCGGCGACATCCAATTCCGTGACAGTCCCGTTCGGTTGACAGTCTTTATCATATCGTACCGCACCAGGCATAATGGTGGTGCGGTATTTGACACTGTGACTAATGGCCGCAAGGCTGCGTTTTATCGTTTTAGTCGAAATAGGCAATTCGCGGGCTTTTTTATCCGCAAACAAGGCTTCTCGCGTGCCTACAGCCATCGGTCTAAGTTGTCCATCGGGAAAAAGGTGAGGCCAATACTTTGAAAGGTTCGCGATAGCTTCCTCTAACGGGAGATGCTGTTTCGGTGGTGTCGGAGGAATGACTTTTTTTCTAACGGGATGACAACCTCGGCCTTTTTTTCGCAGGCGAGGGTGTTACCTTTTTAGGAAATTGAGTTTCCTTTTTTTGGGATGGTTCGTTCGGTTTACGCTGCGTATTGAACACAACCTGTTTACGGCGACGTTGAATAACAGGCTCCGCACTTTCCGCGGCATTTTCCGTCGTGGGGCGTTTTAACGTCAGTGTTTTGCGCTTCATTTTAACCTCACACAAAAATTGATTTAATCATCAATACATTACTAGCAGTTATCACGAAATTTAATCTAAATCACCCGCCCGTAGGGTTGTAGACGGCAAAAAGGGTTACAGATGACACATTAAGGTGAGGGCCGTCGAGACCCGCGTAAGCGGTTACGCGCTGTTTAATTGGTAAATGTAGTTATCCCCTGAAAATGGGGATAATACCGCGTTAAATGTTTTTACCTTATTTTGTATAAATGTATTTCTCAGCCGCTTAACAAGCTCTTTTTTCTTTACGTATCCCCTACGAATTAAGCCAGGCATTGAGCCAATCTTAATTCGAGCACCCGTTACCCACTTTGACACACAATCGGTG